>DATEUE010000250.1:0-12744 GCA_035283305.1 Vicinamibacteria bacterium | reverse complement strand
TCGGGGCCAACCTCGTGCTGCTGACGCTCGGCCGAAGGCGCCAGCTGTTGCCCCGAGGGTGGGCGGCCGCCGCGGCCGTGTCGCCACCCCTCGACCTGGCGGCGTGCGCCGCAGCACTCGAGGCCCCCGGCAACGGGCCCTACCAGCACTACTTCATGAGGATGCTGAGCGAGGCCTACAGGCGGCGCCACGCGGCGCGGCCCGATCTCTTCGCCGCGGGGCGCGAGCTGGGCCTGCGCAGCGTTCGCGAGTACGACGACCGGATCACAGCTCCGTTCGGCGGGTACGAGAGCGCCGCACAGTACTACGAACGTTCGAGCGCCGGGCCATGGCTCGCCGCGATCGACCGGCCGGCGCTCGTCCTCGCGGCCCAGGACGACCCCATGATCCCGCAGGCCTCCGTCCTGGGCTGGCCGGTCTCAGCGACGGTGACGCGCCAGATCCTGGCGACCGGCGGCCACGTCGGCTTCGTGGCGCGCTCGCAGGCGCCCGGATGGTTCTGGGCCCCGGAGCGGGCCCTCGACTTCCTGGCCGACGCCGCGCCCGATTGATAGTCTCTGATCTCGACACGTCCCCTGGTGGGTGACCGATGACGACGCTCCACGACGTTGGCACGCTGCCGCGACAGGCGATCTGCGTCTACTGCGCCTCGAGTCGGCAGTGCGACACCGAGTACCACGAGGCGGCGCGTCGGCTGGGCGCGACGCTCGCCAACAGCGGCTACGGCGTCGTCTACGGCGGCGGCGGCGGCGGCTCGATGGGCGCGCTGGCGGACGGCGCCCTCGGGCGGGGCGGGCGCGTCGTGGGCGTGCTGCCCCGCTTCATGGTCGAGCTCGAGTGGGGCCACCGGGGGTTGTCGGAGCTGCTGCTGGTCGACGACATGCGCCAGCGCAAGCAGCTCATGCTCGAGCGCAGCCAGGGCGTCGTCGCGCTGCCCGGCGGCTGCGGCACGCTCGACGAGCTGTTCGACACCATGACGCTGAAGCGCCTCGGCCTCTATCTCCACCCGATCGTGCTCGTGAACACGCGCGGCTTCTACGACCCGCTCGTCGAGCTGCTCTCGAGCGCGGTCGAGGAGCGCTTCATGGACGAGCGACACCGCGCCATGTGGCAGGTAGTCGCCGAGCCCGAGGAGGTGCCGGCCGCCCTCGCGGCGGCACCCATCTGGACGAGCGACGCCCAGGGCTTCGCGGTCCCATGACGACGCCCGGCGCCGCTACAAGATCGGGCGCAGGGCCTTCCAGACGTTGTCGGCGATCCGCGCGTGGCCCTCGGCCGTGGGGTGGATGCCGTCGGACTGGTTGAGCGCCGGCTCGCCGGCCACTCCCTCGAGCAGGAACGGCAGGAGCGTCGCGGCGTTCGCCTTCGCGAGCTCCGGGTAGATGGCACGAAAGCGGCGACGGTAGGCCTCGCCGTAGTTGGGAAGCGCCTCCATCGCCGCCAGCACCAGCCGCGGGGGCGGCTCGCGGCGACTGGCCTCGTCGAGGATCGCCTGGATGTTCGCGCGCGTCGCGTCGGGATCCTGGCCGCGCAGGCCATCGTTCGCCCCGGTCTCCAGCACCAGCACGGCCACCGGCTGGCGCAGCAACCACTCGACGCGGCGGCGCGCGCCGGCCGAGGTCTCGCCGCTCACGCCCGCGTTGACGACCCGGTAGCGAAGCCCCGCCGCGTCGAGCTTCGCCTGCACGAGCGCGGGGTAGGCCTCGGACGGATCCAGCCCCAGGCCCGCGGTGAGACTCGTTCCGACGAACAGGATCACGGGACGCTCGTCGGCGCCTCGAGCCGAGCCCAGGCCGTTGGCCGACGCCGGGGAGGCGGAAGCAGACGGCGAGGGCGTCGGTGCGGGGCGTGCGCCGCTGCACGCGACGATCGCCGTCAGCGACACGAGTGCCGTCGCGACGAGCGCAGCGTGCTTTACCGATATCATGCGTCCAAGGGCCCGGTACGAGATCATGTCCATCCTGCGCTGCGAAGCACTCACCCGGACGTACCCCTCGGGCGGGCGCGAGATCACCGTTCTCAGAGATATCACGTTCGAGCTCGAGGCCGGGCGCATTCTCGCGATCACCGGGCCTTCAGGGAGCGGCAAGAGCACACTGCTCGGGCTGATGGCGGGCCTCGACCGCCCGACGCACGGGCGCGTGCTGCTCGATGGCCATGATCTCGGGGCGCTCAGCGAGGACCAGCGCGCGCAAATGCGGGCCGAGACGGTCGGCTTCGTGTTCCAGTCCTTCCACCTGATACCGACCCTCACCGCTCGCGAGAACGTCCAGGTGCCGCTCGAGCTGCGCGGCCAGGACGGCCGGGCTCGGGCCGACGAGCTGCTGCAGCGGGTCGGCCTCGGCGACCGCGGTCATCACTATCCCGCCCAGCTCTCCGGCGGCGAGCAGCAGCGGGTCGCGGTGGCGCGGGCCTTCGCGAATCGGCCCAAGCTGCTGTTCGCGGACGAGCCCACGGGCAACCTCGATGCCGCGAACGGGCAGAACGTGGTCGAGCTGCTCGCGGAGCTGAACCGCGAGCTCGGCACGACCATCGTGCTCGTGACCCACGAGCCCGAGCTCGCCGCCCGCGCCCACAGGGTGCTGCGGCTCCGCGACGGGGCGGTCGTGGAGAGCATCGGTTGACGGCAGGCTTCGCCCTCTCGCTCGCGTGGCGCGAGGCGCGCGGCTCCAAGCGGCGCGGGCTGCTGATCGTGGCCGCGATCGCGGTCGGCGTGGCCGCGCTCGTCGCGATCAACTCGTTCACCGCCAACCTCCGCGATTCGGTGCAGAAGGAAGCGCGGGCGCTCCTGGGCGCCGATCTCTCCGTCTCGGCCGCCGGTCCCTGGAGCGAGAAGGCCGAGAGCCTGGTCGCCGAGGTGACGGCGGCGACGCGCCCGGGGGCCGAGCTCGCGCGCGCGGTCAGGCTCGGTGCCATGGCCTACCTTCCTGGCGGGACGACGACGCGGCTCACCCAGCTGCTCGCGGTCGACCCCGGCTACCCGTACTACGGCACGATCGAGACGGCCCCGGCCGGGGAATGGGGGCGCCTCGACGCGACGGGCGGCGCGATCGTCGAGGCGTCGCTGCTCGCGATGCTGGGTGCTTCGGTCGGCGACGAGATCGCCCTCGGGGAAGCGCGCTTCGTGGTGCGCGCGACCGTGCTCAACTTTCCCGGCGACGTCAGCCTGCGCAGCGCCCTCGGCCCGCGCGTCTACATCCCGCGCTCGCGCGTCTTAGAGACCGCCCTCTTGACGCGGGGCTCTCGGGCGCGCTACGAGGCCTACCTGCGCTTTCCGCCAGGAACCGACCCGCAGAAGATCGCCGAGCGCTTCCGTCCGGCGCTCTCCGCGGAGCGCCTGGCCGTGCGCACCGTCTCGGAGGACCAGCGGCAGCTGACCGAGACGCTCACGCGCTTCGGCAACTTCCTTGGGCTGATCGGGCTCGTCGCGCTGCTGCTCGGCGGCCTCGGTGTCGCGAGCGCGGTCCACGTCTTCATCAAGCGCCGGATGGCGACGATCGCCGTGCTGCGCTGCCTCGGGGCCACCTTCGGCACGGTGCTGCGCGCGTATCTCGCCCAGGCGGCCTTCGTCGGCCTTCTCGGCAGCCTGGCGGGGGCTCTCCTCGGCGCCTTTGCCCAGCTCGCGCTGCCGCGCCTGCTGCGCGGCGTGCTGCCGGTGGACGCGAGCTGGTCGCTCTCGTGGCCCGCCGTCGCAGCCGGCGTCGGAGTCGGCGTCTGGGTCGCGCTCGTTTTCTCGCTGCTCCCGCTCGTCGCGGTCCGCCGCGTGTCGCCGCTCGCCGTGCTGCGGCGCGACTTCGAGGAGAAGCGGCCGCGGCGTGACGGGGCACGCCTGTTGGCCCTGCTTGCGCTTGCGGCGAGCCTGGTCGCGTTGTCGGTCATCCAGGCGGGCCGTCCCGCGTTCGGCTTCGCTTTCGCCGGGGGTGCTTCGGTCGCGATCCTCGGGCTGTGGCTCGCGGCGTTCGCGCTCGTGCGCGGCCTGCGGCGCTTCTTCCCGCGCCGGCTGCCCTACGTCTACCGCCAGGGTCTCGCCAACCTGTATCGGCCCGCGAACCAGACGCTGATGGTGGTCCTCGCGCTCGGCTTCGGCGTCTTCCTGCTCGCCACGCTGATACTCGTCCAGCACAACCTGCTGCGCGAGCTGCGGGTCGACCGCGGCGCCACGCGGCCGAACCTGGTCTTCTTCGACGTGCAGCCGGACCAGCAGGACGACGTCAGGGCCCGCGTGACGGCCGTGGGCCCGCTCACCGCCCCCGTCGTGCCGATCGTGCCGATGCGGATCCACTCGCTCGAGGGCCGCCCCGTCGCGGAGCTGCTCGCGATCGAGGACGAGTCGAAGCGGCCGGAGCGCTGGGCGCTGCGCCGCGAGTACAGGAGCAGCTATCGCGACGCACCAGTGCCCTCGGAGCGGCTCGTCGCGGGCGCCTGGTGGCGGCCGGGCGAGTGGAAGGGCCGCGCGGGCGCTCCCGTGCCGATCGCCGTCGAATCGGGCCTCGCCCGGGAGCTCCGCCTCGAGCTCGGCGACGAGCTCGTGTGGGACGTGCAGGGGGTCAGGATCGCCACGCGCGTCGCGTGCCTGCGCGAGGTGGAGTGGGCACGCTTCGAGCCCAACTTCTTCGTCGTCTTCCCCGAGGGACCGCTCGACGACGCCCCGCGCAGCGACGTGCTGCTCGCGCGCGTCGAGGACGCGACGGCGCGCGGGCGGCTGCAGCGCGACGTGGTCGAGGCGCACCCCAACGTCTCGACGCTCGACCTCGCCCAGATCCAGCGCGCGATCGAGGGTGTGCTCGACAAGGTCGTGCTGGCGATCCGCTTCATGGCCCTCTTCAGCCTGGCCGCGGGGGCGCTGGTGCTGGCCGGAGCGGTGGCGGCGAGCCGCTACCAGCGCGTGCGCGAGGGTGCGCTCCTGCGCACGCTCGGCGCGCGCCGGCCGCAGCTCGTGCGCATCCTGCTCGCCGAATACGCCGTGCTCGGCGTGCTGTCGGCCGGGGCGGCGCTGCTGCTCGCGACCGCCGCCGGCTGGGCTCTCGTGCGCTTCGTGTTCGAGGGCTCGTTCGCGCTGCCGGGCGCGGAGCTCGCGGCGCTCGTCGCGTCGGTGGTGCTGCTCACGATCGTGGTCGGGCTCGGCGGCAGCACCGAGGTCTGGCGCCGGCCGCCGCTCGAGGTGCTGCGCGCCGAGTGACGGCCGTACCGTGATGGTCATGCACAGCGGCCTCGAGCTCGCGCGGAGGCTGCCGGCGGGAACTTCGGTCTAGTCGATGCGAAGCGTGACGGAAGGATCCAGACGGGCCGCGCGACGGGCGGGCAGCCAGGCGGCGAGCGCGGCGGTCGTCGCCAGCAGCAGCGGCACCAAGCTGAACGATGCGACGTCGACGCTGCCCACGCCGTAGAGCAACCCCGACATCGCCTTCGAGAGCGCCAGCGCGCCCGCGAGACCGATCCCGACGCCGACGCTCACAAGCCTCAGGGCGCGGCCGAGCACGAGCCGCAACACGTCGCGACGCGAGGCGCCGAGGGCCAGGCGAAGGCCGATCTCTCTCGTGCGCCGGCTCACGAAGAACAGCATCAGGCCGTATACCCCGATCGCCGCGAGCGACAGCGCCCCCGCGCCGAGCGCGGCCAGCGAGAATGACAGGCTCGCCCGCGGGAGAAGGAACTCCTCGACCACCTGCTCCATCGAGCGTACGGCGGTCACCGGCAGCTTGGCGTCGACACCCGCCACGGCGCGCCGGGCTGCGACAGCCAGGGTCAGGGGATCGCCCTCGGTCCGCATCAGCAGGCGCAGGTAGCGCCCAGGGCGTTGGTAGAAGGAGACGTAGACGTGCGGCGTCGGCGGCTCGACCAGATCCCAGTGTTTCGCGGTCGCGACGACCCCGACGATCGTCAACGGACGGTCGATCCCCTCGAGACTCAGGGTCTGGCCGACGGCGTCGCGGCCGCCGAAGTAGCGGCGCACCAGGGCCTCGTTGACCACGCCGATCAACGGCCGGGCCAGGTCGTCGGCCTGATCGAAGACGCGGCCTCCCCGCACGGGCAGGCGCATCACCTCGAAGTAGCCCGGACTCACGTGCAGCAGCGTGGCCGTGCGCGGGGGCCCGCCGGCCGCAGCGCCCGGAATCAGCAGCTCGACGGGGTGGGATTCGTGGTTGAGGGGCAGGTAGTTCACGGTGGCGGCCGCGCGCACGCCGGGAAGGCGAGAGGCCTCCTCGATCAGGCGGCGGTGGAAGGCGGCCACCTGCTCGTCGGCGGGATAGGCCTCGCGCGACGGCTTCAGCTCCAGGGTCAGCACGTTCTTCGGGTCGAAGCCGGGATCCACGTCCTGCACCACCCGGAAGGTCCGGAGCATCAGCCCCGTGCCGATCAGCAGCACGACCGCCAGGCCGAGCTGGCCGACGACGAGCAGGCTCTGCAGGCGCAGCGCGCGATGCGAGGCGCTGAGCGCGGCGCTCGCATCGCGGAACGCCTGCGCCAGGTCCACCTGGGACACCCGAAGCGCGGGGATCAGGCCCGACAGCAGCGTGGCCAGGAGCGAGACGCCAAGCGTAAACGCCAGCGCCGGCGCGTCGAGCGACAGCTCGCCAACCCGATACAGATCCGCCGGGATGACGCTGGAGAGCGCGCGGATGAGGGCCGCCGCCAGCAACGCGCCCAGCAGCCCTCCAGCCAGGGCGAGCGCCGCGCTCTCGATCAGGAGCTGGCGAACCAGGCGGCCGCGCGAGGCGCCGAGCGCGGCCCGGACCGCCAGCTCCTTGGCGCGCCCGAACGCCCGGGCCAGCAGCAGCGCGGCGACGTTGCTGCACGCGATCAGCAGCACGAAGCCGTGGGCGACGAACAGGACCACGGACATCACTCGCAGTATCTGGTCGCCGAAGTTGAGGGATCTGCGCAGGTCGGCGACGTCGACGCCGCGGTCGCGGTTCGTCCGCGGGTACTGCTCGGCCAGGCGCGCGGCGAGCGCCGTCATCTCGGCCTGGGCTTGCCGCTGCGACACCCCCGCAGCCAGCCGGCCCACCACTTGAAGCATCGACTGCTCACGCGGATGGCGCCCCGCGTCGAGCACGCGCGGGACCCAGAGCCGCGTCGTGGGGAGCGGGAAGACAAAGTCCGCCGGCATCACGCCGACGATCGTGTGGGCGCGACCGTTGATCTCCAGGGTTCGGCCCAACACCCGGGGATCCGCCTCGTAGCGGCTTCTCCAGAAGGCGTCGCTCAGGACCACGACCTCCTCGGCCCCGGGGCCGTCCTCGCCCGCACGGAAGGCACGACCGATCGCTGCGCGCCGCCCGAGCACGTCGAACGCGTTGGCCGAGACGCGCCCGGCCGAGACCTCTTCCGGCGGGTCTCCTCCGCTGAGGGTCTCGGCGGTGTAGTTGAACGCAGCGAGGCTCTCAAAGCTGCGGGCCGCGCGCCGCCAGTCGAGGAACTCAGGGACCGACATGCGACCCTGGCTCCAGCCCTGGCGCGTGTCGGTCGCCCACAGGTGGACCAGGCGCTCGGGCTCGAAGAAGGGCAGCGGCCGCAGCAGGTAAGCGTTCAGCATGCTGAACGTGGGTGTGGTCGTTCCGATGGCGAGGGCCAGGATGGACAAGGTCACGGCCGTAAAGCCGCGATCCCTCGAGAGCAGGCGGAGCGAGAAACGGACATCCTGAGCCAGACTGGTCATGGGAAGTCCTGCCCTTCTCCAGCTCTATGGTCAAGCGCCGTGCCAGGCCGGCCGTGGGAAGGAAGGGCTGCTTCATCAGGAGCTTGAGCCTGCCGGGACCGTGACGCGCACGAGCGGGAGTGTTCGGTTCCGGCACGCGTCCGTCCCGCAAACGGGCGATTCCCGCGAGTCGTCAGGGCAGAGGGGCGGGCTCCCGAATCGTTACCTTCATCTCGACGCGTTCCTTCGCCTTGTCGCCGTCGACGGGAGTCGTGCTGATCTGGTCGACGACCTCCACCCCCGAGACCACCTCGCCGAAGACCGTGTACTGACCCGCGAGCGCAGGCTGGGGCTGGAGGCAGATGAAGAACTGTGTCCCGGCGCTGTCCATGCTCGAGGGGCGACGCACCGCAGCCACCGTGCCGCGAACGAATGGCCGGTCCGACAGCTCGGCCTTCAGCAGACCCAGGCCGCCCTTGCCGTACTCCGAAGTCTTGGCCGGGTCCTTCGTGAGCGGATCGCCGCCCTGGATGATCCCGCCCATGATGACCCGGTGGAAGGTGGTGCCGTCGTAGCCGCCGGCCTTCGCCGTCTTGGCGAAGAGCGCCGCATGCTTCGGCGCGACCTCGGGCAGCAGCCGGATCGTGAAGCTGCCCTTCGGCGTCTCGATCACGGCCTCGGTGCCCAGAGCCACCGGAGGAGCCGGCGCGGCTTTCGGCTTCGCCACGGCAGAGGCCTTGTTCGCGGGAGCCTGAGCCGAAGCCGGCGCCGACACGAACAGAAGCGAGAAGGCGGACAAGAGGACGCGTGATTCGCGGTTCATGCTAACGCTCCGGCCGAGAGCCTATCAGCAACGGACAACGGAAACGGACAACGGACAGCGGACAACGGAACAGCCAGACGGCCTGGACTGAGCCAGAGGGGGGGCATCCCGCCCCCCCTAGCCCCCCGGAGTCACTCCTCCCACTCCCCGTCCTCGATCATCCTGGTGCGCAGGTCCATCCGCCGCATGACCTCGGCGCGGTCGCCCAGAGTCGTGGTGCCGACGCCTTCGACCGCGCACGAGGCGGCGCAGGCGGCGAAGGCCGCGGCTTCGAGCGGGTCGGAGCTCTCCTGGTAGCGCACGAGGAAGGCCGCTGCGAAGACGTCGCCTGCGCCGGTCGGGTCTTTTTCCGGGCGCGGCAGCGAGGGGACGTCGTGGACGCCGTCGCGCGTCAGCAGCGTGAGGCCGCGCCAGCCGCGTGTGAGCGCCACGAGCGGCACGAGCGACAGGAACTCGCGCGCGCGTGTGTCGGCGTCGGGCAGGTCGTGCTGCGACAGGAACAGCACGTGCACGCCCAGCAGGTCGCGCTCCGGGCGCTCCCAGCCCTTCGCCGAGACGCGGCCTTCCGCGTCGATCGCGCGCACGTAGCCCTGGGCGATGGCGCCGACGCATTCCGCCCCGAAGGCCGTGGCGCCAACGCCCTTGAGCTCGCCGGCCAGCGGGCCGAGCAGCAGCGCGTCCGGCGCACGCCACTCGTCCGGGAGCGCCTCGAAGCGAATGTCGTCGGCGCGCGCGGTGACGGTCTGGTGGCGGGTGCCGTCAGGCTCGTACTCGTTCACGAAACGCGTCGTGGCGGCGGCCGGCTGCAGGAACAGCGGCACCCCCGGCAGCTCGCGCTGCGGGTCGAAGTCCGGCCCGGCGCTCGTGAGGATCGCGACGTCCCAGCCGAGCCGCCGCGCGGTCAGCGATCCGTAGGTGACCGAGCCGCCGACGACGTCCCCGCCCGGGGCGCGGTCGTGGCACACGTGGCCGACGGACAGCAGGCGCGGCATGCGCGATCCGAGCTCAGGCCCTCGCCTTCTCGAACAGGCGAAGCTGCGACTCGTCGGGCTGGGTGACGGCCACCGGATAGCGGCCGCTGAAGCAGGCCGTGCAATGACGGCGGCCCGGGGCGTCGTCCGTCGCCGCCAGCAGCCCTTCGTGCGAGAGGTAGGCGAGGCTGTCGGCCCCGACGAAGCGGCGGATCTCCTCGACCTCGTGCGACGACGCGATCAGCTCGCTCTTGAGCGGCGTGTCGATGCCGTAGTAGCAGGGCCCGGTGGTCGGCGGGCTGGAGATGCGCAGGTGCACCTCGCGCGCGCCGGCCTCGCGCACCATCCGGACGATCTTCTGCGAAGTCGTCCCGCGCACGATCGAGTCGTCGATCAGCACCACGCGGCGGCCCTCGATCACCTGCCGCACCGGGTTGAGCTTGATCTTGACGCCGGCCGTGCGCTGGCCCTGGCGCGGCTGGATGAAGGTGCGGCCCACGTAGTGGTTCCGGATCAGGCCCCACTCGAACGGCAGGCCGCTCTCTTGCGAGAAGCCGAGCGCCGCCCCCATGCCGCTATCGGGCACCGGGCAGACGATGTCGGCGTCCGCGGGGGCCTCACGCGCGAGCTGGCGGCCGAGCTTCAGGCGCGACTCGAGCACGGTGCGGCCGAACACCAGGCTGTCGGGGCGCGCGAAGTAGACGTGCTCGAACACGCAGTGGGCCGTGGGCTCGGGCGGGAAGGGCTTGAACGAGCGCAGGCCGTCCGCGTCGACGATCAGCACCTCGCCGGGCTCGACGTCGCGCACGTACTCCGCGTCGATCAGGTCGAGTGCGCAGGTCTCGGAGGCGATCACCGTGGCCTCGCCCAGCCGTCCCAGCACCAGCGGCCGGAAGCCCCAGGGATCGCGCGCGGCGACGAGCGCCGCGGGCGTCAGGAACAGCAGCGAGAAGGCACCCATCACCTTGTACAGGCTCGCCGCGATCGCGTCCTCGACCCGCTCGCGGTGGCTGCGCGCGTACAGGTGGAGGATCACCTCGGTGTCCGAAGTGGACTGGAAGATCGAGCCGGCCGCCTCGAGCTCCTGGCGCAGGATCGCCGCGTTCACCAGGTTGCCGTTGTGCCCGACCGCGATCGGGCCGCGGTGGCACTCGATCAGGTACGGCTGCGCGTTCGTGGCGACGGTCTCGCCCGAGGTCGAGTAGCGCACGTGGCCGAGCGCGCGGTCCCCCGTGAGCGCGTCGAGCCGACCTTCCGTGAACACGTCGTTCACGAGCCCCATGCCCTTCTCGAGGCGGATCTTGTGTCCGTCGGCGGCGGCGATGCCCGCGGACTCCTGGCCGCGGTGCTGCAAGGCGTACAGCCCCATGTACGCGAGATGCGCGGCGTCGGGGTGGCCGAAGACGCCGAACAGGCCGCATTGGTCGTGGAAGTGGTCGTCCTCGACCGGCAGGCGGCGGAGCGGGACGGCCGGCCGCTGCGGGGGATTCATTCAGGGCCCGATGTTAGCATCCCGGCGGAGCAGCCTCGCGTGTCACACGGCGGTTTTTCGAGAGGGCGATTCCTGGTCCGCATCGGCCTGGGCCTGCTGTGTCTTGGCGGGGCGAGAGCCGCGCTCTCGGCGGAGCCGAAAGCCGGGCGCGACGAGGTCTCCGTCTTTGCGGCCGCCAGCCTGGCCGACGCCCTGACCGAAATCGGGTCTGCGTGGGAGGCGGCCTCGGGAAGTCGCGCGCTGTTCAACTTCGGGGCCTCGAGCGACCTCGCGCGACAGATCCGCGCGGGCGCGCCGGCCGACGTGTTCGTCTCGGCGGACACGGCCCGGATGGACCGACTCGAGCAGGAGGGCCTCGTGCGCGCGTCGGATCGCCACGACTTGCTCTCGAACACGCTCGTCGTCGTCGTGCCGCAGGACTCGACGGCGCGGGTGACCGGCCCGCACGACCTCGCCGCGTTCCGCACGATCGCGCTCGCCGACCCGCAGGCGGTGCCGGCCGGCGTCTACGCCCGTCTCTGGTTACAGGGGCTCGGCCTGTGGGACGCGCTCGCGCCGCGGGTGGTGCCGACGCTGCACGTCCGCGCCGCCCTCGCCGCGGTCGAATCGGGGAACGCCGAGGCCGCCGTGGTGTACCGGACCGACGCGGCGCGCTCGAAGCGCGCCCGGGTAGCGTTCGAGGTGGAGCCAACGCAGGGGCCGCCCATCCGCTACCCGGTGGCGCCGCTCGTCGCGGCGCGCCAACCGGCAGCCGGCGCGTTCGTCGCCTACCTGCGCTCGCCCACCGCCCGCGCGGTGTTCGTGCGCCATGGGTTCGTGGTGCTGGGAGGGCGCTAGCCTGCTGTCACGGGACGAGCTCGAGATCGTCGGCTTCAGCCTCGCGACGGCCGCGGGAGCCACGCTGCTGATCCTCCCGCCCGGGGTGCTCGCGGCGCTCGCCCTCGCCCGCTACCAGGGGCCCGGCAAGGGCTTCCTCGAGACGCTGCTCGCGCTGCCGCTGGTGCTGCCCCCGACCGCCGTGGGCCTGCTGTTGCTCGAGGCGCTCGGCCGGCGCACGCCGCTCGGCGGCTGGCTCGCGAGCCACGGCATCGTCGTCGTGTTCACCTGGAAGGCGGTCGTGCTCGCGATGGCGGTGATGTCCTTTCCGCTGCTGGTGCGCTCGGCCCGCACCGCCTTCGAGGAGGTAGACCCGCGACTCGTCGGCCTCGCGCGCACGCTCGGCTGCGGGCCCATGGCCGCCTTCCGCCGCGTGACGCTGCCGCTCGCCTGGCGCGGCCTGCTGGCCGGCGTCGTGCTCGCGTTCTCGCGCGCGCTCGGAGAGTTCGGCGCGACGGTCATGATCGCGGGCAACATCCCGGGCAAGACGCAAACGCTCTCGCTCGCGATCTTCCACGAAAACCAGCTCGGCCGCGACGAGCGGGCGCTCGTGCTCGCCGGGGTCACCAGCGTCCTGGCTTTCGCGGCGCTGTGGTCGGCAGAGTGGTTCACGCGGCGTCGCACGCGGCGGGCGGCGGCATGATCGAGATCGACCTCGAGCTCCCGCTCGCGAGCTTCGCGCTGCGCGTCGCGGCCCGGCTCGAGGGCGGCGTGACCGCGGTGATGGGACCTTCGGGCTCTGGCAAGACCTCGCTGCTCGAAGCGATCGCCGGGCTGCGTCGGGGCACGAAGGGCCGCATCCGGCTCGACGGCGACGCGCTCCTCGACAGCGAGCGGGGCATGGCACTCGCACCCGAGGCGCGGCGCGTGGGCTACGTGCCTCAGGACGCCGGCCTCTTCCCGCACCTGACGGCCCACGCCAACGTGCGCTTCGGGGCGCGCG
>DATEUE010000249.1:0-7932 GCA_035283305.1 Vicinamibacteria bacterium | reverse complement strand
TTCACCTCGATGTCGGAGACGATGAGCCCTTCGTCGGTCTCGCTGCTGCTGAACGACTACCTCTCGCGCATGACCGACGTGATCTTCAAGTACGAGGGCACGCTCGACAAGTACATAGGCGACGCGATCATGGCCGTGTTCGGGGCCCCGCTCGACATGCCGGACCACGCCCAGCGCGCGATCCGTGCCGCGCTCGAGATGCAGGAGCGCCTCGCCGAGTGGAACGCGGAGCGCAAGGAGGGCACTCCGGAGCTGCGCATCCGGATCGGGATCAACTCCGGAAACGCCGTCGCGGGCGAGATCGGCAGCATCAACAAGAAGGAATACACCGTGCTCGGCGACACCGTGAACACGGCGAGCCGGCTCGAGAGCTCGGTCGCCAAGCCCGGCACGGTGGTGATCGGCTCCAACACGCTCGCGCTCGCCCTTGGCCTGTTCGAGTGCCGCTCGCTCGGAACCTTCAAGGTCAAGGGCAAGGCCCTGGAAGTGCCGGCCTACGAGGTCCTGTCCGCCAAGGCCGAGTCCGCGTCTTCTTCGCCGTCCGCGGCGGAGGGGGCCTGACCCGATGGCGGAGAAGTCCCCGCCCAACCGCCGCGGCCGCATCCTGTTCTCGATCCTGGGTCTGCTGCTCGGCGTCGGCGTCCTGCCGCTCGTCTGGACCTCCTACCGGCTCTACACCACGAGCCGCGAGAGCCTCGAGGTGAGCCTCAAGGAGACCCAGATCGCGAAGGCCAAGACGCTCGCGAGCCAGGCGGAGCTCTACGTCAGCAGCGTGCACTCCCAGATCGTCACGATCGCCCGCACGCTGGAGGTGGACGCGGGCCGGATCCCGTTCGCCGAGCGGGTGACGCGGATCCGCGAGCAGAAGGCGCTCGAGCCCTACCTGCAGGGCGACGAGTCGAAGCGGCTCGTGTACCTGAGCGTCGTCGACACCGAAGGGATCGGAGCGCAGTCGGGCCTGCTGCTGCAGGACGCCAGGCTGCAGGAGCAGCTGCGGGAGGGCTTCCTGCGCGGCCAGCACGGCAACGGGATGATCTCGGTGCCGGTCGTGTCGGACTCGCTGCAGGAGCCGGTGATCATTCTCGGCGAGCCCGTCAAGCAGGGCGGGAGCGTGCTGGGCGTGGTGCTGGGCATCGCGAGCCTGCAGCACATCCGCGAGATGACCACCGAGAGCAGCGGCGCTTCCGAGGTCTACGTGGTCGACAACCGCGGGCGCATCGTCGCGCACTCGGACCCGGCGCAGCCGCTCGCCGCCGACTTCTCGGCCGTCCCGATCGTCGCCGAGTTCCTGATAGGCCGCCAGAAGACCGGCGGCACGGTCAACTTCGAGCTGCCGACCGAGGGCGGCAGCAAGGCCATGGTCGGGACCTTCATCCCGGTCACGGACGACTCGGGCTGGGGCGTCGTGGTCCAGACGGAGGAAGACACCGCCTACCGCGCCGCGATCGAGCTGCGCAACCAGTCGTTCCGAACCGTCGCGATCGTGGGCGCGCTCGCCGTCGTGCTGGGCACGCTCTTCGCCGGAGAGATCAGCCGACCCGTCCAGAAGCTCGCGGAGGGCGCGCGGCGCCTGGCCGGCGGCGACTACGCCACGCGCGTGAGTGTCCGGAGCCGCAACGAGGTCGGGATCCTCGCGGACGCCTTCAACCTGATGGGGGAGGAGATCCAGAAGGCGATCGAGGAGATCCGCCGGCGCGCCGAGGAGAACGAGGAGCTGTTCATGGGGTCGATCCGCATGCTCGCCAACGCGATCGACGAGAAGGACCCCTACACGCGCGGCCACTCGGAGCGCGTCGCGTACTATTCTGCCTGCGTCGCGAAGCACCTTGGCATGGCGCCCGACGAGGTGGGCCGCGTCCACCTCTCGGGCATCATCCACGACGTGGGCAAGATCGGGATCGAGGACAAGATCCTGCGCAAGGCGGCGGCGCTCACCGACGAGGAATACGAGATCATGAAGCAGCATCCGATGAAGGGCGAGCACATCCTCGACGCGGTGCCGCTGCTCAAGCAGAAGGCGGGCGACGGGCTGATGCACCACGAGAACGTGGACGGCAGCGGCTACCCGCGCGGCATGAAGGGCGACGAGATCCCGCTCTTCGGCCGCATCGTGAGCGTCGCCGACGCCTTCGACGCGATGACGACCGACCGGCCGTACTCGAAGGCGATGAGCTTCGAGGCGGGCATCGCGCGGCTCAAGTTCCTGTCCGGGAAGAAATTCGACGGCGCATGCGTCGACGCGTTCGAGCGGGCCTTCCTGACGGGGGACGTCACCCCGGCCAAGGCGCGCAAGGCCTCGGTGGCCTCGCGCCACTTCGACATCCAGGCGCTGATCGGCGATGCGCCGCTCTCGGCGCCCCCGGCGGTGGTACCCGAGCCCCCGCCCCCCACGGTGTGAGAAAAATGATGATCCGGCCTGCCGCCTTGCTGTGCACGACACTCGCCCTACTGCTGCCCGCGCTGCCCGCCATCGCGCAGAGCCCGGCCTCGGCCGAGATGCGCTTCTCGACTGGCGTCATGCACCTGCGCGAGGGCCGCGTCGACCTCGCGCTCGAGGAGTTCAAGAAGGCCGTGAAGGAGGACGACAAGAACCCCTACTTCCAGAAGGGCCTCGGCCTCGCCTACTCGGCCAAGCGCGAGTGGAAGCCGGCGATCGCGGCCTTCCGCAGGGCGCTCGAGCTCAATCCCTACTACGTCGACGTGCACAACGACCTCGCCGCGGCGCTCCTGGCTTCAGGCGACCGGGAGGCCGGCAAGAAGGAGTTCCTGACGGCTTTCTCGGACCCGACCAACCCGACCTCCGAGGTGTCGGCTCGCAACCTCGGCCAGGCGTTCTTCGAGGAGAAGAACTACGCCGAGGCGCTCAACTGGTACCGAACCAGCATCGGCCGCAACAAGGACTACACGGACGGCTACCTGGGGCTGGCCGACACGCTCGCGGCCACGGGCCAGAACGAGGAGGCCTTGGCGCAGCTCCAGGCGGCCCTCAACGAGCTCCCGACCGACATCGCGCTGCAGCTCGCGCTCGGGCAGGCGCTGCTTCGCGCCGGGCGCTACGGCGAGGCGCGCTCGCGTCTCGAGGACGTGGTGCGCAAGGACCCCGCCGGCCCGCTGGGGCGCCAGGCCGCCGAGCAGCTGAAGTCGGTACCGAAGTAGGACCGATTGCCCTATCGCCGGATTCTCGAAGAGCTGCTCTCCCGCGTCGCGGGCGCGCGCACCGCGCTCCTGCTCGACGCCCAGGGCGAGGTCGTGGTCGGGGCCGGCAACCTCGACGAGCGCCAGCGCCTGATCGGCGCCTACCAGGGGATCGCACTCGGCATGGTGTCGCGCGCCGCGCAGCGCGTGGGCGGCGGCGAGGTGAAAGCGCTCGTTTCACGCCACGTCGGGGGCTCGGTCGTGCTGGCGACGCTGCGGGACGGCTACTACCTCGTGGTCTCGCTCGGCCCCGAGGCGCTCACCGCGGTCGCCGCGCGCCAGTGCGAGGAAGCGCGCCTCACGCTCAACCAGGAGATCTAGTGGGGCTCGTCGACCGGCTGCGCGGCGGGCTCGCCCGCACGCGCGAGGTGCTGGAGACGCCGCTTGAGGACCTGGCGCGCGGGCGCCGCCCGCTCGACGGCGAGGCGCTCGAGGAGCTCGAGCAGGCGCTGCTCGGCGCCGACCTCGGTCTCGCCGCGGTGAACGAGGCGCTCGAGACTCTGCGCGCGAGAAGCGGCGAGATCGCGCGCGGGGGGCTGCCGGCCATGCGCGCGCTGCTGCGCGCCGAGCTCGTCCGCTCGCTCGAGCGGCCGGGTGCCGGGCGCTTGCCTTTCTCGACGCGGCCGTGGGTCGTGTTCGTGGTGGGCGTGAACGGCGCCGGCAAGACCACGACCATCGGCAAGCTCGCGGCGGCGTGGGCGGGCGAAGGCCGCTCGGTGCTGCTGTGCGCCGCCGACACCTTTCGGGCCGCAGCCGCCGAGCAGCTCGAGGTCTGGTCCACACGGGCCTCGGCTTCCTTTCACCGCGGGGCCGAGGGCACCGATCCCTCGGCCGTGCTCACCGACGCGCTGCGCATGGCGAAGGCCCAGGGGAAGGACGCGGTCCTGGTGGACACGGCGGGACGCCTGCACACCAAGTCGAACCTGATGGCCGAGCTCGCCAAGATGGCGCGCGTCGCGGGGCGCGAGATCGAGGGAGCGCCGCACGAAACGCTGCTGGTGCTCGACGCGACCGTGGGCAGCAACGGGCTCGCGCAGGGCCGGGAGTTCACCAAGGCCGGCGGCGTCAGCGGGCTCGTGCTCACGAAGCTCGACGGCACCGCGAAGGGCGGCGTCGCGGTCGCGGTCGTGCGGGAGCTCCACGTCCCGATCCGCTACGTCGGCGTGGGCGAGCAGGTAGAGGACCTGCTGCCGTTCGACGCCGCCGCGTTCGCGGACGGCCTGCTGGGTGCCTGACGTGAGCCCCGCGCGGCCGGACCCCGCCACGGACGAGCGCCTGATGCGGCGCGCGCTCGAGCTCGCCGCGCGCGGGACGGGCGAGACGAACCCGAACCCGCTGGTGGGCTGCGTGGTCGCACGCGGAGGCCGGATCGTCGGCGAAGGCTTCCATCGCCGCGCGGGAGGGCCGCACGCCGAAGTGGTGGCGCTGCGCGCCGCGGGCGCCCGCAGCCGAGGTGCTTCGCTCTACGTCACGCTCGAGCCGTGCTCGCACCACGGGCGCACGCCGCCCTGCGCGCCGCTCGTGCTCGAGGCCGGCATCGCGCGCGTGGTGGCGGCGCTGCGAGACCCGAACCCGCGCGTCAGCGGGCGCGGGCTTCGGCAGCTGCGGCTCGCGGGCGTCGCGGTCACGACCGGCGTCTGCGCCGCCCTGGCCGAGGCGCAGAACGTTCGCTTCCTGACGGCCGCGCGGCGCGGCCGCCCGTTCGTTCTGCTGAAGGCGGCGCTGACGCTCGACGGCCGCATCGCCACCGCCGTGGGCGAATCGAAGTGGATCACGAGCGCGTCGCAGCGCCGCCAGGCGCGCGGGCTGCGTCGCCTGCACGACGCCGTGCTCGTGGGCATCGGCACGGTGCTGGCCGACGATCCCCTGCTGCTGCCCCAGCCGCGGACCAGGCGGCCCTTCACGCGCGTGGTCCTCGACACGCGCCTGCGGCTGCCCCTGGCGAGCCGCCTGGTCGCCTCAGCGAGCCCGCGGACGCCCGTGCTGGTCCTGACCGCCGCGGCCCCGCTGGCGCGGCGCCGGCGAGCGCTGGAGGCGCGCGGCGTCAGCGTCGTCGAAGTCGGCGATCACGTCGAACCGGCGGCAGCGCTCGACGCGCTCTTCGATCGCGGCCTGGCGAGCGTGATGATCGAGGGGGGCTCGGAGGTGCTGGGCTCCTTCCTGGGCGCCCGCCTCGTTGACGAGGTCGCGCTCTTCCGCGCGCCGCTCCTGCTCGGCGGGCGGGGAAGCCTCGGCGCGTTCGGCGGCCCGGATCCGAGCGACGTCGGCGACGCCTTGCGACTGGAGCCCGTGCCGGAGGCGCCCGCCTTCCCGTGGCCTAGGCGCGGGCCGGCGCTCTTCGAGCGCTGGCGTCCCGTGCGCTAGGAGCCCGCGTTCCCTGCCGAAAGAGCGCTAGCGCGGTGCTTTGCCCGTCGTCGCCTCGGGACCCACCACCGGACTCGCGAGCGTTCCGATGCCCTCGACCGAGCACACCGCCCGATCGCCCGCCTTCATGAAGATCGGCGGAGTTCGGGCGACACCCACGCCCGCGGAGCTTCCCGTGGCGATCGCGTCGCCCGGGCGCAGTGTGATGACGTGCGAGGCGAAGCTCACGAGCTCGTGGACGCTGTGGGTCATGCGCGCGGTCGTCGAGTCCTGCATCAGCTGGCCGTTCAGGCTGAACCGGATCGGGAGGTTCTGCGGGTCCTTGATGAACTCGGACGGGACGATGAAGGGCCCGAGTGGCGCAAAGGTGTCGTGGCTCTTTGCGACCAGCCAGTCCGAGCCGTGGCGGCCGTCCCCGCGCTCGCCGCGGTCCGAGACGTCGTTCTGGAGCGTGTATCCGAAGATGTAGTCGGCCGCCCTCTCCACCGGCACTCGCGTCGCCTCGCGCCCGATCACCAGGGTCATCTCGCATTCCCAGTCGACGCGGTCGCGGCCCGGAGGAATCCGGATCGCCTCGCCGGCGGCGATCACGGCGTTGGGCCCCTTCAGGAACAGGTAGGGGTTGTGGCGAGTGTCGTCGGGCCCTCGCTCCCACAACCCGGGGATCGACTTCGGCAGCGACGGTGGCGGCGCGGTCCCGGCGCCGGGACGTCGCGTCATCTCGCTCTCGTGCTCGGTGTAGTTCACCGCGGCGTTGAGCAGCATGCCCGGCAGCACCGGGGGCCGGAGCGTCAGCGCCGCGAGCGGGTACACGTAGGGCGCTTCACCACGGCTCTCGCTCGCGATGGCGTAGAGCCTGCCCTTGAGGCCGGAGGACGCGTAGCGGGCGATCAGGTCCTTCATGTCATCCGGCATGGCGATTCTCGGCCAGGACGAGTGGCGGCTCTCGAGAGCCGCGTTGGCCGCTGCGATGTCGACGACACTCGTGTCCGCGAGGACGATGCCAGGGAACGTTCGGCCTGCGTGGCCGAACGTGCCGAGCTTGAACGGCGCCGCACTCGGCTGGGCCAAGAGGGACGCTCCACCGGAGCAGGCCAGGAGACCGATCAGCAGGCGTTTCATGGGTGTCCTTTCGGATCGAGCAATGCCATATGGCTCACGGCCGCCTCGAGCAGCTGCCGGGTCATCTCCATCTCGTTCGCGTCGCGCGGAGGATAGACCAGGATGTAGGTGTCCGGCAGGTTTAGCCTGCCGGCCAGTGGGTGGCACTCTCCCCAACCCGCCTCGATGACCACCCGGGCATCGCCCGCGCCGAAGATCATGTGCATCGAGCCGTCCGAGGGATGGACGTGCGCGATCTCGCCGTGGGAAGCCTTCGCGTCGGCATGCCCACTGACCGGGTCGCGCAGGAAGACCGCCTGGTTCCGCTTCTCGAAGAAGCTCAGCTCGTAGCGGAGGAGATCGGGCCGTCGGTTCACCAGATCGTCGAAGGTCGCGACGATCCGCTGCGTCATCGGAGCACCGGGAAGCTGATCGAGCTGCCGGTGGGGAACCGGATGCACCCCGATCATCAAGAACCTGCCCCTCGCCACCCGCAATCCCGCGACGCTCGCCCAGCTCGACCCGTCCACCAACATGCCCGACCGCAGCCGCAACGCGAACTTCGACCACTACGCCGCGAACGCCTACGACATCGGCGGCCACTACTTCGGCGGCGATCCCGACAGGAACGCCGTCAGCAACCGGATCACGCGCCAGCACTCGCAGAACACCTTCTGGAACGGCGGCGCCACTCTCGGCCTGCCGATCATGAAGAACAAGCTTTTCCTGTTCAGCACCTTCGAGAAACAGACCGACACCTCGTACCGGGCGCTCAGCTACACGCTGCCGACCGAGCTCGAAAGGCGCGGCGACTTCTCCCAGTCCTACAACGCCGAGGGCAGCCTGCGGGTGGTCTACGACCCGCTCACGTCCCGGATCGTCAACGGTGTCGTCGTCCGCGACCCGTTCCCGGGCAACGTGATTCCGGCGAAGCGCTGGGACCCGCTGGCGAGCCGCCTCCTGGGGAACCTCTGGATGCCGAATTGGTGTACCGGTAGTAGCGGTAGTCGTCGTACTTGTAGTTGTTGAGCCCGGTGCGGTCGCATCACGGCTTCGGACTTTGGCCGCACCAACGCGCAGGCGCCGAACTACTTCGGACGCCGGCTGCAGTACGCTTTCCGCCTCGAGTTCTAAAGCTGCGGACCGGCGGTGCGGGGGAGCCCGCACCGCCGGTCACTCCTGGTATCGTGTCGAGGTATCCCGTGAACCGTCTGGCAGGCTGGTGCATCGCAGGGTCGCTGCTGTGCTCGCCCGTGAACGCGTCTGGCGCCG
>DATEUE010000248.1:0-3833 GCA_035283305.1 Vicinamibacteria bacterium | reverse complement strand
CGACCGCGACGGCGAGCTGCGGCAGCAGCAGCCCGAGACCGCCCGTGCCGAGCGCCAGCCACAACCCGAGCCCGCCCATGCCCAGCAGCACGAGCCGCAAGCGTCTTGGCTCGGCCAGCACTCCGATGGCCGCGAAGGCCGGCACCAGGGGCCCGACGTAGAGCGAGACGAACCGGGGAACGCCGGCGCCGAAGAAGTGCCTACCCCAGAAGGACTCGGGAGGTCCGAGGGGAGAGCCCAGCACGCCCGGCAGGAGCGCCTGCACGAGTGCCGCCGGATGCAGCGTCTCGCGCAGGCCGAACGGCGACGCGAGGGCCGGCCCGAGCGTCGCCTCGGGCAGCAGCGCTGCGGCGAGCACGACCGGAAGCCCGGCGATGCCGATGCCGAGGGCCGTCGCGAGCGCGAGCCGCTCGAGCGTGGCGCGCGTGGCCGACGCGACCAGGCCGAGCGCGGCCGCCGCGATCGCCCGGCCGCCGTCGCGGCCCGCGCGCCGGAGCAGCCCGGCCACGAACGGGGCGAGCGCCAGGGCCTGGAGCAGCACGTAGTGGCTGAGGCAGGAGAGCGAGAAGCCGCCGAGCGCGTAGACGCCGCCCGCAAGGAACGCCCCCGGCCGGGAGACGGAGAGCTCGCGCGCCAGCCAGTACGCGGCGAGCGCGGCGAGCGGCAGGTGCAGCGTCAGCAGCCACGAGACGAACGCCGGGCTCGGCCAGAGTGCCTGCAGCAGGTCGGGCGGGTAGAGCGCGGGAAGCTCGAAGGAGCCCTCGAAGACGTAGGGGTTCCACAGCAGCAGGCGCCCCTCGCCGAGCTCGCGCGCCGCCAGCAGGCGCAACGGCAGGAAGACGCTCGACAACTCGCCCAGGTAGTACGTCGCGAGCGGCAGCGCCGCGCCCAGGTTCGGCAGCAACGCGACCGGCACGAGCAGCAGCGGCAGCAGGCGGGACGAGCCGCCTGCACCCGTGCCGCGTGGCCGGCCTGACCTCACGACGCGGCGTTCGCCTTGCGAAGCTGCAGGAAGCGCTCCAGGAAGCCCGTGTCGAGCCGCCCGGCCACGAAGTCGGGGTCGTCGAGGATCCGGCGTTGCAGCGGGATGTTGGTCTTGATCCCTTCCACCAGCATCACGTCGAGCGAGCGCTTCATGCGCGCGATCGCCTCCGCCCGCGTGCGGCCGTGCGTCATCACCTTGGCGACCAGACTGTCGTAGTAGGGCGAGATCTCGCAGCCCTCGTGCGCGAAGGTGTCGACACGCACCCCGGGCCCGCCCGGCTGGAAGAAATGGCGGATCGTTCCCGGCGAGGGCACAAAGCTCCACGGGTCCTCGGCGTTCACGCGGCACTCGAGCGCGTGCCCGCTGAAGCCGATGTCCTTCTGCGAGAAGGACAGCGCCTCCCCCGCCGCGACGTGGATCTGCTCCTTGACGAGGTCGCGGCCCGTCACGAGCTCGGTCACGCCGTGCTCGACCTGGATGCGGGTGTTCATCTCCATGAAGTAGTAGTTGCCGTCCTTGTCGAGCAGGAATTCGATCGTGCCCGCGTTCGTGTATTGCACCGCCGCCGCCGCCTCGACGGCGGTGCGGCCCATCCGGCGCCGCAGCTTCTCGGAGACCGCGAGCGAAGGCGCCTCCTCGATGATCTTCTGGTGCCGGCGCTGAATCGAGCACTCGCGCTCGCCCAGGTGCACGACGTTGCCCTTGCTGTCGGCCATCACCTGGATCTCGACGTGGCGCGGCGCCAGGACGTACTTCTCCATGTAGACGTCGGGCACGCCGAAGGCGGCCTGGGCCTCCGCCTGCGCGGCGCGGAAGGCGTGCGCGACATCCTGGGCCTCGCGCACGATCCGCATGCCACGGCCCCCGCCCCCTGCCGAGGCCTTCAGGATCACCGGGAAGCCGGTCTCGCGCGCGACCTTGACGGCCCGCTCCTCGCCGTCGAGGACGCCGTGCGAGCCCGGCACGACGGGGACGCCCGCCTTGATCATCGCCTTCTTCGCGCGGCTCTTGTCGCCCATCAAGCGGATCGCCTGCGGCCCCGGACCGATGAAGCGGATGTTGCAGGCCTCGCAGATCTCCGCGAGGTACGCCGACTCGGAGAGGAAGCCGTAGCCCGGGTGGATCGCGTCCGCGCCGGTGATCTCCGCTGCGCTGATGATCGCGGGGATGTTCAGATAGGACTCGATGTTGCGCGGCGGGCCGATGCACACCGCTTCGTCGGCGAAGCGCACGTGCAGGCTGCCTGCGTCGGCCTCAGAGTAGACGGCCACGGTCTTGAGCCCGAGCTCCTTGCACGCCCAAATCACCCGCAGCGCGATCTCGCCGCGGTTGGCGATCAGCACCTTCTTGAACATGGACAAGGCGGCTGCTGCGGAGGCCTCAGGCCATCCGGATCGTGAACAGCGGGTCGCCGTACTGGACGGGCTGCCCGTTCTCGGGATGGATCCGGGCCACTTCCCCCGCCATCTCGGACTCGATCTCGTTCATGAGCTTCATGGCTTCGATGATGCAGAGCACCTGCCCGACCTTGACGTTGTCGCCCACGCTCACGAAGGCGGGGGAGTTCGGGTCGGGCGAGCGGTAGAAGGTCCCGACGATCGGGCTGCGCACGACCGTGCCGTCCGTCTCGATCTCCGCGGGTGGCTGGCCCGCCGCAGCCGACGCCGGCTGAGCCGGTGTGGGCCCGGCCGGCGTCACGCTCGCGACGTGCAGGGCCCCGGCGGCGGGCGCCGTCGAGCTGCGACACACGCGCAGCTTCACGCCGTCCTGCTCGAGCTCGAACTCGGTGATGTCCTGCTCCTCGAGGATCCGGAGGATCTCCTTGAGGTCCGACAGGTCCACGCGCCCTCCCTGGGATGGCCTTCGCTGCGTCTTCGAAGGGACGTGATTATTACTCGAACTCACGCTCGAGCGCGAGGGCCGCGAGCCGCAAGGCGAAGCGCGCGCGACCCATGAGCGCCCCCGGCGCGAACGACGCGAACAGGAAGTACTCGGGCGTGATTGCGACCAGCAGCGTCGTAAGCCGCTCGGTCGTGATCGCCAGCTCCTGCAGGGCTCCGAGGCCCGTGTCCGCGGCCGCGGCCAGGCTGGCGCGCAGCAGTGTCGTGTGCTCGGCCGCCACGGCCTCCATGTTGGGGTTGGCCCGCACGGTGAGCTTCTCGATCGGGATCCCGTCCGTGCCGATGACCATCAGCACCTCGGTCTCGGGCACCCGCCCCGCGACGCGCTCGAGCACCTCCGCGAAGGCCGGCAGCGTCATCTCCTGCGAACCGCTCCGAGCAGGGTCTCGAGCCCTGCGATCGTCCGCTCGAGGCTGCGGCGGCGCGCGGCTCGCTCGTCGGTGAGCGGCGCCGCGCGCTCGAGCTCGTCCAGGCGCTGTCGGGCCTTCTCGTTGTCCGGCTCTTGTTCGAGCAGCTGCCGGTAGACGTCCACGGCGCGGTCGACGAGCCCCTGCTGGAAGTAGAGCTCGGCCAGCGTCGATGACGAGAAGGGCGTGGTGGAGGCGCTGGGGCCCTCCGCCGGCGCTTCGGCCGCGGGAGTTTCCGGGGCCTGCGCTCCCGGCAGTGTCCCCGGGAGCGTCCTCGGCCCGGACGCCTCGAAGGCGAGCGGCGGCTCCGCGACCACCGCTGCGGTCACCTGTGGTGGCGGCGGTGGCGGCGGCGGCAGCGCTGGCCGTGGCGCCGCAGGTGGTGCCGAGGCTCCGGTCTGGGACGCGTGAATCCTCAGCGTCGGGGGCAGCGCGCCGTTCTCGGTCGAAGCGTCGTCCGCCGGCTCCGGCGCGGGCGCCGCCGGCCGCGACGGCGCGAAGACCAGTGGAGGTGCGCCGGCGCGAAGCGCGCCCGGCGGC
>DATEUE010000247.1:0-10602 GCA_035283305.1 Vicinamibacteria bacterium | reverse complement strand
GGGCGGCTCGAGCGGCGCCGGCCACCAGCGGCTGCAGTCCGCGCTGGTGATCGGCCAGGTCGCGCTGAGCCTCGCGCTCGTCGCGGGCGCGAGCCTGATGATCCGCAGTTTCCTGCGCCTGCAGCAGGCGCCCTCCGGGCTCGCGGAGGAGGGCCTGCTGACGCTGCGGTTCTACATCGCCGGCGACGCCTACGACGCCCCGGAGCGGCGGGCGCAGCTGCTGCAGGCCCTGGAGCAGCGGCTCGTGGCCCTGCCGGGCGTGACACACGCCGCCTTCAGCTCCAGCATCCCCACGGACGACGGCGGCGGGCCCGTGCGCCTGTCGATCGACGGCCAGCCGGTGCCGCCCGGCGAGGAGCCTGGCGCGATCCGCATCGTGGCCTCGCCCGCCCTGTTCGAGACGCTGGGGGCACCGCTCGTCGAGGGACGCGGCTTCTCCGCGAGCGAGCACGCCTCCCAGGCGGCGGACGTGGTCGTCGTCAACCGCAGCCTGGCCCGGCGCTTCTGGCCGCAGGGAGCCGTCGGCCGGCGGCTGGCCCTGGTGAGCGGCGGGGGCCGGCGTGAGGGCGCCCCCGTGGAATGGCTCCGCGTGGTGGGGGTCGCGCCCGACCTGCAGTACGAGGAGTTCGGCGAGGAGACCGCCGCCTCGCGGCTCCAGGTCTACAGGCCCTACGCCAGCGTTCCCGCCCGCTCGCTCGCGCTGCTGGTGCGGACCGCGACGAAGCCACGCGCGCAGGCCGAGGCGGTGCGTCGCGCGTTCCGGGAGCTCGACCCGGGCATCGCCACCTGGGCCGTGCGGACGATGGACGAGGTTCGCGCCTTCACCACCTGGGAGCAGCGCTTCTTCGGGCACCTGATGGGGGGATTCGCCGCCCAGGCGCTGCTTCTGGCGTGCCTGGGCGTCTATGGCGTCCTGGCGCACGCCGTGAGCCGCCGCACCCGCGAGATCGGGGTGCGCCTGGCGCTCGGGGCGCGGCCGATCGACGTCGTGCGGCTCGTGCTGCGCCGGGGCGCGACGCTGGGACTCGCCGGAACGGGCCTGGGCCTGCTGCTGTCCCTCGCCGTCGGCCGTGCACTCCAGGGCACGCTCTACGGGGTGACGCCCTGGGAGCCGCTGCCGCTCGCCACGATCGCGGGAGTCCTGCTGGCGGTCGTCCTGCTCGCCAGCCTGCTTCCCGCACGACGCGCGGCGGCCGTCGATCCGCTGACCTCGCTGCGCGACGAGTAGCCCGTGGCTATCCGCCGCCGCCCTCGTCCGCCTCGCTGCCCTCGCTGAGCTCGACCAGCAACGTGCGCTCGGCGCCGGCGGGCAGGGAGACGCTGCGGCTGTGGCCGCAGGCCGGGCAGGCGGCCCGGGCGATCGTCATCGGGAGCAGCGCGCGCTCCCCGACCCGGTCGTCGAAGTAGCTGACCTCGAACCCCTGACCGCATTCCGGGCAACGATGCGAGTCGCTCTTGCGGACACGCGCTTCCGGCATGGAGGCCTCCGGTCCCGCCGCCAGTCTACTCTCCTCGGGCAGGCGCCGCTGCTGCTGCCGCGTGGCCCGCGGCTCACGTCTCAGCGACCGGGGCGCGGTGCGATGCGGTCCTCCGGCGGGTGCGAGCGGGGCGCGAGCAGCAGCTCGCGCGCAGGCGCCTGCTTCGTCTGCAGCCAGCGCGCCACGAGCTCGAGCGCGGGGCCGGTGTTCGAGGGCGTCACGACCGTGCCGGCCAGGAGGCCCGCGGCGACATGCTTCTGGCCGCCCTCGGGCAGGCCGTCGCAGCCCAGCAAAGGCAGGTCCCCCCAGTCCCGGCTTTGCGCGCGCAGCGCCTCGCGGGCGCCGATCGCCATCGAATCGTTCTGGCAGACGACCACGTCGGGCCGGAAGGCATCCGCGGTCTTGAGGCGCAGCCACGACGCGACCGCCTGCTCGCCGCCCGCCGCGGTCCAATCCCCGTTCACGCCACGCAGCTCGAAGCCGGTGCCGAGCGCCTGCTTCAGGCCCTCGAGTCGGCGCGCGGTCGCCGCCGCGTCCGGCGGCCCCTGAACGCACAGCACGCGCCCGCCCCCGGGCGCGAGGGCGCGCGCCTGGCGGCCCTGGATCCGCCCCGCCTCCACCTGGTCGGTGCCGACGCTCGCGATCGGCAGCTCGTGGTGCGCCGCCCGCAGCTCGTCGAGGTACGCGACGTCCGCGTTCACCAGGATCCAGCCGATGCCCGCCTTGACGGCGTTGCGGGCGACCCGCTCCAGGCCCTCGCCAGTGGTCGGCTCCACCACGATCGCGACCGGGCGCTCCCCCGGCAGCGCGTGAATGTGCTTGAAGAGCTGCTGGATCTGGACGACGGCATGGCCCTCGGCGAAGGCCACCTCCAGCTCGAGCGAGAGTCGGGACGCCGCCTCGCGCGCATCCTTCGCCTGAAGCTGCTGGAACTCCTGCCCGGCGTCCAGGAGGCTGACCACGACCTTCGGCATCAGGGCTCCCTCTCGTGCCGCTCGCCGCGCGTGGCCATGGCAGGATCGGCGAGGCTAGGGCCGATCGTCTCCGCGCCTGAGCCCCGCGACCACCAGCAGCTCGAGCACCAGGACGCCCAGGGCGGCCCGCAGCATCGGGCCCAGGACCCCGGGCTTCTCCCGCGGGGGGAGGTAGACGTAGAACCACTGCGTCAGGCCGCGGCGGTTGCCGCGCTCGAGCGCCGTGCCGTCCCAGACCGAGAACGAGACCGGCACGTATTGGCCCTCGGCGAGGGACAGGCCGTCGCTCGAGCGCAAGCTGCGAACGAAGACCGCCGACCACTCGCCGGCCGCGTAGCCGGCACTCGCCTGCACCTCGCCCGCGGCGAGCGCCGTCAGGCTACCTGATCCACGCCCGACGTACTGCCGCACGCGTTGCGAGGCCAGGTCGAGGAACCAGAGGTCCACGGGCTTCTGCGCGTCGCCGAAGAGGAAGTATGGCTTCGCGACGCCTTCCGGAGCCTGGACCGGGAGCTGGAGCGCCACGGCGTCCGAGAACTCGGCCGCGGGCCCGGCCGCGCCCGCGTCGGCGGCGGGCGCCTCTCCCCAGAAGTCGTCTCCCGATCCTGCGGCGGGCGCCGGGGCGGCAGGCGCCTCGGCCTCGCCCCAGAAATCGCCCTCGCCCCCCGCGGGCGCTGCCGCGGCCGGTGCCGCGAGCACCTCGTCGGCGAGGGGCACCTCCAGCGTGGGTGAGTTCGTCGTCGCGGTGTCGGCCCGGATGTCGTGCCAGCGGACCTGGAAGGCGATGCGCTGGGCGTCGTAGACGGCACGCACCTCGACCGCAGTCGCCGAGGGTGCAAACGCGCGGCCCGGCTCCATGATCTGCCCGACGACCGGGAAGCGCGCCGCTGCCATGCCCTCGAAGAGGGCCGCGCCCTTCGCGGCATCGATCTCGTCGTCGAGCGGACGGGCCACCACGAGCGTCGAGTAGCCCGGGGCGTCGCCGTCGCCCAGCGAGTACACGTAGTCGGTGAGCGCCCAGCGGTCCGGCTCGCTCACGGAGTCGTAGAACGACGGCATCGGCGTCCCGTTGAGGCCGGTGCTGAAGGTCCGGAAGATGTCCTGGCGCGTCGGGCCGCCGCGGAAGGTCCAGCGCTGGGTGAGGTCGGCGGCCCGCAGCGGGTTCCCGAGGTCGTCCTTCAGCGTCGGCGCCGAGGGCCCCTCGCCGCGCCCCGCCTCGCCGTGGCAGCGCACGCAGCCGAGCGAGGTGTAGAGCTGCTTGCCCTTCAGGGCCGTTTCCTTCGTCGAGGCCGGCGCTGGCGGCAGCGTGATCGGCTGGCCAGCCTGGGCCGGATCGCCAAAGCCTTCGTAGAACGTCTTCAGGTACTGCACCACCCCGTCCACCTCGGCGTCGGCGAGGCGCGGCCAAGCCGGCATCGAAGTGTAGGGCATCCCGAGCCGCACCACGCGCCGGAGGTCGTCGTCGGTCGGGAGCATGCCCGAAGGCGTCGTGCGCAGCTTGAACTTGCCGGCCGTGAAGTCGCGCGGCCGGGGCAGGAGATGCGCCGCCCCGGGCCCCTGCCCGTCGCCCTTCTCGCCGTGGCACTGTGCGCAGTGCTGCTCGTAGACCTTCTTGCCGGCCTCGACCTGCGCGGGTGTCGCGGCGCCCGCGCGAGCGGCGAGCGCGCTCGCAAGGCAAAGCGGCAGCAGCGTGGCGGCGCGCTGGCGCATCAGTGCTCGACTCCGGACGCGCGCGGCCGCTGGCCGGTGTGGTCGTAGAGGAAGAGGATCACTTCCCAGATCTCCTCCTCCTCCAGGAACACCTCCCAGGCCGGCATCGCCGAGTCCCAGGGCCCGCCCTCGGCGGGCAAGCCGGGACCGCCCTTGGCGATGCGCCAGAACAGGAACGACTCCTGGAGCTGCGCGATCGTGCCGGGATCCGTGAAGTTGGTCGGGATCGGGTTGAGGCCGTGCGCGTACATGCCGTCGCCCGCGAGCGCGTCGCCGTGGCAGAAGTGGCAGTTCTGGTAGTAGGTCTTGCGCCCGTTCTCGACGTGGGCCCGGTAGCGCTCGGGCTCCTTCGTCTCGAGCTCGCGCAGCGGGTTCTGGCCCTTCGCGAGGTCGATCGTCTTTCCGTCGCCGAACGGGATCGTGTCGGGCGGCGCCGGGTGCACCGTGCGCCCGAAGGCCGGGGCCTCGAGCGTCTCGCGGCTCCCGAGCCAGGCGTTCGCCGCGGCCAGGGCCGGCAGCAGGACGAGTATCGCGGCCAGCAGCGGCCGCAGCCGCGTCTCGTTGACGAGCGCCGAAAGCGGGGCCACGAACTCCGCGCGCCGGGTGGCGCTCGAGCTGACGTACGCCGCCAGCGCCAGGCTGGCGATGCCCATGTAGATCTGGACCACCGAGACCGGGATCGGTGTCGCGAAGCCGTAGCGCACGAAGGCGTAGATCCCGCCCCAGCAGGCGAGCGTCCACGTGAGGCTGCGCGCGCCCCGCAGCCGCAGCGCCACGAACACGACCGCTACGCCGAGCACGACCGGCCAGTGGAGGAACGCGAGCGACTTCAGGATTCCCATCGCCTACTGCGCCTTCTGCCCGGCGCCGCCCGCGGCGAGCGGCCACACCTTCGATTCCATCGTCACCGTGGTCTTGCCACCGAGGCTTTGCAGATAGGCGATCACCGCCAGGATCTCCTGGTCGCTGAGCCCGATCGGGGGCTTGTTGATCACGGGCATCCCGGGGTTGAAGCCCGGAACGATGTAGAGGTTCGGGTCGTAGATCGACTGCGCCAGGTAGTCGACGTCGGAGAGGCCCGGGCGGCGCGTGGCCGCCCGCGTGCCGATCCCGGCGAGGTCGGGGAAGCGCAGCGCGCCCGACTTGCCGATCGTGTGACAGGTGGAGCAGAGCCCCTTGCCTTCCGCGATCTCCTTGCCCGCACCAACCAGCTCGTCGGAGGTCATCTCCTTCTTGAGCGCAGTCTCCTTCGGCGGATGAACCTCCTTCTGCGGCACGAGCTGACCGACCATCGTGTAGAAGGCCGTCGTCGCCACGATCAGGGCGAGGATCTTGAGCGGGGCCGGGACGCTCACGCGTGTTCCTTCTTGTGGTCGGAGAGACTCGCGAGCCAGAACACGAAGCCGATCAGCAGGAAGAAGATCAGCACCGTGATCGACACGATCCGGGTGGCGTAGCCGAGCGTCGGCGTGAAGGCGTCGACCGACGTGTCGCGCACGACACCGTAGACGTGCCAGTGCTGCCGCAGCCCCGAGCGCACGTAGCCCATGAGGCCCATCAGCCAGGTGAAGGTGACGGCCAGGAAGATCAGCACGTACTGCGAGACCGGGTGGATGCGGCCCCAGTGCGTTTCGCCCAGGCTCCTGGCGTTCCTGTACATCAGCACGTCGATCGCCGTCACCGTGATCATCGCGAACAGCACCGAGCCCACCTGCGGGATCGAGAGCCCGATGCGGACCGCCGCCTCGACGAAGTAGCCGTAGATTCCCAGGAACAACACGATGCCCCCGGCCAGGAGCGAGATCGCGACCTGCAGCGCGTTGCCGAGCTTTGCCCACGCCACGGTGGGCGTGCGGCCCGAGCGGCGGTAGAGCAGGAAGCTCACGTAGGTGGTGAGGATCAGCAAGTTGACCGCCGTGTTCTTGGCGGACATGACGCCCAGGTAGCCGAGCTGCGGGTGGGCGCCGCCGCCCATCGCGCGCGTCTCGGAGACCGTCGCGATGATCGAGCGCGGCGTCGCCCAGACGGCGAAGCAGAGCGCGATCAGGATCAGCAGGTACTTGATGTAGCCCTGAAAGCGCTCGGAGGCCTGCACGCGGCCCATCCCCAGCCACAGGTAGTAGTTCGCGCCCAGGAACAGGTTCCCGATCAGGACCGCCTGGATGATGAACAGCCACGAGAAGGCGCCGCCCATCATGGTGATGCCGAGCGTCTGCGAGTAGGCGTAGATCTCGGAGGCAAGCCAGTAGCCGGCGAAGGGCAGCGGCAGGAAGGCGCAGATCGCGACGAAGTTGCCGATGTAGCCCATCCAGTCGTAGTGGGCGCGCTCCGCGTCGGTCTTCGCTCCCAGGAACTTGAAGGCGGCGTAGGCGGCCGCCACCGAGCCGCCGAAGGCGATGTTGGCAATGAAGCGGTGGATGTTGAGCGGCATCCAGGTGTAGTTGTGCACCGCGGCCCAGGTGCTGATCACGGCCCCCGACTCGGAGACGCCGGCCGGCGTCGTCATGAACGTGAGCCACGAGTTGGCGATCAGCATGATCGCGGTGCCCACGACGTTCAGGCCCAGCCCGAGCAGCAGGTGCACGACCGCGGAGAACTTCCCCCAGCCGTAGTAGTAGCTGTAGAGGAAGAACGCCTCGAGGAAGAAGAGCCCGACGTAAGGCGCGAACGTCGGCGAGAACACGTGCATCAGGTAGTTCATGAACTTCGGGTAGAGCAGCACCAGCATGAAGAGCAGGAACGCCCCGAAGCTCGCGGTGAGCGAGAACGACACCGACAGGAGCTTGGTGAACTCGTGCGCGAGCTCGTCGTAGCGCTTGTCGCCGTTCAGCCAGCCGATGAACTCGATGGTGAGGGCGAAGATCGGCACCGCCAGCACGAAGGCGGCGAACAGCAGGTGCAGCTGCGCCAGCACCCAGACCGCGACACGGCTGCCCACCCTCGGGAAGCGGCGGTAGGTCTCCTCGGTGTACGGCTTCTCGCGATCAGCCTTGGCTTTCGCCGCGGCCTCGTCCTGCTGGGCCTGCACGCGCGGCGTCGACTGCGCCTCGTCGGAGCGGACGGGCGCGCGGTACTCGGTGCTCAGCACGAAGCGCACGATGCCGACCGTGGTCGCGAGCGCTATCGCCACCACCGCCGCCGACGCCACGGCGATCTTGGCGTTCAGCCGGCCCTTCACTGAGCCGCCCCTTCCGCCTGCCGCTGCTGCTGCAGCTGGCGCACGTGGGCCACGATCGCCCAGCGGTCGGCCGGGGGGATCGGCCAGCGGTAGGCCGGCATCAGTCCCTGGCCGTTCGTGATCACGTTGTAGATGTGCCCGTCGACTGCGTTCAGCACCTTGGGGTCGTGCATCGACGTCGTCGGCACCCCGCCGCGCTGCGCGAGGACACCCTTGCCGTCGCCGCGGGGGTCGTGGCAGGGCTGGCAATAGATGTGGTAGCGGTCGGCGCCGCGGGCCAGGAGCTCGGGTGTCACCTCCACCGGCGAACGGGCGAGCAGGTTGCCCGCCGCATCCCGCCCTTCGAAGAACGCGCGGTCCTCGCGCAGCTCGCCGCGGGCCACCGTGCCCGGCACCGGCGGGCGCATCGAGGCGCCGTCGTAGAAGAAGTCGCTCTCCGACTGTGCCCGCGCCTTCGGCTGGTTGTCCATGCTGGGGTTGAGGTGCACCGGCGGCTGGGTCGAGGTCATGCCGCGGCAGCCCGCGAGGCTCACGGCCAGCGCCAGGGACGCAAGGACGGCCCGGCTACGCATGGCCCTGGTCCTTGGCGGCGGGTTCGGCCTTGGCGAGGGCCGGGTGCGGGTTACGCAGCCGCGCCTGGTAGGTGGTGCGCGGACGCGTGTTGAGCTCGGCGAGGAGCGCGTAGGTCCGATCGCTGGAGCGCGCCTTGGCCACCTGGCTCTCGAGGTCGAGCAAGTCCCCGAAGCGGATCGCCTCGGCGGGGCAGGCCTGCTGGCAGGCGGTCTTGGCGTCGCCGTCCTTCAGCTCGCGGCCACCCAGGCGGGCGTCGATCTTGGCGGCGCTCAGGCGCTGCACGCAGTAGGTGCACTTCTCCATTACCCCGCGGGACCGCACCGTCACGTCCGGGTTGTTGACGAGCTTCAGGACGCGCGGCGTGTCCTTGGTGTAGTTGAAGAAGTTGAAGCGGCGCACCTTGTACGGGCAGTTGTTCGAGCAGTAGCGCGTGCCGATGCAGCGGTTGTAGACCATCGCGTTCAAGCCGTCCTCGTCGTGGACGGTGGCCGCGACCGGGCACACCTGCTCGCAGGGCGCGTTCTCGCACTGCATGCACGGCACGGGCTGGAACGCCGCGGACGGCTCCTCGGGCGCGCCGGTGAAGTAGCGGTCGATGCGCAGCCAAGCCATCTCGCGCCCGCGGCGCACCTGGTCCTTGCCTACCACCGGCACGTTGTTCTCGCTCTGGCAGGCGACCGAGCAGGCGTTGCAGCCGGTGCAGGCGTTGAGGTCGATCACCATGCCCCACTGCGGCTTCGTCTTGTACTGGTGCTCGGTCCAGAGCGAGAAGAGCGGCGTCTTGTCGGTCGCGAACTTCGGGTCCTGCCGGTAGCCCTCGAGGGTCGCTTCGCGGATGAGCGCGCGGCCCTCCATCGCGCCATGCTCCTGGGTCAGCGCCAGCGGGTAGCTGCGGCCTGCGGGCGTGAGCTTCACGTCGGTCGCGAGGTCGAGGCCGGCGGTCGTGCGCAGGGAGAAGGCGTCGAAGCCGACGCCGTTGCCGACGCGGCCGGCCTGCTTCCGCCCGTAGCCGAGACTCAGCACGAGCGTGCCGTCCGCGAGGCCCGGCACGCGCAGGATCGGCAGCTCCAGGCTGCGGCCGGCGACCTCCAGCTTGACGACGTCCTCGTCCTTCAGTCCGAGCGCAGCCGCGGACGCGGGGCTCACGAGCAGCGGGTTGTCCCAGGTGACCTTGGTGATCGCGTCCGGCAGCTCCTGCAGCCAGGCGTTGTTGGCGCTCGCGCCGCCCTCGAGCTTGGGGCAGGCCTGGAAGACGACCTCTAGCTCGCCCGAGCCCTGCGCCTGCGCCGCCGCGGCGAGCTCGGCGAAGGTCCCCGGCTTCAGCTCGAGCCGGACGCCAGGGAGCGCACTCTCGGGGAGCACGCCGTCGTGCAGCAACCGGTTCCAGCGCTTCTCGAAGTCGGCCGCGCCGAGGACGCCGTGCCAAGTGGCCTGGACGAGCTCGTGGCCGGGCTTGTCCTCGCCGGTCGCCAGAAGGCCCAGAACCTCTACGGCGCTTTTCGCGCCGTAGAGGGGCAAGATCAGGGGCTGGACGATGCTCAGCGTCCCGCAGCTCGCGCGCGCGTCGCCCCACGACTCGAGGAAGTGCGCGCTCGGGACGTGCCACGACGCGAGCGCCGCAGTCTCGTCGACGTGGCTTCCGAAGTGCACGAGCTCCTCGGCCTTGGCAGCGGCGGCCGCGAAGTCGAGGTCGGCGGGCGCGTCGTAGGCCGGGTTGCCGCCGAGGACGACGAGCGTCTTCACCTGGCCGTCGCGGAGTGCTTTGACGAGGTCGGCGAACGCCACGGGCGACGGCAGCAGCGCGTCCACGGGCTCGCGATAGTCGACCGTGGCCGAGACGTTGCCGAGCGCGGCATTGAGCGCAACCACGGCCGCGTGCACCGCCGCGGGCTGCCGCGGCCCCGCCACGACCAACGAGGCGCCGCGGTTGGCCAGCAGGTCTTCGGTCAGGGCGCGCAGCCAGGCCGCGTCCACGCCCTTTGCCTCGGGCGCCGCGGGCGCGTCGATGGCGAGGCCGTGATCGCGGAGCGAGGCCGCGAGCGCGGCCACGAACGCCGGGATCCGGCGCGCCGGGAGCCGCAGCCGGTGGTCGGCGTTGGCGCCGGTGATCGAGAGCAAGGCCTCGACCGCCCACAGCCGGCTCATCGTGTCGCCGGGAGCCTGGACGCGGCGTCCTGCCGCGAAGGCGCGCGTGTGGCGGACCATCTCCGGGTCGGCGTGCAGGATGTCGGCGTCGATCGCGAGGATCGCCTTCGCCTTCTCGAAGCGGTAGACCGGCAGCAGCGGCCGGCCCGCGGCGCGTGCCACGCCCGCGAGCGCGTTCGCGTCCGAGGCGGGCGCCCAGGTTACGAAACGTGCGCGGGGGTAGGCCTTCTGGAAGGCGGCGGCCAGGCGGGAGAGCGTGGGCGAAGCCGAGGGCGAGGCCAGCAGCGCGAGCCCCTCGCCGCCGTCGGCGTGAGCCTTCGCGCGCTCCTTCCACGCGGCCGCGAAGTCGGCCCACGTGGACGGTGCGCCCTTCCGGAGCACGAGCTGCGAGCGGTCCGGATCGTAGAGGTCGAGCACCGAGGCCTGCACGCGCGCGCTCGACGAGCCGAGGCTCGCCGGGTGCAGCTCGTTGCCCTCGAGCTTCGTCGGCCGTCCCTCGTGGCTCTCGACCACCAGGCCGTAGGCGCTCGTCCCGCTCGGCATC
>DATEUE010000246.1:0-4027 GCA_035283305.1 Vicinamibacteria bacterium | reverse complement strand
GTCGTAGGAGACGTTGGGCAGCAGCGAGCGCAGCGAGGCCGCGGCCTGGGTGCCGATCCCGACGACGCCGGCTCCGATCCCGAGCTTCGTCAGGAACTCGCGGCGGTCTTTCTTGTCTTGGGTCATACGGGCTCCTTGGCGGGCGCCGGGGTCGCTCGGGCGAAACGCTCCTGGATCTGGAAGCGCTCCATCGTCATCGCGTCGGTGGGGCAGCGGACGGCGCACAGGCCGCAGCGGATGCAGCGGTCGTCGTCCTTGATCATCGCGCAGAGCGGCAGGCCGTTCGCCTCGGCCCGCTGCACGAGCTCGGCCTTCTCCGCATCGCCCAGCGCGAGCGACTCGAACGGCACGATCGCCAGGCAGTACTCCGGGCAGACGTCCACGCAGCGGCTGCACAGCACGCACTTCTCGGGGTCGTAGATCGTCTGCACGTGGCAGACCAGGCAGCGCGCCGCCTGCCGCACGGCCGCCTCCTGCGCGTAGCCGGTCTCGACCTCGGCGATGCCGGTGCGGCGGTCGAGCTCGAGCGTCGGCGGCGTCTCGCGATCCTCGAGCTCGAAGCCCGCGAGCATGCGGTAGTCGCGGGTCGGGATCTTCTCGACGTCGAGCGTGACCTCGAGCCGCGCGTGCTCGCGGCCGAGCCGCTCGTGGATCGAGCGGGCCGCGAGCTTGCCGTTCGCCACGGCCTCGATCAGGTTGCGCGGGCCGAAGGCCACGTCGCCGCCGGCGTAGACGCCCGCCGCCGAGGTGGCGAGCGTCTTCGGGTCGATTCGGATCGTCCCCCCGGGCGTGAGCTCGACGCCGTCGGTGGGCTTCAGGAACGACAGGTCGGGCTTCTGGCCGATCGCGAGCACGCAGGCGTCGGCATCCAGCGTCAGCACGTCCGCGTCGTCGTAGCGCGGGCTGAAGCGGCCGCTCTCGTCGAAGACCGAGACTACACCGCGCAGTTCCACCTGCCGCAGCTGCGAGTCGCCCAGGAAGGCCTTCGGGCCGCGCCGCGGCAGGAACGCGACACCCTCCTTCTTTGCCTCCTCGAACTCCTCGTGCCCCTGCGTCGTCTGCAGCACGGGCATCTCGGCGAAGCTCTCGAGCGAGACGATCGTCACCTCGGTGGCTCCGCTGCGGAGCGCGGCGCGTGCCGAGTCGAAGGCCTCCTTCATGCGTGCGTCGGTCTCGCCGGCGAGCTCGTGCGCCTCGTCCTCGCGCCCGAGCCGCAGCGCCGTGCGCGCGGCGTCGAACGCCACGAAGCCGCCCCCGATCACCACCACGCGGCGGCCGAGGTTCATGCGGTAGCCGCGGTTGACGTTCAGCAGGTAGTCGACGGCCTTCACGACACCGTCGAGCTCGACGCCCGGCACCTGCAGGTCGCGCCCCTTCGAGACGCCGACCGACAGGAACACGGCCTCGTAGCCGTCCGCGCGCAGCTCGGAGAGGCCGAACACCGGCGTGAGCGGCGTGCCGCTCTTGAGCGTCACGCCGAGCGCGAGGATCTTCTGGATCTCCTCGTGGATCAGCGTGCGCGGCAGGCGGTACTCGGGGATGCCGAAGCGCATCATCCCGCCCGGCTCGGGCGAGGCCTCGAAGACGGTGACGGCGTAGCCGAGCAGGGCCAGGTCGTGCGCGGCGGACATGCCGGCGGGGCCCGCGCCGACGACGGCGACCTTGCGCTGTGGCCCGGAGCCTGTGCCGGAGAGCGGAACCACCGGCAAGTGGCCGCTGAACAGGTTCCCCTCGAGGATCGGCCGCTCCCGAAGCCGGTCCTGCGTGTCGGGGCGCAGCGACTCGACGCCGTAGCGCTCCGTGACGTAGCGCTTGAGCGCCCGGATCGAGATCGGGGCGTCGATGTTGCCGCGGCGGCAGGCGTCCTCGCAGGGCGCCGCGCAGATGCGCCCACACACCGAGGCGAACGGGTTCGGGGCGCGCGCGACGAGGTACGCCTCCTCGTCCCGCCGCTCGGCGACGAGCTGCACGTAGCGCCCGGCGTCGGTCTTCACGGGGCAGCCCGCCTGGCACTTGACCTGTGCTTTCCAGTGCTCGAGATCGGGCAGTTGCGTGCGGACGGGCATGTCGCACCTCGTGATGGCGAGCCGAGGGTCCCCCGAGCGGCCCTGCGGGGGTATGACGTTCGTCATGAATGAGCGTTTCGGGCCCGATCGAGTCGAAAATGGCCGCTCGGAGGGCCGTGTGAGGATGCCGGCTTCCCGAGCCGGCGCGCATGAGGCTCTTGATTCATGGCTTGGCGGCAGCGTGGGCGCCGAGCGCCCGCTGATAAGCACGTCCGCCGACGCGGGCCGAATCAAGGCAGGAACGGAGTGACCGGACCGTCGCCCGCCTCCCTCAGGTTCGCCCTCGTCGTCGCGGCGCTGCTGAGCGCCCTGGGGGCCGTGGCGTCACCGCCTGCACCCGGCGACGATCGGGGCCAGGCGCCCGGGCGCGTGATCACCGGCTACGTGTTCCCGCGCGACCGCGTGATCGACCCGGTGGAGATCGCCGCCGGCAAGCTGACCCACGTCAACTACGCCTTTGCCAACATCGAGAAGGGCGTCGTCGTGGAGGGCTCTGCCCGCGACGCCGAGAACCTCAGGGCGCTGACGGGCCTGCGGCCGCCTCGTGGGGCACCATGCCAACCTCTATCCGCATCCGGCCGACGACAAGAAGCACTCCGCCGCCGACGCGGTCGGGGCCTTCCTCGCCGCTGGCGTGCCAGCGCGAGAGCTGGTGCTGTGGAGCCCGGACGCGCGCGTGTTCGTGAGCTACGAGGACCCCGAGTCGCTGCGCGCCAAGTGCCGCTACATCCGCGACCACGGCCTGGCCGGCGCCATGTTCTGGGAGTACTACGCCGACCGCGGCGGCGTCCTGCTCGGGACGCTGTTCGGAGAGCTGCGGGCTCCGCAAGGCCGCTGAGGCGGCTTTCGCCCGGGCCGGCCGGCGGGGGGCCGTCCATCTGATAGGATGCGACCCGGGTCCGCACGCCGTCGAAGGTGTAGCGTGCACAAGAAACCAGGCGTAACGAAAGCGGAGGCGTACATGAAGGTCCGGGTGCTTGCCCTGGCGATGGTCCTGGCCGCTCCGGCCGGGGCCCAGCAGCAGGATTTCTCGCAGGTCGAGGTCAAGGCCGAGAAGGTGGCCGAGGGCCTCTACATGCTGACCGGCCGGGGCGGGAACATCGGCCTCTCGGTGGGGAAGAGCGGCAGCTTCCTGGTCGACGACCAGTACGCGCCCCTCAGCGACAAGATCCTCGCCGCGGTCAAGGCGATCACCTCCGACCCGGTGCGCTTCGTGGTGAACACCCACTGGCACGGCGACCACACCGGCGGCAACGAGAACATGGGCAAGGCGGGCGCCTTCATCGTGGCACACGAGAACGTCCGCAAGCGCATGAGCGCCGAGAACTTCAACGCGGTCTTCCAGCGCACGACGCCGCCGTCTCCCGAGGCGGCGCTGCCGGTGGTGACCTTCGCCGAAGGCGTCACGCTCCACTGGAACGGCGAAGAGATCCGCGTCTACCACGTCCCGCCCGGCCACACCGACGGCGACTCGATCGTCGAGTTCGTGAAGGCCGACGTGGTCCACATGGGCGACCTGTTCTTCAACGGCTTCAACTACCCCTTCGTGGACGTTTCGAGCGGGGGCCGGGTGGACGGCGTGATCGGCGCCGCGGAGCGCGTGCTGGCCGCGATCAGCGACACGACCCGGATCATCCCTGGCCACGGGCCGCTCGCGACCAAGGCCGACCTCGTCGTGTACCGGGACACGGTCAAGACGCTGCGCGACCGGATCGCCAAGCTGAAGGCGGAGGGCAAGAGCAAGGAGGCCGTGATCGCGGCGAAACCGACCGCCGATTACGACGCCAAGTGGGGCCAGGGCTTCATCAAGCCCGACGTCTTCACGGGGCTCGTGTACGACTCACTGCCGTAGGCCAGGATCAGCTCGAGCCTCCGGGATCAGCACCGAGGCTCGACCGGAGGAGGTGGCATGAAACGTTCACTCGCCCTCGTGGCGATGCCGGTCGCGCTCCTGGCTGCGG
>DATEUE010000245.1:0-7408 GCA_035283305.1 Vicinamibacteria bacterium | reverse complement strand
CCCCCTCGCCAACGACGGCCTCGGCTGGAAAGCCGTCGCGATGCACACGAGCCGGCCCCACTAACACTAACGCCGGGCAGGGCGGTACGGCTCGAGCGCGAGGTCGATGTCCCGCGCCAGCCAGGTGCCGGCCTCACCCTCGCGATAGATCGCCCAGGTCAGCAGCGAGCCGTTGACGACGGCGAGCAGCAGCCGCGCGAGCGCCTTCGGATCCGCGCCCGCTATCTCGCCTCCCCGCCTGGCCTCGGCCAGCAGGCCCGAGAGCGCCTCCTGGTTCGACCGGAACAGCCTCGATGCGATGCGGTGGAAGGCCGCATCCGTAAGGTCGATCTGCAGGAAGGCGAGGTGGTTCGCCATCTCCTTCGGGCTCGCCGCGAGGCCCGCGAAGCAGAGCAGGAATGCCCGCGCCGTTTCGAGCGGCGAGCGCCCCTGCGCGCGCAGGCTCTCCAGGAAACCGCCGTCGTCCCCCACCCCCTGCCGCGCCAGGCTCAGCAGCAGGTTGCGCTTCGACCCAAAGCGCTGGAGCAGCGTGGCCGGCGCGAGGCCCACCTCGCGCGCCACGTGCGCGAGCGTCAGGCGCACGGGCCCCACGCGCCCGATCATGCGGGCGGTCGCGGCGAGGATCTCGTCGTCGGACACGGTCCGGGGTCGCGGCGACATCTTGACGATCGCAGCCTAGCAGATTATAAATGAATGAACGTTTATAAATGATTTGGAACGAAGGCGACCCGACCCAGCCCTGAGCGGCTCCTTTGCAGGCTCAGGGCGGGCTGGGGGCGCAAACGCGTGGATCGAGTGGTCGGTACCGAAGCTGGCCGCCTGCTGGCAAGGAAGGTGACATGCGACCCGTCTGCTACTCGGCGGCCATCAGCCTTGACGGCTACATCGCCGGACCCAACGGCGAGGCCGACTGGATCGTGATGGACCCCGACATCGACTTCAAGGAGCTCTTCGCCCGGTTCGACACGGCGCTGCTGGGGCGCAAGTCCTACGAGGCCGCCCGCAAACAGGGCGGAGGCGGCGGGATGCCCGGCATGAAGTCGTACGTCTTCTCGACCAGCCTGCGTCGCGCCGACTGCCCGGGCGCCACCCTCTCCAGCGACCCCGGCGAAACGGTGCGCGCCCTCAAGCAGCAGCCGGGCAAGGCCATCTGGCTGTTCGGCGGCGGCAGCTTGTTCCGCAGCCTGCTGGAGCTCGGCCTGGTGGACCAGCTGCAGGTCGGGATCGTGCCGGTGCTGCTGGGCAACGGGCTGCCGCTCGTCGAGCACCCGGCGACGCTCGCGAAGCTGAAGCTCACGAAGCATCGCGTCTACGCGAAGACGGGGACGGTGTTGCTCGACTACGAGGTGATGCCCGCGCCCGCGCCGACGACGGAGCCTCGCGGCAAGAGTCGCCACTGAAGGGCGAACCGCCGCGGAAGGCGATGGCTCACGAGCACGGCCGACAGCCGGAGGGCCACGGATAGCGGCGGATCCCGAGGGCTCTCAGGGCGGGTCGCCGGTCGCGCCATCGGACCCGCCCTGGGATGCGGGACCGCCGCGCAAGGCGATGGCTCACGAGCAAGAGCAGAGAGAACGACAAGGGGGGGACTGACCAACGGGTAGCGACGGGCCAGAACTCCCGGGACTGGACCGAATGCCAGGCGGCGGTCCTGTCCCGGGAGGGGAATCAGTGAACGAAGGTGACTTTGTTGATCTCGCGTAGCGTCGTGAGGCCGGCGAACACCTTCTCGAGCGCGGAGTCGCGGAGCACGGTCATGCCTTCCTCGCGCGCGGCCTGCTTGATCTCGGCGGCCGGGCGGCGCTCGAGGATCAGCTGGCGGATGCGGTCGGACATGTCGAGCAGCTCCGCGACCGCCGTGCGCCCGTGGAAGCCGGTGCCGCCGCACTCGTCGCAGCCTTTGGTCTCGTAAAAGACCTGATCGTGGTAGAGGTCGGGGTCGAGACCCGACTCGCGCAGCAGCACGGGCGAGACCTCGGCCGGGCGCCGGCAGGCCTGGCACAGCAGCCGCACCAGGCGCTGCGCCATCACGCAGTTGAGCGCCGAGACGAAGTTGTAGGGCTCGACGCCCATGTGCAGGAAGCGCCCGAGCACGTCGAACACGTTGTTGGCGTGGACCGTGGTGAAGACGAGGTGGCCGGTGAGCGCCGACTGTACGGCGATCTGCGCCGTCTCCGGGTCGCGCACCTCCCCCACCATGATCTTGTCGGGGTCGTGGCGCAGGATCGAGCGCAGGCCACGCGCGAAGGTGAGGCCTTTTTTCTCGTTGACCGGCACCTGCACGATGCCCGGGATCTGGTACTCGACCGGGTCCTCGATCGTGATGATCTTGTCCTCGGGCGAGGCGATCTCGCTTAGCGCGGCGTAGAGCGTCGTGGTCTTGCCGCTGCCGGTGGGACCCGTCACCAGCACCATCCCGTAGGGCTCGGTGATGTACTTGCGCAGCTTCCGGAGGTCGGGCTCGGAGAAGCCGAGCACGTCGAGCCGCAGGCTGTGGAACGCGGCGTGCAGCTGCTCCTTGTCGAGGATGCGGATCACCGCGTCCTCGCCGTGCATCGAGGGCATGATCGAGACACGGAAGTCGATCGTGCGCCCCTTCACGCGCAGCCGGAAGCGGCCGTCCTGCGGCACGCGCTTCTCGGCGATGTCGAGCTCCGACATGACCTTGAGCCGGCTCACGATCGTGTCGTGGTGTTTCTTGTCGAGCGGCTCGATCGCCGGGTGCAGCACCCCGTCGATGCGATACTTCACGACTACTTCGCGCTCCTTCGTCTCGATGTGGATGTCCGAGGCGCGCCTATCGATCGCCCCGAGCACCAGCGAGTCGACAAGGCGCACGATCGGGCTCTCCGCCGGGAGCAGCTTCTCCTCGATCGCGGCCGTCTCGTCGTCGGCCACGAGCTGTAGGCGCAGCCCCTCGCTCGCCTGCTCCAGCAGGATCTCGCCGCCGCGGTGACGCCGTAGCGCCGCGGCCACGCGGTCGGGGGGCGCCAGGACAGCCTCGACCGGGCGTTCGAGCTGAAACTCGATCTCGTCGAGCTTGGTCTCGTCGTCGAGCGCGCCGAAGGCCAGCACCAGGCGCTCGCCCTCGCGTCTCACCGGTACACAGCCGTAACGCACCAGCAGCTCGAGCGGCGCCTCGGCCCAGAGCGTCGGATCCTCGGGGCCCGACGCCAGCGGCTCGTGCGGCAGGCCAAGCGCGCGCGTCACGTCCGCCATGAGCGGCATCGTAGCACGCGGGTTACGGCCGAGCCGCGCTCGTGCCGCCGAGCTGCGCTGTGACCCGCCGAAGCTCCTCGGCGGACAGCGCCACCGGCGGCATCGTGGTCGTGTGACGAGACGCGCGGGGGTTGCGGAGCCAGTCGGCGAGCGCCGTTTCGGTCCAGGCACGCTTGCCGGGCGCCGTCTTTGGGTAGAAGGGCGTGAAGAGGCCGGAAAGATTTGGGCCGACGTACCCGGAGCCGACAGGGCCCGCGGCGCCGAGAAAGCGGTGGCAGCCGCCGCAGCTCTTCTCGAAGGCCGTCGGGATGGCACTCGCGCCGCGCGTGAAGTGAACGCGGTAGCTGTCCTGGGGCTGGTCCCGGCTCCCGCTCCGCAGCAGGAACGCGACGATCGCCTCCGCCTGGCGCTCGTCGAGGCCGAATCTCGGCATGTTCTCGACCGGCTCGCGGATCGAGCTCACGAGCGCCGCCTGCTCACGCGTCCACACGACCTTGTCGAGATCCGTCGCCAGCCGATTCCCCTCTCCCCCGATGCTGTGGCAGCGCCGGCAGGCCAAGGTCTCCACCAGGCGGCGTCCCTCGCGCAGCGCGGGCCCGTCCGGCAAGCGGTGCTCCGAAGCGCGGCCCGTGAGCAGCCGCTCGTGGGCGAGCTCCACCCGCTCGGCACCGGGGTTCCCGCGGTGGCACTCGTGGCAGGCTCCTTCGCGCACGTAGTGCCGCTCGTGACAGGAGCCGCAGCCCGCCTCCTGGCGTGCCGTGGACTGCGCCTTCAGGCAGCCCGCGAGGACCAGCGCGGCGATTAGAGCGGCAGCACCAGGCGCCAATCGGGTCCCCTGAAGTAGAGCCCCACGACGGTGAGAACCAGGACGAGAAGGGCGGCGGCGAGCACCGCGAGCGCGAGCGCCCGCTGCTCGCGCGGGAGCCAGCGCGCGTGCTCCAGCTTCGGGACAGGCAGCCAGGGCAGGGCGACGAGGAAGACCGCGAGTGCGATCGCCACGTAGATCGCGAGCGTGCTGTAGCTCACCAGCTCCTGGATCCACAGCAGGAACCACGCCGACTTGGCGGGGTTCGGCGCGTGCGCGGGGTCGGCGGGCGGCTCGAGCGGCGCCGGCACCAGGGCGGCGAGCAGCAGCAGGGCCAAGGTCCCCAGCAGCATCGCCCGAGCGACCGGGCCGAAGAAGTGCGGCGAGCTCCGGACGTAGTGGCTCATAGGTAGGGCAGCAAGCCCTTCTGACGGCGGATCACGAAGAAGTGCAGCATCGTGAGCACGAACATCAGCAGCGGGACGATCACGACGTGGAGCGCGTAGAAGCGCAGCAGCGACAGCGGCCCGCCCACGTCGTCCGGGACGAGCAGCGCGCGCAGCGCGTCGCCGAGCGGCAGCACCCGCACCAGCTCCATCCCCGTCTGCGTCGCCCAGTACGCGAGCTGGTCCATCGGCAGCAGGTAGCCCGTGTAGGCCCCGAACACCGCCAGGAACAGCAGCGAGCAGCCCACGATCCAGTTCATCTTCCGTGGGTGGAGGAAGGCTCCAGTCAGGACCACCCGCAGCGTGTGGAGCGCCAGCAGGACCAGCAGGGCGTGGGACGAGAAGCGGTGGAGGCTTCGGAGGTAGGCGCCGCCCCAGACGCGCGTCTCGAGGAACTGGATCGAGCCGTGCGCCGTCTGTGGCGCCGGGCTGTAATAGAAGAGGAGCAGCAGGCCGGTGGCACTCAAGACCAGAAACGACGTGAAGGCCAGTCCGCCCAGGCAGAAGGTGTAGCTCAGCCGCAGGTCGCGCTCCCGCACCAGCCGCGGGAACAGGTGCTTGACCAGCTCCGTCAGCATCCGCTCGGGCTCCGCTCGCTCATGAGTGCCGCCATCCTCAGGCCCGCGAGATCCACAGCATGCCGCCGCGCCGATCGATGCGCAGTCGCCGGAGCGCGCGCGACGCGGGCCCGGTCAGGACCTGCCCGCTGCTGCTGAACCGGCTGCCGTGGCAGGGGCAGGCGAACCCCTGCTCCGTGGCCGTCACGGTGCAGGCGAGGTGCGTGCAGACGAGGTCGATCGCGAAGAAGTCGCCGCCTTCACGAACGACGGCCACACGGTGCTGCGGCAGGACGAGCGCGCCTTCAGCGGGAACGTCCGCCACGGGCAGCGACACCGCTCCCGGCCCCCCGGCGCCCGCACGCGGGGTCAAGAATCGCCACAAGCCGGCGCCTCCCACGAGGGAGAGGATCAGCGCCCGGACGGTGGACCGTCGCGATCGAGCAGCTTCTGCCATTGCCTCAGGTATTGCCGGACGTACTCCGGCGTCTTGCGGTTCATCGCCAGGTGTCGGTCCTCTGGAAGGAAGGACCCGTTGATCACGGTCTGCTTGTCGCGGCTCCAGAAGGAGCGCAGCGGCAGGCCGTCCTTGTCGAGCTCGTAGAGCCGCGCCGCGTCCGCTTCCAGCAGGAAGCGGCGCGGCGAGTCGTGGCACTCGCTGCAGGTGACCGCCCCGCGTCTCACGGTGTGCGGGACGAAGGCCTTCCACTCCGCGGCCAGCAGGCGGTTCTCGAAGCCCCGGCTCGCGTCGGTGGCGAACAGCACGAACTGCGGCCGGATCGGCGCGACGCGGCCCCGCTCGTTGAGACCCAAAGGCGGCGCGCCCTGGCTCTTGAGGTACGCGCTCTTGCGCCAGGGGCCCCACGCCCGGAGTGCCGCAAAGGCCTCCTCCTGCTCTGGCGTCTGCGTGCGCACCAGGAAGGTCCCGTACTCCTGCGGCGCCCACGCCGCGTGGCACGCCTCGCATTCCATCCTCTCGAGGTGCGCGGAGAACGAGTGCTCCGGCACGTCTCGAGACGGTGCGGGGTGGCACTCCCGGCAGGTCTTCGCAGCCCGCTTCCCTTCCTGCAGCGAGCGCATCGTGTGGCACGACGCGCAGGTCATGCCGCGCTCGGCGTGCACGTCGGGGAGCATCTTGAGGTACGGCTCGCCGTCGGCGACCGGCCCCCGCTGGTAGCGCGCGTGGTCCTCGCGCGGCGCGCGGCCCTGGTAGTCCCAGCCGACGAAGTAGCCCTTGTGGCAGCGCGTGCAGGCGTCGTTCTTCAGGGGGGCGCCTTTGTGCGGCGCGGCTCCGTGGCAGTCGTCGCAGCCCGCGACGTGGCAGCCGCCGCAGGACTGGGCGAAGAAGCGCTCGCCGTCGCCGCCAAAGGCACGCTGCGCGAACGCCCGCTCGGCGGCACGCGTGGCCATCGTTCCCGAGAGCACGCCAGCGGCGGACGCGTGACACGAAAGGCACGCCACCGAGGTCGGCGGGAGAGGCGCCCGCCCGTTCTCCGGCTCGAGGCCCGCGGCCCCGGCCGGGCTAGCGGTCAGCAGCCAGCAGGCGGCGATGAAGGGCGTCGTCGAGCGCATCGTATTGGAGCCTCGAGCGGTAGATCGGGTCTTTGGCCCGGTCGTGGCAGACGAGACACAGGTTGACGGCGAACACGCGGCTCACCTCGTCGTGCGCGAGCGGCCGCGCGCCCTTGCGAGTGATGGCGGCGTGCGCCACGACGCGGCCACGCTCCATCGCGACGAAGCCGTCGAGCGGCTTCTTGGGGTTCTTCTCGCATAGCAGCGTGCCCCGAACCTGTCCCTTCTCGATCACGTGCTGGCCGAAGCCGAGGAAGGTCGGGTTGCCGTGGCACTCGGTGCAGCCCACTGCGCGGGTGCCAGTGTTGTGGCCGAAGAACGGAGCGAAGCGCAGCTGCGGCTTCCCCTTGTAGAGGGCGACGTACTCGCTCTTCGAGCGGGTGCCATCCGGCTCGACCACGCTGATGAAGGTCTGGCAGCCGGGCGTGACCGGCGAGATCTTGCCGCGGTCGTTGAGGGCGAGCGGGAACGGGTAGAGCCGCCGGTGGTCTTCGGTCTCGCTCCACTCGCCCTCGGTCTCCTTCGCCTGGATGAAGTCCCAGCCGGTGCTGCGCTTGTCGTACTGCGTGTGGCAGCCGTAGCACTGCACGACGCTGCGCGAGTGGCAGGCCGAGCACTCCATCCGCTCGTGCCCCGCGATGGCGTGCTCGGGCGTGCCGGTGACCACCTTGCTGCGCAGCAGCTTGCCCGTGCGCTTCGTGGCCACGACGACCTCGCCCGCGCGCTCGAAGACGTTGGAGTAGGGGCGGCCCTTCCCGGTGAGCGCGACCCGGTCGCCGGGGCGGACGCGGTGGCGGTACTGGCGCGAC
>DATEUE010000244.1:0-22021 GCA_035283305.1 Vicinamibacteria bacterium | reverse complement strand
GCTCGAGGATCACGAGCTCGGGGAACTGCTCGGCGAGCCGCGCCGCGACCGCGAGGCCCACGACCCCTGCGCCGACGACGGTGAGGGGTGTGTCCGCCATGCAGGCGGATCTTAGTCCGCCGCGCGGGGGCATGAAACGCGTGATCTATAAGCGCAGCGGGTCACTCTGGTAACGTAGCGGCGGAGGGCCCATGAGCGAGACCGAGCGGATCTGGAACCAACTGCAGCGGTCCTTCGAGGGCAACGAGGCCTGGAAGTGTCCCTCGCTACGCGACCTGCTGGCGGAGGCGACGGCCGAGCAGGCGCAGGCGCACCCGATCGCCGGGGCGCCCTCGATCTGGGAGCTGCTGCTGCACACGACCGCCTACGAGCGGGTCGCGTGCCGCCGCCTCGCGGGCGAGGCCGTCGCGTCGCTGCCCGGTGCGCTCGCCTGGCCGAAACCGGAGGCCGTGTCGAACGACGCCTGGCTGCGCGCCCGGCTGGACTTCGGCGACGCCCGCCGGGCCCTGCGGCAGGCCGTGGCGGCGTTCCCCGAGGCGCGCCTCGACGAGCCCGTGCCCGGGCGCGAGTACAGCTTCTACCTGATGCTCCACGGCGTCGTCGAGCACGCGCTCTACCACGCGGGCCAGGTCGAGATGCTGATGCTGGCGCAGGGCGTGCGGCCCAAGGCCTCGCCGATGACCGCTAGCCGAGAAGCGCCCGCGCTTCCTGCCTGAGCGCCACGACCGCGTCCTCGACCCGCTTCGCGTGGGTGCGGAAGCTCAGCACGCACAGCCGCAGCGCGTAGCGCCCGCGAAGGCGCGTGCTCGACAGGAACACCCGCTTCTTGTCGTTCACGCGGCGCAGCAGCTGCGGGCCGAGCCGGTCGGCTTCGGGCGCAGGCGCCCGCAGCCGAAACGCGACGACCGAGAGCTGCGGCTCGTCGAGGAGCTCGAAATGCTCGTCGCTCGCGAGCTCCCGGTACGCCCAGGTGGCGAGCGCGAGCTTCTCCTCGAGCTGCTCGCGGAAGGCGCCCAGCCCGTGGAGCATGAGCGGCAGCCACAGCCGCAGCCCGCGGAAGTCGCGCGAGAGCTCGGGTGACAGATCGGCGAATCCCAGGGAGCCCTCACGGGTCACGTCCTGCACGTAGCCCGCTCCCTCGCGGTGGACTCTCGCGAGCGCCTGGCCGTCGCGTACCAGGAGCGCCCCGAGCCCGTACGGCAGGAACAGGCCCTTGTGGGGATCGAGCGTGATCGAGTCGCACTCCTCGATCCCGACGAGAAGCGGAAAGCCGGTGCTCGCGAGGCGGAAGAAGCCGCCGTAGGCCGCATCCGCGTGGACCCAGAGGTCGTGCCCGCGCGCCAGCTCGAGCACCTCAGGCAGCGGGTCGATCGCCCCGGTGTTGGTGGTCCCGACGTTGGCCACGACCATGAAGGGCCGAAGGCCACGGGCGCGGTCCTCGCGGATCGCCTCGGCGAGCGCCGCCGGCTGCAGGCGGTAGCGGGCGTCGGTCGGCAGGGCGCGCAGGCTGGCGCGCGGAAAGCCCGCGAGGCGAGCGGCTTTCGCGACGCAGTAGTGCGTCTCCTCCGAGAAGTAGAGGACGCCGTCCTGGAACGCCTCGCCGAGCCGCTCGTGGCGTGCCGTGACCACGGCCGCGAAGCTGGAGAGCGAGCCGCCCGACGTCAGGATGCCGCGCGCCTCGGGCGGGAGCCCCATTAGCCGGCACAGCCACCCGGTCGTGGTCTCCTCGATCTGGGCGAGAGCCGGAGCCGCCTGGGTGACTCCGACGTAGCGGTTGGTGGCGCAGGCCACGAAATCGGCGAGCGCCGCGGCATAAACGCCGCCGCCGGGGATGTACGCGAGGTATCCGGGGCCTGCGGTGTTGTAGCTCTTGGCGATCGCCGGCTTCAGCCGCTCGAGCAGCGTTGCGAGCGGAGTCGGCTGCTCGGGCGGATGGTCTTGGGTGAAGGACGCCCGCAGCGGCTCTATGCCTTCGAGGTCGAACGAGGGCGCCTCCGCGAGGCCGCGAAGCTGCGCCAGCACGAAGTCGGCCACCATGCGGGTGTGGGCTTCGAGCTCCTCGGAGCCGGGCTCCAGCGGCCAGGGCGCGGGCATCGGAGTCTCAGGGAGCGAGAAGCTCCTTGAGCGCGCGCTCGAGCAGCCGGTTGAACTCGGCCGGATCCTCGAGCATGGGGAAGTGCCCGAGCCCGGGCATCACCGCGAGCTGCACGTCCGGCTTGTACTTCCTCGCCGCCGCGAGGTCGGTGGGCCAGCGGTCGGCGTTGATCAGGCGCAGCGGGGCCTTGATCGCCGCGAGCGCCGCGGCCTCGTCGTAGTCGGCCAGGTTCTCGAGCGCGGAGAGTGCGACCGCCTTCGGCGCCGCGGACATGTCCTGCGCGATGCGGTCGGCGAGGGCCGGGTCGCTCTTCGGCGTGAACATGAAGTCGCGCACGAACTTCCGCGCAGCCCCGGCGAAGTCCGCCCGCATCGGGTCGAGGAGCGCCCGCCTCTCCTCGGGCGAGGTCTTCTGTCCGACGCGGTGCAGCGTGTCGATCGGCACGAGTGCTGCGACCTTCTCCGGCATGAGCCGCGCGGCCTCGAGTATCACCGGCCCGCCCATCGAGTGGCCGACCAGCACGACCCGCTTCAGGCCGAGCGCGTCGACGAGCGCCTTCACGTCGGCGCCGAAAGCCTCGACCGTGTAGCGCTGCCGCTCGCGCCCCGACTCGCCGTGGCCGGCGAGGTCGATCGCCACGGTCCTGCGGCTCTTGGCGAAGTGAGCGGCCTGCCCGCTCCAGTAGCTGCGGTCGCACGACCAGCAGTGCACGAACACGAGCGCGGGCTCGCCGTTGCCGGCGGCCTCGTAGTGGATCTCTACGCCGTCCGGCGCCTTCACCGAGCCCGTGAGCACGGTCAGCGCCGCGGCGGGAGACGCCAGCAGCAGCCCGGCCAGGACCAGCGCGTGGGTTTTCAAGCGCGCACCTCCAGCTCCGATCCTACCCTGCGGGACCGCAGGCCGGAGCGCTCAGGGAAGTGGCGGCGGCCCGCTCGAGAGACCACGCAACCGCTCGGGCCGGTCCACCGTCGCGTCGAGCCGCAGCAGGACGACCACGCCCGGGAGCGCCACGAGCGGCATCAGGCCCCAGAACAGGCGTTCTCCGAGCGCTTCGTGCAGCGGCAGCGTGAGCGCGGGGTTGACCGCGAAGGCGATCGACCACGTGGCCTGGTAGAGACTCAGGTAGCGGCCCCGGGCCTCGGGCGGCGCCCAGTCGGCGACGAACGCCATCTGCTGCGGCGCCGAGAGGATCTCGCCGAGCGTGAAAACCACCACCGCGAGCAGGAACCAGGCCCAGTGCATCACGAGGCCGATCATGCCGAAGCCCAGGGCGGCGAGCGTATAGCCGAGCGCAGCGAGCCGCAGCCTTCGAAAGCGCTTCAGCTTCGCGACGATCGTGATCTCGAAGAGCGCGACCAGCACGCCGTTGAGCGCGGCCATCAGGCCGAAGACGACGGCGGGATAGCCGGCGGACCGCGTGACCGTGAGCGGCAGCACCACGAGGTGCGAGCAGAAGATCAGCGTGAACAGGAAGCTCACGGCCACCGCCTCGAGAAACACCGAGTCGCCGAGCGGGCCCGTCGGCTTGCGCCCCAGGACGTCGCTCGGCGGGAGGTCGGGGCCGGCCGCCTCGCCGGCGTCCCGCGTCGCGTCGGGCGTGGGCGGGACGCTCGAAAGCGGCCGCGTCTCGGGGATCAGGAAGTAGACGAGGACGCCGTAGCTCAGCGTCGTGAGCCCGTCGCCGAGGAAGAGCAGCCGCCAGTCCCAGTCCGCGAGCAGCCCGCCGAGCGCGGTGCCGGACGCCCAGCCGAGGTTGACCGCCATGCGCAGGCCCGCGAATCCTGTCGCCCGCTCGCTCGAGGGCAGCAGGTCGCCGATCACGGCGGAGGCCGCGGGCCGGTAGAGGTCCGCGATGAAGCCGAACGCCACGAGCAGCGGCACGAAGAAGCGCGGCGAGGGCAGGAGCCCCATCAGCACGGCGAGCGCTCCCGAGCCCAGCAGGCTCAGCAGCAACGTGCGCCGGCGGCCCAGGCGGTCGGTGAGGACGCCGCCGGTCAGGATCGACACCACGGACCCGGAGCCGTAGGCGAAGAGCAGGAGCGCCACCTCGCCTTCCGTCATGTGGAAATCGCGCAGCAGCACCAGCGTCAGGTACGGGACGATGAAGGTCCCGAGCTTGTTGACGAGCGTGCCTATGAGCAGGAGCCGGACGGGTCGCGGGAAACGCGCGACGACGCGGACCGGGTTCAGGGACATGGGCCTTTCCGGGCCACTCTATAATGGGCCCTCGCAACGGAGGGCTTCATTCCATGTACACGCTGGTCCTGCTGCGCCACGGCGAGAGCACCTGGAACCTCGAGAACCGCTTCACCGGCTGGACGGACGTCGACCTCTCCCCGAAGGGGCTCGAGGAGGCCAAGGCCGCGGGGCGGCTGCTGAAGGAGGGCGGCTACGACTTCGACGTGGCCCACACGTCGCTCCTGCGTCGCGCGATCCGCACGCTCTGGATCACGCTCGACGCACTCGACCGGATGTGGATTCCCGTCCGCCACAGCTGGCGGCTCAACGAGCGTCACTACGGCGCGCTGCAGGGCCTCAACAAGGCCGAGACCGCGAAGAAGTTCGGCGACGAGCAGGTGAAGATCTGGCGCCGCAGCTACGCGACCCCGCCACCGTCGCTCACGCCCGACGACGAGCGCCACCCGGGCCGCGATCCCCGCTACGCCAGCCTGCCGAAGGACCTGCTGCCGCTCACGGAGTCGCTCAAGGCCACGGTCGCGCGCTTCCTTCCGTACTGGCACGACCAGGTCGTGCCCGACGTGCTGGCCGGGCGCCGCGTGCTGATCGCCGCCCACGGCAACAGCCTGCGCGCGCTCGTGAAGCACCTCGACGGCGTGAGCGAGGACGAGATCGTCTCGCTCAACATCCCGACCGGGATCCCGCTCGTCTACGAGCTGGACAAGGACTTGAAGCCGATCCGCAGCCGCTACCTCGGCGATCCGGAGGCGGCGAGGAAGGCGGCCGAGGCGGTCGCCAACCAGTCGAAGGCCGGGGCCTGAGGCAGAGCCGGAGATGACGACGCTCACGCAGGCGCGCACGCGGCGGCGCTGGCCGCGCGTCGTGGGCGGCACGCTCGCGGCGGTGGCGCTCGCGGGGGGCGGGTCAGGTGCCTACCTCCACGCGCGCTTGCGCGCGAGCCTGCCGCTCGTCGAGGGCGAGCGCGCGCTCGCGGGCCTGGGCGCGCCGGTGCGCATCGAGCGCGACGCGCGCGGCGTGCCGGTGGTGCGGGGGCGGAGCCGCCTCGACGTCGCCCGCGCCACCGGCTTCCTGCACGCGCAGGAGCGCTTCTTCCAGATGGACCTGCTGCGGCGCAGCCCCGCGGGCGAGCTCGCCGCGCTCTTCGGCAGGGCGGCGCTGGAGCTCGATCGCGAGGTCCGTCCGCTGCGGCTGCGGCTGGTCGCGCAGCGCGCGACCCAGAAGCTGCGCGCCGACGAGCGCGATCTGCTGGCGGCCTACGCGCAGGGGGTGAACCAGGGGCTGGGCGCGCTCGGCGCCCCGCCCTTCGAGTACCTGGCGTTGCGCGCGAGCCCGATGCCGTGGCGCGACGAGGATTCGCTGCTGTGCGCGCTCGCCATGTACCGCGATCTGCAGGGGCGCCAGACGTGGCTGGATTCCGTGCTCGGCCTGATGCGCGAGACGCTGCCACCCGAGCTCGCCGCTTTCCTCGCCCCGGTCGGCACCGAGTGGGACGCCCCGGTCGAGGGCGAGCCGATCCCGATGCCGGCGCTGCCGGGGCCGGAGGTGATCGACCTGACGCGCGCGAAGCCGGCGGCTCCGGCGGCCCGCGCGCTCCCGGCGCCTCTCCCGGACGCGCTCGCGCTCCTGCTCGGCGCGCCCGAGGGCGCCGCGGCCGACGATTTCGCACGCGGCAGCAACAACTGGGCGGTGGCGGGACAGAGGAGCGCGCACGGCGGCGCGCTCCTGGCCGACGACATGCACCTCGGCATCTCCGTGCCCAACACCTGGTACCGGCTCTCGCTGGTGTATCCCGGGGCGGAGGGCGAGCGGCGCATCACCGGCGTGTCGCTCCCCGGCGCCGGGTTCGTGGTGGCGGGCAGCAACGGGCGCGTCGCCTGGGGCTTCACGAATAGCGAGGGTGACTGGGCCGACCTCGTGCTGCTCGAGCCCGACCCGAAGAACCCCGACGCCTATCTCACCCCCGAGGGCCCCCGGCTCCTCGAGCGCGCGTCCGAGTCGATCGAAGTGAAGGGCGAGAAGTCGGAGACGCTCCAGGTCGAGTCGACGATCTGGGGACCCGTGGTCGACACCGACCACGCCGGCCGCCGCCGCACGCTCGCCTGGGTGGCGCTCCGCGAGGGCGGGCTCAATGCCGCACTCTTCCGCATGGAGGCGGCCGCCAGCCTGGAGGAGGCCCAGGCGATCGCCCCCGAGGCCGGGATCCCGAACCAGAACTTCGTCGCGGCCGACGCCCAGGGCCATATCGGCTGGACGATCATCGGCCGCATCCCGCGCCGGATCGGGTGCGACGGCAGCGTGCCCGTCTCCTGGGCGGACGGAACGAAGGGCTGGGCCGGCTGGCTCGATGCTTCGGAGTACCCGCGGGTGGTGGACCCGCCGAGCGGCCGTATCTGGACCGCCAACGCGCGCGTCGTCGGCGGGGACAAGCTCGCGAAGGTCGGGGTCGGCGGCTACGACCTCGGCGCCCGGCAGGGCCAGATCCGCGACGCCCTGCTCGCCACCGAGCAGGCGAGCGAGAAGGACATGCTGCGCATCCAGCTCGACGACCGCGCGCTCCTGCTCGCGCGCTGGCGGGAGCTGCTGCTCGAGGTCCTGACGCCGGAGGCGGCCGCGAAGGACCCGCGGCGGGGCGAGGCCCGGCGGCTCGTGGAAGCGTGGGGCGGCCGCGCCGCAACCTCTTCGGTCGGCTACCGCGTCGTGCGGGCCTTTCGCGACGAGGTCCGGGGCCGTGCCCTCGACCCGCTGCTCGCGCCCGCCCGCGCGCGCGACGCGAAGCGCCTGCGCCCGGGCACGGCGCCCAACTCGCGCTGGGAGGGGCCGGTCTGGGCGCTCGTCACGCAGCGGCCGCGGCACCTGCTCGACCCCCGCTTTGCGAGCTGGGAGGCGCTGCTGCTCGAGGCGCTCGACGCCGTCGTGGCGGAGCTGACCGAGGGCGGGCGCCCACTCGCCGGGCGCACCTGGGGCGAGCGCAACACGGCGCTCGTCCGCCACCCGCTCTCGCGCGCGGTGCCGTGGCTCTCGAGCTTCCTAGACATGCCGCGAGTGCCGCTGCCCGGCGACAACCACATGCCGCGCTTCCAGTCACCCTCCGCGGGCGCCTCGGAGCGCTTCGCGGTCTCGCCCGGGCGCGAAGAGCAGGGCTACTTCCACATGCCGTGCGGGCAGAGCGGCCACCCGCTCTCGCCCCACTACGCGGACGGCCACGACGCCTGGGTAAAGGGCGAGCCCACGCCGTTCCTGCCCGGACCCGCGGTCCAGGTGTTGACGCTGGTGCCGAGTCCGTGATGGCTTGCGGCTTCGCGACGAGAGGACGCCGGATGAGAGTTCTGGTCGCGCTGTGGCTCATGGCGGCGACGGTCCCGCTCGCGGCGCAGAAGGTGGCGCCCGTGAACACGGGGCGCGCCGACCGCGTCTTCGTTGGCGGGCGGGTGTGGACGGGGGAGCCCGGCAAGCCGCTCGCCGAGGCGCTTGCGGTCCGGGGCTCGACCTTGCTCAAGGTCGGTAGTACCAGCGAGATCCGCGGACTCGCGGGCAAGGGCACCGACGTCGTCGACCTGCGGGGCCGTTTCGTGACGCCGGGCTTCATCGACGCACACCTGCACCTGCTCGGCGGCGGCCTGTCGCTCGAGGAGCTGCGGCTCGACGACGCCTCCGACTTCGCCACGGTCGCCGCGCGGATCGGCGCCTGGGCCAAGACGCATCCCGAGGCGCGCTGGGTCACCGGCGAGGGCTGGAGCTACGCGGCCTTCCCGGGCGGCCTGCCCTCGCGGGCCCAGCTCGACGCGCTCGTTCCCGACCGCCCGGCCTATCTCTCCTCCTACGACGGCCACACCGGCTGGGCCAACTCCGCGGCACTGCGCCTCGCCGAGGTCACGCGCTCGACGACGAACCCGGCCGGCGGGGAGATCGTGAAGGACGCGGCCGGCGAACCGACCGGCGTCCTCAAGGAGAGCGCGCAGCAGCTCGTCGAGCGCCTGCTGCCGAAGAAGCTGCCGCACGAGAACGAGCGGGCGCTGCGGCGCGCGATCGCGCAGGCCGCGGCCTGGGGCCTCACCGGTGTCCACCAGGCGGGGATCTCCGAGGAGGATCTCGAGAGCCTGGCGCGTGCGCTCGAGGCGACGCCTCAGCTGCGGGTCTACGTCGCGCTGCAGATGGAGCGCGACCCGACGCCCGAGGCGCTCGCGCGCCAGGACGAGCTGCGCCGGCGCTTCGCGACACCGCGGCTGCGCGTGGGAGCCGTCAAGGGCTTCCTCGACGGCGTCGTCGAGGGACACACCGCCGCGATGTTCGAGCCCTACCCCGGCGGGGGCACGGGCCTGCCGCGTTTCACGCAGGAGGAGCTCGACCGCACCGTCGCCGCCTACGACAAGGCCGGCTGGCAGGTGATGCTGCATGCGATCGGCGACCGCGCCATCGACATGGCGCTCACCGCCTTCGAGCGGGCTGCGCGCGCGAACGGCACGAGCGGCCGCCGCCACCGCGTCGAGCACCTGGAGGTGCCGCGGACCTTGGACCTGCCGCGTTTCAAGGCGGCAGGCGTGATCGCCTCCACCCAGGCGATGTTCCCCTACCCGAACGCGAACCACCTGGAGGTCTACGTCCCCGCGCTCGGAAAGGAGCGCGCGCGACGCGCGCTGGCGTTCAAGGCGACGGACGACGCCGGCGCGATCCAGGCCTTCGGCAGCGACTGGCCGGTGTTCACGGCCGAGGTCGTGCGCGGGATCGCCACCGCCGTCACGCGCACGACGTTCGAGGGCACGCCGGCGGGGGGCTGGGAGCCGACCGAGCGGCTCTCGGTCGAGGCGGCGCTGCGGCACTTCACCCGGGACGCGGCCTACGCCGAGCACGCGGAGCAGGAGCGCGGGACGCTCAGGGAAGGGCGCGCCGCCGATTTCGTGGTGCTGTCGCAGGATCTGCTCTCGCTGCCCCCAGAGCGGATCAAGGACACGAAGGTGCTGCTGACCGTGCTCGGCGGCCAGGACAGCTTCCGCGCCCCGGGGTTCTGATGGCCGTCTACGCCGGCAAGGTCGTGATCGTGACCGGCGCGTCGCAGGGTATCGGCAGGGCTTTGTGCCTGGAGCTCGCGGCCCAGCGGCCGCGGCTGGTGCTGGCGGCACGCGACGAGGCGGCGCTCGCGGAGGTGTCCGGGCTGGCTTCGGCGCGCGGGGCAGCGACGCTGGTGGTGCGCACCGACGTAGCCGACGAGGCCTCCTGCCGCGCGCTCGTCGCCGCGGCGGTCGAGCGCTTCTCAGCCGTCGACGTGCTGGTCAACAACGCCGGTATGGGCATGCTCGCGCGCTTCGAGGACGTGACCGATCTCTCGCAGTACGAGTGGCTGATGCGCGTCAACTACCTGGGCAGCGTCTACGCGACGTTCCATGCGCTGCCGCACCTCAAGCGCAGCCGCGGGCAGATCGTGGCCGTCTCGAGCCTGGCGGGGCTCTGCGGCGTGCCGATGCGCAGCGCCTATGCGGCCACCAAGCACGCGCAGATGGGCTTCTTCGACTCGCTGCGGATCGAGCTGCGCGCGACGGGCGTCTCGGTCACCGTGATCGCGCCGTACTTCGTGCAGTCGGAGATCCGAAAGCGCTCGCCCGGCCCCGACGGCCGCACGGTCGAGGTGTCGCCGATCCGGGAAAGCGAGATCATGAGCGCCGAGGAGTGCGCCCGGCGGATGGTCCGCGCCATGGAACGACGGGAGCGGATGCTCGTAATGACCCTCAAGGGCAGGCTGGGACGCTGGCTGGGACTGGCTTTCCCGGAGTTCGTCGACCACCTGGCGGCGGAGGCGGTGCGCAAGGGACGCTAGCCGCGGACGCAAGAGGGAGGGATTGAACGATGGCGCGCAGCACAGGCAGAGGGGGGCAGGGCGGACGGGGCGCCAGACGAGCCGCCCGGACGACCGTCCTGGTCGCGACGCGCAAGGGAGCCTGGCTCTTCCACGGCGATCCGCAGCGTCGCTCGTGGCGGGCCGACGGGCCGCACTTCCTGGGCCACATCGTCAGCCACCTCGTGCTCGACCCGCGCGACGGCCGCACGCTCCTGGCCGCCGCCAAGACCGGCCACCTCGGCCCGACGGTGTTCCGCTCGACCGACCGCGGCCGCACCTGGAAGGAAGCGGCGCGTCCGCCGGCCTTCGCGAAGGCCGCTGACGGCACGGGCCGCGCGGTCGACCACACCTTCTGGCTGACTCCGGCGCACGCGAACGAGCCCCGCGTCTGGTACGCGGGCACCTCGCCCCAGGGCCTGTTCCGCTCCGAGGACTCTGGCGCGAGCTGGGAGCCGTTCTCGATGATCAACGACGACCCGCAGTACCGCGAGTGGATGGGCAGCGTCCAGGACGGCACGCCCGACGGGCCGAAGCTGCACTCGATCATCGTGGACCCGCGCGACCCGAAGCACCTCTACTTCGGGATGTCGGGCGGGGGGGTCCACGAAACGAGGGACGGCGGCAAGACGTTCCGCCCGCTCGTGAAGGGCATGGAGGTCGTCGAGGGCTTCGACGCCGGCAGCGTGACCTTCCACGACCCGCACTGCGTGCGGATGTGCCCGACGAACCCGGACCGCCTCTACCAGCAGAACCACTGCGGCATCTACCGCCTCGACCGGCCCTCCGACACCTGGGTGCGCGTCGGCCGCGCGATGCCGAAGACGGCCGGCGACATCGGGTTCCCGATGGTCGTGCACCCGCGCGACCAGGACCGGGCGTGGGTGTTCCCGATGGACGGCACCACGGTCTGGCCACGCACCAGCCCCGACGGCAGGCCCGCGGTCTACGAGACCAGGAACGCCGGTCGCAGCTTCAAGCGCCTCGACGCCGGGATGCCACGCAAGCAGGCCTGGTGGACGGTGAAGCGCCAGGCGATGGCGGGCGACACGCGCGACCCGGTCGGGCTCTACTTCGGCACCACCAGCGGCGAGCTGTGGGCGAGCCGTGACGAGGGCCGCAAGTGGGCCTGCGTCGCGCGCCACCTGCCCGAGATCTACGCGGTCGAGACGGCCGCCTTCGCCTAGCGCCTGCCGCGTGAGCCACCGCCTGCGATGAACGTACTGATCCCGACCCCGCTGCACTCGTACACCGGACGCAAGCACGTCCTTGGCAGCGGAGCGACGCTGCGCGCGGTGCTCGAGGACCTCGACCGCCAGTTCCCCGGCATCCGCTTCCGCATGATCGACGAGCAGGACCGGATGCGGCCCCACATCCGCTTCTTCGTTGGCGGCCACCAGGTGTACGACCTGGAGCAGCCGCTCTCGGCAACGGACGACCTGCGGATCCTTCAGGCCCTGAGCGGAGGCTAGGCGCTACTCGACGACGACTCGATCGCTCGCGCCGCGGCCGAAGGTCTCGGGGTTGTACATCTCCTCGGCCTTCGGCGGCGGCACCACGAACTGCCCGGGTGTGGTGGCCCGCGCCAGGTAGCGGTAGCTGTGGACGCCTTCCCGCAGCAGGGCCGCGAACGCCTCGACGCGCTCGTCGCGCAGGTTCTGGTGGTCGAACCAGGGGCGCGACCACCACCAGTGGCCCATCTGTCGCGGGCCGCCGAGGCCGGTCGCGCCGATCGGCGTCGTCTCGCTGCCGCCGTCTTCCGGGAGACTGCCGGTCGTGGGGAGCGCCGGGTTCAGGGCTTCGAGGCCCGCGGGCAGCGGGTCCACGAGCGCCACGTGGTAGCGCCGAGCCGGCGCCACCATCGTCAGGCGCACGCGCACACGGGCGCCCGCCCGGATCCGCCAGGTGCCGTCCGCGTCGCGCCTCACGTCGCCCGCGGAATCGACGCCCGCGTAGGCGCGCTCGACGGTGAAGCCGCGGTCGAGCGGCGCGAGCGACAGGCTCTGCGGCGCGTAGCGCAGTCCGATCCGGTAGTAGAGTCGCCCGGCACCGTCCTTGGCGAGCAGCAGGTCGCTCGCGCCCTTTGCCTCGTGGAGCGCGGCCATCGGGATCTCGAGGTGATGGCGCTCAGTGGTGCGGCCGCGGAACGCGTGCGATCCCGCGTAGCGCTCGCCGAGCCAGGCGCGCGCGACGAAGTCAGGCGTCGTCTTCTCGTAGCTTTGGAAGTAGCGGTCGAGTGCCAGCAGCACGAACACGTTCTCCTGCGTGCTCGTCCAGCGCCCCGCCTTCCGCTGCGCGAGCAGACCCTCCACCAGCTTGGGGATGAGGTCGCTCTGCGGCCCCCCGGGGGGGGCAGGCTGATCGGCCATCAGCGCTTCGAGCAGGATCGCGTCGGCGCGACGGTCGGAGTAGAGCAAGAGGTGCGCGCCGTCGCCGTACGAGACCGCGAAGTGCGCCGCCGCCGCGGTCTCCGTGACGCCGTTAGCGATCCGCCGCCGGACTGCCGCGAGCTCGACCTGGGACGCGGCGTCTTTCGAGAGCAGGGGCAGCACGAAGCCGAGCGCCTCGAACGAGAGGCCCGCAGGCGTTGCCTCGCGCACGAGCGCCCGCGCCCGCGCCGGGTCCCGTTCGCCCAGCACCGCGCGCGCGGCGAGCGCGTAGGCCTGCAGCGTGCGGCGCACGTCCTGGCCATACTGCTTCGGGATGTGGCGGTCGATCTCGCGCAGGTAGCGCCGCGAGCGCTCGAGCGTGTCGTCGGGGACCGCGAAGCCCTTGGCCTTCGCGCGCCCGAGCGCGTGCGCCACGTGGATCGAGACGTAGGGCCAGGAGCGGTCGCCACGGCGCCAGAAGGCGAAGCCGCCGTCGTCGTTCTGAAGCGCCCGCAGCCGCTCCAGGTCGCGACTCACCCCGGCGTTCAGCTCGTCCGGCTTCGGCAGCCCCTCCGCCTCGAAGGCCGTGAGCACGTCGCGTAGCGCCGCCACCGCGAGCACGCGCGACGACAGCTGCTCCGCGCACTCGAAGGGGTAGGCCACGAGGTACAACACGGCGTCGGTCAGCGCCTGAAGCGCCGTCGACGAGGTCGTGAGCTCGAGCCCGCCGAGCTCGGGGCGCGCGCCTTCGGGTGCGCGCACCGGCTGGACGACGGCGCCCGCGTCGACCTGGCCGTAGCTCGCGAAGGCCTCGGTGGTGGCGGGCGTCCACACCGGGAGCTCGACCTCCGCGGCGTCCGCGGCCGAGCCTGACACGGCGGCCACCTGGATCCGCGTCGTCCCGGCGCGCGCTGCGGCCATCGGGAAGCGCACCTCGGCTCGGTCGTTTGCGGCCACCACGACGCGCCGGCCGTCGCCGTCGCTGATCGCGGTGTTCCTGGCGCGGACGGCCACGTCGACGGTCATCTCGCGCCCGGTCTGGTTCTGCACCACGACCGGCAGCTCGAAGCGGTCGCCGAAGTTCAAGAAGCGCGGCGGCGAGGGTCGCACCGTCAGCGGCAGGCGGGCGACGAGCGTCGCCTCGCCCGAGCCGAAACGGCGGGCACCCGAAGCGGCGACCGCCATCACGCGGTAGCGCGTGAGGCTGTCGGGCAGCTTCACCGGCACGCGCGCATGGCCATTCGAGTCGAGCGGCACGCTCGCGGCGAAGACTGCGAGCGCCGCGAAGTCGGTGCGTGCGCGAATCGGCGCCGCGGCCTTCGCTTCGTCGGCCATCATCTTGCGGGACAGTGGAGCGGGGGCTGCCGCCGAAGCCGGCAACGCGGACTGCATGGCGAAGTCGCCGCGCCCCACCCCGCCCTCTCGGAGGGCGTCGCTTGGCGCCTGTAGCTCGTCCGGCGCCGCGAGCTGTACGTGCGACCGGAGGCGGTTGTCCGAAACATCGGCTGCGCGCCGCGAGTAGAAGACGTCGAGCGGGTCGGGGAGCCGGTAGCCCGTGAGCGCGAGGACCGCCTCGTCCACGACCACGACTGTTGCCTCGCCGTCCACAACCGGCCGGCCCGAGGCGTCGCGCAGCGAGAGGTCGAGCTCGGTCTCGCCGCCCGGCTCGAGCGCGGGCTCGCGCGGCGTCACCGCGAGCGCGAGCGTTCGCGAGGCCGGCGGGACCGGAAGATCCAGCGCCCCGCTCGCGAAGGCCGGGCGAGGTAGGGCCGGGCCGCCGCCGCCGCCCGCTCCGCCGTCGCGGGGCGCCTGGCCCACGAGGTCCACCTGAACCTGGACGTTGGGCGTGAAGGCGTCCTCGATCGGGATCTCGAGCGTGTGCGATGCCGAAGCGATCGTGAAGCGCTCCTCGCGCACGAGACCCGAGCGGCGCAGCGTGAAGACAGCCTCGGCCGGAGCGAAGGGCGCCAGCACGAGCAGCCGGGCCACGTCGCCGGCGCGGTACTCCTTGCGGTCGGGCACGAGCGTCACGCTCTCCTGTTCGACGTCGCGCCGCGGCGGCACGCGGCCGCCCGCCACCCAGACCCGCAGCTCGGTCTCGTTCTCGCGCCCTTTCGCGTCCGCGACGCGCGCGAGAACGCGCCAGGAGCCACCCTCCTTGGGCCGGAAGCGGGTGCTCACGGGCTCCCCGCCGGAGGCGAGCGTGCGCTCCTCGACGTCCTGGGGCACTTCCTTCCACTCGCCCTGGACCTGCTCCCACTCGAGCCGTTCCATGCGCAGGCTCACGGGGCTTCCCGCGACCAGGGCGCCGTCGAGATCGGTCGCGATCACGTCGAGTGCGATGTCCTCGCCCTTCTGGACGAAGGGCCGCTCCGGGCGCAGGCCGACGTAGCGCAGGCCCGCGTGAACGAGGAGCGGCGCCTCGGCGGTCCAGGCCTGCCGGTTCACGTCCATCACCGTGGCCTCCGCCGTGACGAGGCGCGGCCGCGGCGGGTCCTTCTTCTCGAAGTCGACGCGCAGGCGGTGGACACCGGTGCCGTCCGTGCGCGCCTCGAACGTCTCGCTCCGCTCGGGCCCGCGCCGCGCCGGAAGCGGCAGCCACCACGGCAGGAAGCTGCCGAATACGAAGTCGTCGCGATTCGGCGGCCGGTAGGAGGCCGCCTGCGCGGCGACCCGCCAGGTCACCTCGGCACCGGGAAGCGCACCGCCCGCGTAGTAGGCGGCGGAGACCGAGACCGTCGCGCTGCCACCTGTCACGTACGGCCCCTCGCTCGCGACCGCCTTCACCTCGAACTCGGGGCGCCTGAACTCCTGGACCAGGAAGCCGTGGACGTGACCCCGGCCGGGGAGATCCGTGCCTTCGGCCTCGAGCTGGAGCGACGCGCTGCCGAGGTTGAACGTCGGGGGCAGCTTGAGGGCGAGGTCGAACGCGCCGGTCGGGCCGAGCTGGGTGCGACCGTTGCCCGACTCGTTGCCCTGTGAGTCGCGTAGTGTCCAGGCCACACCCTGCACCGACGCGGGCAACGGCTCGACGTCGCCTCGCGGCCCCGCGCCAATGCGCCGGAGCCAGCCCTTGACGCGCACCGCCTCGCCGGGACGGTAGAGCTTGCGGTCGTCGAAGACGCAGAAGCGCAGCGTCTCGCCGCGCGCCGCGCGGCGCCAGCCGGCTGCCTCGCTCCACCACGAGGCCTGCTGCGGCAGGATCGCGACGTCCGGGCCGCGCCGCGCCACGAGCAGCGGCGCCGGCGCGTCGCCGAGCGCGAGCCGGGCGAGGCCGTCCTCCCGCGTGCGCCCCAGGACCGCTCCGAGCGACAGCTCCACGCCACCCGTCGCGCGCCCTGATGCGAGGTCGCTTGCCCACGCCAGGAGCGTCTCTGCGTCCGCGAACGCGTCGAGTCCGATCCGGGTCGCCTGGACCCAGGCCCGCACGGCATCGTGCGGGCGCTCCTTGGACGGCACGGCGGGACGCACCACGAGCACGAGCTGGCCCAGGCCTCCGGGCAGGCCGGCGCGCAGGTCGATGCGGCTCTCGACGAGCGCGTCCGGCTCGCCCGCGACGCGCAACGTCGTGTCGATCACGCGCCGTCCCGGCGGCGTCGCGGCCTCGTTGCGCCAACCCTTCTGGCGGTAGGCGTGCCAGGCCGGCCAGTCGTCGGGCGTCACGGCGAAAGCCTCGACGCGAAGCGACGCGTGGTTGGTGGAGTAGACAGCGAGCCGGGGTCCGGCCGCCGGGTCGAGCACCACGAAGTCGCCCCCCGGCGCGTGCAGCGTCGCAGGAGCCGCGCCGACGTCGAAGGCAAGCGCGGCCCCGGGCTCGAGCTCCTGGCCGAAGACGTCGCCGAGCTCGGCCGAGAGCGTCACGCGATAGCGGGTGCGTCCCCGGGCCAGTCCGCGGATCGCGAGCGTGTCGCCCCAGCTCTCGACCTTGAGCCCCGGCAGCTCCGGCTCGACGTGCACGACGCCCTTGCCCAGCGTCTTCACGTCGATCGGGTTCGTGAGATCGACCCGCCAGGGATCGAAGGGCGTGCAGCGCCCGCTCCACCCGCACTCGCTGCGGCGCACGCGGAACGGCCCGTAGGTCCTGAAGTCCCAGCGCTCGGCCGCCACGCTGCGCTGCGGACCCTCGGCCGAGGGCGTGCTCGGGCCCACGCTCACCTCCACGGCGGCGTCGGGCGGCAGGGGAGCCTCGGTGCGGAACGCGACCCCGCGCCCGGGCTCGGCCGCCTGCAACATCCGCGATACCACAGCGTCTGCCTGCAGCTCGGCGTCCGTCGCGCGCCGCAGTGCCAGGGGCGCCCCGCCGCTCGCGCGGAGCTTGATCGTCGCGAGCACGGCGGCCGCTTCGATGCGCTGGTCGAAGACGGCGAAGAGGAGAGTGTCGCGCCGCGCGGGGCCGCCCTCGGGATGGCGGGCCACGAGCCGCGGCGGCGGCGTCTCGAAGCTCCAGGACTCGGCCGCGGTGAGCGTTCCGCCTGTGGCGCTCGGCGTGCCCGCCGGGATCGTCGCGCGAAAACGCGTCGCCATGGGGAAGCGCCCCTCGGGTTCGAAGACGAGCGTGCGCGCACCGACCCAGCGCCACTCGCCCGCCGGCTGTGGCTCGAGCCGCACCGGCACGTCGGCGAGGGCCAGCGCCGCGTGGGAGTCGAGCGCGACCATCGGCTGCGAGAAGGTCACGGAAAGGTGCGGCGCGAGCGGGACCTTGCCCTCGGGCATCCGGCGCAGCACCGTGAGCGTGCCCGCGGCGCCGGCGTCGGGCCGCGCCGCGTCGCCCTGCGGGGGCGGGAACGCTGCGCGCTCGGTGCGGCCGGTGCGCGGCGGCGGCAGCGAAGGCTCGCGCAGCGCGAAAGGCGCAACGCGCGACTCGGACACGAGCGGCGGAAGGCGGTCGAGCACGCGGTCCGCCTCGACCTGCGACAGGCGCGTCGCGGGCGGCCGTGCCACGAGCACAGGCGCGTCCGCGGGACCGCCGCCCTCGCTCAGCCGGAAGCCGACGGGCTCCACGGCAGCGACCTGCCCCGGCGCCGATTGCTGTGCGGACCGCCCCGTCTTTCGCACCTCAGAGAGTCGAGCCTGCGGAGCGCGCGGCGCGAGGCTAGCGGCCCCCGCGCCAGCCGCGACCGCGAGCAGGACGACGCCCGTCGCCGTGTCCACTCGCGACATCACTGGCCTCCATCATCCACGAAGATACCGCCCTCCCCGGGTTTTCATTCCGCCCCTGCGATATCATGCTTCCCGTCGTTTGGGCAGGAGGGCTGATGGGCGACGCCGGTGAGGGATTGATCGACGCCGAGGACCGCTTCCAGCAGTGGGTGGCCGAGCGTGAGCAGCAGAAACAGCGGAAGGGTGTGGCGTCGGCCGATCCGGAACGCGAGCGCAAGCTGAACTCCTTGCGCCTCGCGAAAGCCGAGCTCGAGCGGCAGCGTGCGGTGACGCAGAGCCCGATCCGACAGAAGCAGATCGCACAGGCGCTCGAGGACCTCGAGCTTCAGCTGAAGAAACTGGCCGGCGCCTGAGGCGCGCAGCCGAGCCTCAGCGAGGGTTTGCCTTCGACGTGATCCGGTCGCGGATCCAGTGACCGTCCCACCACTCGATCGGGTTGACGGGCAGCCCTCGAACGAGCGTCGTGAAATGCAGGTGGTCGCCGCCGGCGAGGCCGGTGGCCCCGGTGCGGCCGAGGGGCTGGCCCCGCTCGACTTCCTGGCCTTCCTTGACGTCGAGCGAGGACAGGTGCGCCGAGAGCGTCATCAGCCCGAGGCCGTGGTCCACGATCACGGCGTTGCCGTAGATCCCGAAATAGCGCGCGAGCCGCACCACCCCGCGGTTCGCGGCCGGGACCTCGCTGTGGGCCACGGCGGCGAGGTCGAAGCCCAGGTGCGTCTGCTGGTCGACCTCGCGGCCAGCGTAGACGTAGGTGCGACGGTCGGCGAACGCCGACATCACCTTGGAGTTGCGCAGCGGCAGGAACGCCCCCTCGAACAGAAAGGCCGGCGCCGACTGTCGCGCGAGCTCGACGAGCTCGCGCGCGTTCGCCGCCCGCAGCTCGCGGTTGATGGCGAGGTAGTCTTCGAGCAGGCTGCCGCGCGCGCCCAGTCCCGGGGTCGCGTCGCGGATCTCGGTCACGACCTTCGTCAGGAAGGCGTCGTTGAGCTGGATCCGGTCGTGGGCCGGCGGCTTTCGCTCGAAGCGGTCGACGAAGGCCACGGAGGCGGCGTTGCCGGCTTCGTCTTCAGCCACGATCCGCAGCGTGGTCGCGTCCGCGACGTCCCACGGGACGCCGAAGAGCGCCATGCGTTCGCCGCCCCCGCCGGGCAGCGGCGTGCCCGGGAAGCGCCAGGTCCCGGCGCTCACGTAGTCGGTCACGGCCGTCGCGTCGACCCGGTACACGACCAGGCCCGAGCCGCCCTGCGCGACGTAGTGCTGCGTCGAGACGAGCGCCAGCGAGGGAGGCGAGCGCCGCACCGGCAGGCGTAGCTCCCGGATCACCGGCCCGGGGACGAGGAGCCAGGTCCGGGCCCGCTCGGCGACGACGCGCACCGTGGCCTCGCCCTCCTCCAGCTCCGTGAGCGCCTGATGCCCGACCTCGGCGCGCAGCTCGTCGCCCCGCACGCGTTCGCCCGTGAAGCCCCAGGGTGGAAGTGGGTGGTGCTCTCGGCGCGCTACGACCCACACGCGTCCCTTCTGCTCGACCTCTAGCCGCAGGCCGGCGAGGCCGCGGCCTGAGGCCGCGGCCCGAGCCACCACCACGGTTCGCGGTCCTATCGCCTTCGCCTCCGTCAGGATCTCGACCGAGGCGGGTGGACCGGTTCTCAGGGTCGCGACGGCCAGGCCGGCCAGCAGACCGAGGAACGCCAGCAGGAACAACGCTTTGAATAATGCCTTCACACCGCGCCATACTACGACGAAGCGGGCCTCCCCGGGGTCGAGGCCGGGTCGCCCAGGGCGGGGGGCCGGGGCGTGCACGCGCACTTGCAGTAGCGGGCCTCGGGGCTTACACTCTCCGGGGCGTAAGTGGCTTGGGCTCTAGGAACTATGGCTAGCGACGAAAACGTCGACGACACCGAGGCGTCCGAGACGGACGTCCTCTCGGCGACTGAGTTCAGCAGGCCGGCGCGCAAGCCCTTCTACAGGGACCCGCTGAGCATCATCGGGTGGGGCATAGCGCTCGCCTCGATCGTCGCCTACTGGTACTTCTTCGTACGCAAGCCCGTGCCGAAGCCTGGCCAGCAGATCGCTCGGCTGACGGGCGTCGAGGGCAAGGTCAAGGTCAAGCCGAACGCGCAGGAAGCCTGGGGCGAAGTCGGCCTCGCCGAGCAGCTGCACGTCGGCGACGTCGTACAGACCGAGGCGCGCGCGGGCGCCGAGATCTCCTTCAACTCGGGCAGCGTCGTCAAGGTGCGCTCGGACAGCGTCGTCTACATCGGCGGCTCGGCCGAGGCCTCGACCGCCGCCTGGCGCGTGCAGTCGGGCCGCGTCAACTTCTCGGTGGCCGGCGAGGCGACCGAGATCGTCACGCCGACGGTGCGCACCACCGCGCTCGAGAACGCCACCGGCAACATCGACGTCGGCGAGGGCGGCCAGACGGGCGTCAAGATCTTCGAGGGCCAGGCGGAGCTGGAGACGACGCAAGGCCAGCGGATCACCCTCTCGCAGAACCAGGCCGTGCAGGTCGACGCCGCCGGCCGCGCCGGCACCATGGTCGAGCTGCCGCCGCCCCCCACGCTCATCGCGCCGGCGCCGAAGTCGCGCCTGACGGTCGCGACGGCTCCAGACCCGTCCGCCAAGCTGTCCTGGACCCCGGTCAAGAACGGGGTCACCTACCACATCGCGCTCGACTACAACGTGACCCAGGCCAACCTGCTGTTGTCCGCTGCGCTCGAGGAGTCGGGGATCCGAGGCACCGCCCACGACATCAAGGGCCTCAACCTCGGGCGCTACTTCTGGCGGGTGGCCGCCGTCAACAAGGACGGCATCGAGGGAGCCTACTCGCGCGTCTCGCACTTCCAGGTGGTCGAGCCCGAGACGCCCCAGCCGGTCGCGACGCCCACGCCGGAAACGCCCGTGCCCACGCTCGTGGTGCAGGCGGCGGAGGAGGTTTCGCCCGGCATCGTCCACGTCGGCGGGCGCGCGGCACGCGGCGCGACGGTGACCGTCAACGGCACGCCGGTGAAGGTCCTGCCCGACGGGAGCTTCAGCGAGTTCGTGCGGCACACCGGCCCGGGCGAGGTGGTCGTGCGCGCGACGGCCGAGGACGGCCAGTTCGTCGAGCAGTCGCGCCCCGTCTCGAAACGATAAATGGCGCGCGAGCGCTGGTTCTACGCGCAGGGCAACCAGAGGCGCGGGCCCGTCCTCTTCAACCAGCTCGTCGAGTCGGTGCTGGGCCAGGCCGAGCCGCGCACGGTGCTCGTCTGGCGCAAGGGCTTCGCGGACTGGACCCGCGCGGAGGACGTTCCCGAGGTCGAGCGACGCCTCGCGCCGTTTCTCGCGAGGAAGGCCGCGGAGGAAGCGGCCAAGCGCGGCCCCGCAGCCGCGCCGGTCGACGTGCAGCCCGCGCGGCCGGTACGCGTCGAGGAAGCCAAGCCCGGCAGCCCCGTGCTCGTGTACGGGGGCATTGCCGCGGGTGTCGCCGTGCTGGGGCTGATCGCCTGGTTGTTCTGGCCGCGCGCCGAACCGCAAGCACCCGCGCCGACGGCGCTGCCGCTCGGCGGCACGACCACCGACAACTCTCCGGCTGTGGTGATCCCGGCGCGACCGCGCGAGACGCCGGTGCCGACCGAGACCCCGACGCCGGTCACCCGCCCCACGCCCACGCCCACGCCAGCGGCTGCGGCGCTGTCCGACCGCGAGAGCGACTTGCCCGCTGCCGACATCAAGCGGCTGCGGGGCGTAGCCACCTGGGCCGGCGACACGCTCAAGCTCACCGTCTACAACGGCACGGCCTGGCGCGTCACCGAGCTGTACGTGAAGATCAGCCGGTTCAAGGATGACGACTTCGTGGAGGACCCGCGCGCGGTGGTGCTGGTTCCACCCGGGGTCTCGGTGGACGCGGGCGTGGCCGATCTGCTGAGCCGTGTCGCCCCCGACCGCAAGAGGCCCGGGCTGAACCCGGCCGACACGGGACCGTTCGAGGGCAAGGCCGGCCAGCAGCCCGAGAACTTCCGCTGGGAGATCGAAGCCGCGCGCGGATATTCGCCACGCTAGCGTCGTTACGCTAGCGTCGTTTCGCGCAACTTTCGTTTCCGTTATCGTAGCGAAACGACGCTCTCTAGGCTGTTTCGTTGGCGCGCTGCGGCGAGCGCAACGGATCAACGGAAACGGACCCAAAGACCGGTCCAAGAAGCGGCGTTCCGCCACGCCACCGACAACGAAACTTGCGCGGAACGCCGCTAGCGGGCGTCGACGGCGATGAGGCCGTCGGCGGACGGGACGCCCTCGAGGCCGCGCGCGTCGCGTGCCGAGACGCGCCAGCGGAAGGCGCCCTCCCAGGGCACCTCGATCTTCACGGGCGACGTGGTGACGTCGCGCTGCAGCAGG
>DATEUE010000243.1:0-7339 GCA_035283305.1 Vicinamibacteria bacterium | reverse complement strand
TCTGCCCGACGCGGACGTCGGTGAGAGTGGACCCGGTCGTGTAGAGAGCGGCGTCGACGAGGAGGGGAAAGCGCGCGGCCCGCGTGCTCGTGTAGAAGACGACACCGTTCTTGCGGTAGCGGACGACGCCGCCCGCCGCCTCGACCCGGAATCGGTCGGTGGGTGCCACCGCGCCGAAATACCAACCGCCGCCACCGCCCTCGTAGACATAGAGCGTGCCTGAAGAGACGCACACCGCAAAGTCGATGTCGGTGTAGTTCTGGTCCGAGTCGCCCTTGCTCAGGCCGAGTATCGCTGTGCCGGTCGCCGAGAACTCGACGAAGCCGTTGGATTCGGGGCTCTGGAGCGAGCTCGCCCCGGAATTCCCCCAGCCGGTGGCGGCTGTCTTGGTGAGGTCGTTGCCCGAGACGGTGACGCCGGCGGCCGCCCTCCAGGTGACGTCCTCGGTCTGAGCGGCCGCCTCGAGGGGAGCCATGCTCCAGGCCAGAGTCGCGGCGAGACCAACGAGAGCGGGCCGGCCGAAGGATCGCGAAATTCTCACCACACCCAAACTCCCCATCCCAAGTACCAAGTCCTGGACCCTTCAGCGGTGGCCTCTGTTCTGGCCATACTATATCCGACTCTAAATGCCTCCTCGGCATGGAGGATCGCCCACTGTCGTTGGTCGAGGGCGCGAATCATATCTCAAATCGAGCAAATTGCTACGATTCTCCGCCCATGGCGGGGAGGAGACAGATTCTAGAGAATCAACGTCTTGTATGCGATTGAGATCACTAGAGTGTCACAAGAGTGTCACGAGAGAAGATCTCGCGACAGGACGAGGGCGCTGAATGAGATGGCAGGCCCTCTGCGATTTGCGATCGGAGGCTTAGGGCGTCTAGCCTTTACCGGCTTCCGCGGCGGGCAGGTAGCTGCCGACGACGTAGTCGCGGACCATGCGGTGGGCGCTGAAGGGGGCGACCACCGACTCGATCGAGGCCTTCATCGTCTTCAGCCACTCGAGCGGGAGGCCGCTTTCGCCGCGCGCGAAGAAGCGCGGCACCACCTCGGTCTCGAGCACGCGGTAGAGCGCCTCGGCGTCGGAGCGGTCCTGCGCGGCCGTGTCGGGGTTGACGTTCGAGTCGCCGATCGCCCAGCCGTTGTCGCCGCGGAACCCTTCGACCCACCAGCCGTCGAGGATGCTCAGGTTGATCCCGCCGTTGATCGGGACCTTCTGGCCCGAGGTGCCGCTCGCCTCCTGGGGCCGGCGCGGGGTGTTGAGCCACACGTCGCAGCCCTGCACCAGCGCGCGCGCCACCTCGACGTCGTAGTCCTCGAGGAACACCAGGTGGCCGCGGAACTCGCCGTGGGTGAGCGCGAACAGGCGCCGCACCACCTCCTGCCCCTCGCGGTCGGCGGGGTGCGCCTTGCCGGCGAACAGGAACTGCACCGGCCGATCGCTCCCGTCGACGATCGCGCGCAGGCGGTCGAGGTCGGACATGATCAGGAACGCGCGCTTGTAGGTGGCGAAGCGGCGCGCGAAGCCGATCGTGAGCGCGTGCGGGTCGAGCAGCCCCTCCACCTGCCGCAGCTCGTCCGGCGAGAGGCCGTGGCGGGCCGACTGCACCCGCACCCGCTCGCGCACGAAGCGCACCAGGCGCTCCTTCTGGGCCCGGTGCGCGGCCCACAGGGCGGCGTCGGGCGCGTCCTTCACCTTGCTCCACACCGCGGGCTCGAGCAGGCGCGCTTCCCAGTCCGGGTCCACGTGCTGCTGGTAGAAGCTCCGCATCTCGGGGCCGACCCAGCTCGCCGTGTGCACGCCGTTCGTGACGTAGCCCACGGGATTCCCGGTTCCCTCCGGGAACAGGTGCCGCCACATCGCGGAGGAGACCTCGCCGTGCACCCGGCTCACGCCGTTGGTCGCCGCGGCCAGCCGGATCGAGAACGCGGTCATGTTGAAGTTGCCGTTGTCGGCCCCGAGCGCGAGCGCCTCGTCGGGCTCGCAGCCCACGTCGCGGATCCAGGGATCGAGGTAGCGGCGCACCAGCTTGCGGTCGAAGGTCTCGTTGCCCGCCGGCACCGGGGTGTGGGTGGTGAAGACGGTGGTCGCCTTCATCGCGGCGAGCGCCTCGGCGAGGCTGTCGCCCGTCTGCACCCGCTCGCGCGCGCGCTCGAGCGCCAGGAACGCGACGTGGCCCTCGTTCATGTGCCACACGGCGGGGTGGATGCCGAGCGCCCGCAGCGCACGCACGCCGCCGGTGCCGAGCACGATCTCCTGGCACAGCCGCATCTCGCGGCCGCGCACGTAGAGCGAGCCGGTGATCGGGCGGTCGGCGGGGTCGTTGAGCGGGATGTCGGTGTCGAGCATCAGCACCGGCACCAGGCCCACCTGTACCTTCCACACCGCGGCGTGCACGACGCGGCCGGGGAGGTCGATCGGGACCGTGAGCACTCCGCCCGCGGGGGCTTGCACCGGCAGCACCGGCAGCCGTGCGAAGTCGTAGGTCGGGTAGGTGTGCTGCTGGAAGCCGTCGGCGTCCACCGTCTGGCGGAAGTAGCCGGTGCGGTACAGTATCCCCACGCCCACGAGCGGGACGCCGAGGTCGCTCGCCGCCTTGCAGTGGTCCCCGGCCAGGACCCCGAGGCCGCCCGAGTAGATCCCGAGCGACTCGTGGATCCCGAACTCCATCGAGAAGTAGGCGACCGGCCCGGCGAGTGCCTGGCCCTGCTGCGCGTACCAGCGCGGCCGGCTCCGGTAGTCGTCGAGGGCCTGGATGACGTCGCTGTAGAGCTTGACGAACTCCGGATCGGACAGCAGGCGCATCCACTGCTGCGGGTCGACGTTGATCAGCAGCTGGACCGGGTTGTGGTAGCGGCGCCACGGCTCGGGATCGATGCGCGAAAAGAGGCGGTTGGCGCGCGGCGACCAGCTCCACCAGTAGTCGTAGGCGAGATCGCGCAGCCGCTCGAGGCTAGGGGGCAGCTCGATGTCGGCGACGTGAAGCGTCCTGATCGTAAAGCGTTCCAGGGATACCCTCGCTGTTTTCGGGGGGTGGGATGAATCCCGCCTCGCTCCGGCGTGGCAGAAAGCCCTTGATTATACCGCCTCGACGTAACGCTTGATCCGGACGCGCCCGTCCCCTTCCACCTGGGTCAGCTCCACGCCGAAGCGGTCGGCGAGCGCCTGGCGCACGACCGTGCCCCGGGCCTCGACGGGCCCGTGGCCGCTCGGCATGTCGAAGACCAGGCGCACGTCATCGCCCACCTTGAGCGCGTGGCGGCACTCGAGCAGCAGGCCGTGCACGCTCAGGTTCACCACCCGCGCCGCGAAGCTCGCGCCGTCACGCAGCCCCCCGTGGAGGCTCAGGTTCACCGGAAAGCGCGTGGTCTTGCGCACCGGCACGTGGATGAGCCGCATCAGGCGGTCGTCCCAGTCCTGGCCCGGCGGCAGCGGCAGGATCGCGTTCGCTCCGGACTCGAGCAAGGCCAGGTGCTCGAAGCCGAACTCCGAGCGGCCGAGCGCCACGATTGCGGTGGCGCGCGTGGTCGGGTCCAGGCGCAGCGCCGCCACGACGGCCGAGGCGCCGGGCAGCGCCGAGTCGATCACGACCACGTCGAGGTGGCCCTCGTCCGCGAGCCGGCGCACGCCGGCCGCCCCGTCGGCCGGGAGCCGCTCGACGTTCCGGCGAAACAGCACGGTGCCGCCGAGCTCAGGCGCCAAGTCCTTGGGCGCGAGCAGCACGGCGCGGATCACGGGCCCTCCCCGTGCTCGAGCTCGCGGAGCCACGCGGCCGCGTCCGCGTCGCTCGGCATGCGCCAGTCGCCGCGCGGCGAGAGGCTCACCGAGCCGACCTTCGGCCCGTCGGGCATCACCGAGCGCTTCCACTGCTGGCTGAAGAAGCGGCGCAGGAAGGACGTCAGCCACTTGCGGAGCGTCGCCTCGTCGTAGCGCGAGGCGAAAGCGTGCTCGGCGAGGAACAGCAGCTTGCGCGGCCCGGCGCCGAAGCGCAGCATGCCGTGGAGGAAGAAGTCGACGAGCTCGTAGGGTCCCACGAGCTCCTCGGTCTTCTGCACCAGCTCGCCGTCCCGGCCCGGCGGCACGAGCTCCGGGGAGACAGGCGTCTCGAGCACGGCGCGCAGCACCGCCTGCTCCGAGGCGCTCGCGTGGTGAGCGGCCACCCACTCCACGAGGCGCTTCACGAGCGTCTTCGGCACGCTCGAGTTGACACCGTACATCGCGATGTGGTCGCCGGCGAAGGTGGCGAACCCGAGCGCGAGCTCCGACAGGTCGCTCGTCCCGACCACCAGCCCGGCCTCCTTGTTGGCCAGGTCCATCAGGATCTGGGTGCGCTCGCGCGCCTGCAGGTTCTGGTAGGTGGCGCTCTCGCGGTCCTTGGGGTCGAGCCCGATGTCCTTGATGTGCTGCTCGCAGGCCGGGCGGATGTCGATCTCGCGCAGCTCCGCGCCGTAGCAGGCGGCGAGCCGGCGGGCGCTGTCGAGCGTGCGGCTCGTGGTCCCGAAGCCCGGCAGCGTGACAGCGAGGATGCCGGGGCGCGGCAGGCCCAGGAGGTCGAAGGTCCGCGCGCACACGAGGAGCGCGAGCGTCGAGTCGAGCCCGCCCGACAGGCCGATCACGACCCGTCGCACGCCCACGTGCTCGATCCGGCGCGCGAGACCCGCGGTCTGGACCTGGAACACCTCGCGGCAGCGCTCGTCGAGCGTCCCTGGATCGGCCGGCACGAACGGGTGCGGATCGATCGCGCGCAGCAGGCGATGCGGCGAGGCCATGGGCATCGGCGCGAGGGCCACGCTGCGGTAGCGAGGCCCGCTTTCGCCCTGGCCTTCGGCGAACGAGGTCTGGCGCGCGCGCTCCACGCGCAGCCGCTCGACGTCGACGTCCGTGACGACGAGCTCGCCGTCGCGGCGGAAGCGCTCGCCCTCGGCCAGCAGCACGCCGTTCTCGGCGATCAGCAGGTGGCCGGCGAAGACGAGGTCGGTGGTCGACTCGTGCACGCCCGCGTTGGCGTAGGCGTAGGCCGCGAGCGTGCGCCCCGACTGCTGGCGGACCAGCTCGCGGCGGTACTCGGCCTTGCCCACCAGGTCGTTCGAGGCCGAGGGGTTCAAGATCACGCTCGCCCCCGCCACCGCGTGGCGCGAGCTCGGCGGGATCGGGGCCCACAGGTCCTCGCAGATCTCGACCGCGAGCGTCACCGCCTCTTCTCCCGGGACCCGGAACAGCAGGTCGGTGCCGAACGGCACCTCGTGGCCCGCGAGCCGCAGCAGGTTCTCGCGGGCTTCGCGCGCGGACGAGAACCAGCGCTCCTCGTAGTACTCCTTGTAGCCGGGCAGGAACGTCTTCGGCACGACACCGAGCAGGCGGCCCGACTGCAGCACGGCCGCGGCGTTGAACAGGCGGTCGCCCTGGAGCACCGGCAAGCCGACCACTACGACCAACTCGCGACGGGCGGTCTCGCGCAGCACCCGCGCGAGCGCGCGCTCCGCCCCGCCCACGAGCGTGGTCAGGCTGAAGAAGAGGTCGCCGCAGGTGTAGCCGGTGAGCCCGAGCTCGGGCAGCACCAGCACCTGGGCCTTCTGCTCGGCGGCCCGCGCCACGAACTCGAGCGTCGCGTCCGCGTTCTTCTCCGGGTCGGCCACTCGGACCGGCGGGCAACCCGCAGCCACCCGCAGGAACCCGAAAGGCGCGGTGCTCACCTCGTGATTCTAGGTCAGGGGGCCCGCCAGAGCGAGAAGCGGGCGGTAGGTGGTTGACAGAAGCTGCTTTACATGAGGACTAGTATTGATGTCCTCGGACGAGCCCTCCCCGGCACCGACCCCCGACGCGGAAGTCGAGCACGCGGAGCTTCAGGAAGAGCGGCACATCGGCGGCAGCCCGCACGCCGTGGCCGCCGGAGCCGCTCTTCTGGCCCTCACCCGCGCCGCGCGCAGCTTCACGCTCTACGACCCGGCCAACAAGGTGGTGCGGGCGCTGATCGCCGACTACCGCGACCGCTTCCGCGCCGTGCTCGAGGGCCACGGCCCGCTGCTGCTCGAGGCGCACCCGTTCGAACTGACGCTCGGCCGCGAGGTGGTCTACCTCGAGCGCGACCGCGAGCGCTCGCTCGCGTTCCGGCTGTTCCGGGACGGGGTGCGCCGGCTCTCGTTCATGGCCGGGACCAGCTGGGACGAGCTGCTGCGTCTGCTGCAGATCCTGTCGATCCGCTACACCGGCGTGCGTCAGCAGGAGGACGACCTGGTGACGCTCCTGCGCAAGGCGGGTTTCGAGAGCATCCAGGTCGCCGCGATCGAGGGCTTCGTGCCCGAGGAGGAGCACCAGGAGAGCCCGCTCGATCCGGACCTGCTGCGCGGCGCCCGCGAGCGCTACGACCCCCCGCCGCAGTGGGACACGCCCTTGCCTCCCTTCCCGGAGGCGGCACCGCTCGTGCACCGCCCGGTGACCGAGGGGTTGCTCGCGCGTTTGTGCGCGGAAGAGGCGGAGGACGCGATTCCAGCCCAGGCCCTGCGCGCGGTGGCCGAGCTGCTGCAGGCGGCCGACCCGCCCGATCGCCCGGCCGTGCTCGGCTTCGCGCTCGAGGTGCGGGAGTACCTGCTGGTCGAGGGGCGCGCTGACCTGATCGTGGAACTCGCCGGGCTCGTGCGTGCCGCGTGCGGGGCGACCTCCGAGGCGACCGCGGCATTCCTCGAGACGTGGCTCGACCCGCGCACGCTCGGGGCGCTCGTCGCAGCGCTGCCAGGGGACGTGACCGAAGTGCCGACGCCGCTCGCGGAGCTCCTGGACGCGGCGCCCGCGACGGCGATCGACCGCCTCTTCGACCTCCTGGCCGCGGAAGGCGAGGGCCCGCGCGCGCCGCTGCTGCGCATGCTGCTGGCTCGGGGCTGCCGGCATGCGCCGCAGGCGCTCGTGGCGCGGCTGCGCGTGGCTCCGGGAGAGGCCGCCGTGGCCCTCTTCCGCCTGCTCGAGACGGTCGATCCGCAGGCGGCGTACCAGAGCGCCGTGGAGGCCACGACCGGAGGCGAGGCGCTGCTGCAGCGGGAGGCCCTGCGTCACCTGGGGGCCGTGCCGTTCACCCCGGAGGTCGCCCGCGCGCTGCACCACCTGGTGGAATCGGCCCACGAGAGCGTGCGCCTCGCGGCGCTACCCGTGATGGCCGCGCGCGGCGGGCCGCGCGTCTTCGCGGCGCTCCTGGCCCACGTCGACAAGCACGCCGGGCGGCTCACCACGGCCGAGGCCGAGGCGGCCGGCCAGGCGCTCGCTCGCTCGTCGGGGCGCGAGGCGCTCGAGGCGTACGAGGCCTGGCTGCACCCGAAGGGCGGAGGCCTGCTCGGCAAGCTGGTGAGGATG
>DATEUE010000242.1:0-4491 GCA_035283305.1 Vicinamibacteria bacterium | reverse complement strand
CCTCTTCGACCACTTCCGCGACGGCTCGCGCGTCTTCGTGCTGGTGGGCGACGTGTCGGGCAAGGGGATTGCGGCAGCCCTCTTCATGGCTCGGACGAAGACCGTGTTCGAGGCCGCCGCAGAGCGCGCGGACGACCCGGGCGCGATTCTCGAGCAGGTGAACCGCAGCCTGTGCCGCGACAACGAGTCCGGCATGTTCGTGACCGCGGCCGTGGGCGTCCTCGACCTGGCGAGCGGGGAGCTCGCACTGGCGCTCGCCGGGCACGACCCGCCGGTGCTGGTACCCGCGGACGGCCCGCCGGGACCGGTGACGGCGCAGGGAGGTCGGGTCCTCGGCCTGATCGAGGCTCCGGATTTCCCGGTCAACCGCCTCCGGCTCGCACCGGGCGACGCGGTCGTGCTGTTCACCGACGGGGTCCCGGAAGCGCAGGACCCGCAAGGTGCCTTCTTCGGCGCCGAGCGCATCGTAAAGGCGGTGGCCGGGTCCCGGCAGGAGGCTCCCGCGACCATGACCCGGCAGCTGCTGCAGGCGGTGCGTGACTTCGCAGGCGAGGCGCCCCAGTCGGACGACATCACGATCCTGACCCTGCGCCGCCTCGGAGCGCGCGACTGAGGCGTCGCGGAGGGCTGGTGCTGCCTTGACCCGGGCGTGCCGGGGCCCTACTGTATCTCGTTGAGGAGCCACGAGAAGCCCGAGTGACGCCGAGCCTGGTCGCCGCGATCGTCACAGCCGCCGCCCTGGCGCTCGCCGTTGCCGTTCTCGTCCGGCTTCGTCTCCGCGAGTCGCACTTCCGGTCGCTGGTCGCGGGGGCCGACGACGTCATCTTGAGCATCGACGCCCTTGGCCGCATCGCGTACGCGAACCCGGCGACCGGTGAGCTCCTGGCGACGGACGCCGCGAGCCTCATGGGCCGGCCCTTCCTCGACCTCGTGCGCCCCGACTACCGTGAGCAGGCCCGCGCCTTCTACGACGACCAGCGCCAGCAGGGCATCCCGATGAGCTACTGCGAGTTCCCGGTCGCGACGCCCGGTGGCGAGGACCTGTGGCTCGGCCAGCGCGCCCAGCTCCTGACCGCCGACGGCCGTTTCCTGGGGTTGCACGCGGTGGCGCGCAACGTCACCGAGCGCACGCTGCTGCAGCAGGCGATCGAGCGCGAGCGCGAGCAGCTGCGGCAGATCGTCGCCCACGCCCCGGTCGCGATGGCGATGCTCGACCGCGAGCTCAGGCACCTCGCGCACAGCGCGCGCTGGCTCCGCTACCTGGCGCCGGGTGAGCCGTCGGTCGTGGGCCGCACGCTCCACGAGGTGTGGCCCTCGATGCCCGAGCGCTACCGGAAGGTGTTCGAGCGCGCGCTCGCCGGGGAGATCGTGGGCGAGCCGGAGGACGCGCTCGAGCGCGAGGACGGCAGCACCGTCTTCATGCGCTGGACGGTGCACCCCTGGCGCGACGCGCACGGCAAGGTCGCCGGCGTGGTGCTGGCCGCGCAGAGCATCGACGTGCTGGTGCGGGCGCGCCAGGCGGCGCTCGAGGGCTCGCGGCTCAAGTCGGAGTTCGTGGCCAACATGAGCCACGAGATCCGCACGCCGATGAACGGCGTCATCGGCATGACGCGGCTGCTGCTCGACACGCCGCTCACCGCCGAGCAGCGCGAGTACGCCGAGGTGATCGACCAGTCGGGCCGCGCGCTGCTCGAGATCATCAACGACATCCTCGACTTCTCGAAGATCGAGGCCGGCCGGATCGACCTCGAGCACGTGGACTTCGACCTGCGGCGCGCCGTGCGCGAGGTGCTCGGCTCGTTCGCCGAGGCGGCGCACGCCAAGGGGCTGGAGCTCCTGTGCCTGATCCGCCACGACGTGCCGAACGCACTGCGCGGCGACCCCGGGCGCCTGCGCCAGGTGCTGACCAACCTGGTCGGCAACGCGGTCAAGTTCACCGAGAAGGGCGAGGTGGTGCTGCGCGTCACGCTCGACGAGTCGGCCGACGACGCGGCGCTCGTCCGCTTCGAGGTGCGCGACACCGGCATCGGCATCGACGGCGAGCTGAAGCCGCGCCTGTTCCAGTCGTTCGTCCAGGCCGACGGCTCGGCCAGCCGCCGCTACGGCGGCACCGGCCTCGGGCTCGCGATCTCGAAGCGCCTGGTGTCGCTGATGGGCGGCTCGATCGACGTGGACAGCCGGCCCGGGCGCGGCAGCACGTTCTGGTTCACCGTGCGGCTCGAGTGCCAGGCCGAGGCGACACCCACAGCACCGCCCTCGGCGCGCCTCGCGGGACGCCGCGTGCTGGTGGTCGACGACAACGCCACCAACCGTCAGATCCTGCGCCACCAGCTCGGCTACTGGGGCTTGCGCGTCACCGCCGTCGAGTCGGGACCGAAGGCCCTGGCGCTGCTGCAGCAGGCCGCCGCGTCCGGCACCGGCTACGAGCTCGCGATCCTCGACATGAAGATGCCCGAGATGGACGGGCTCGCGCTCGCGCGCGCGATCAAGCAGGATCCCGCGCTCACGCCGGTCCGGCTGGTGCTGCTCACCTCGTTCGGGCAGCGCGGACACGGCGCCGAGGCGGCGAAGATCGGGATCGCCGCGTACCTGACCAAGCCGGTCGACGAGGCCGACCTCTACGACTGCCTGGTCGAGGTGCTCGACGAGACTCGCTCGCGGCGCGCTTCGCACCTCGTCACCCGTCACAGCCTGCGCGAGCAGCGCCCGCCCGTGGCCGCGCACGTGCTGGTGGCCGAGGACAACGAGGTCAACCAGAAGGTGGCGGTCAAGATCCTCGAGAAGCTCGGCTACCGCGTCGAGCTCGCCGAGAACGGCAAGGAGGCGCTTGCGGCCTGCGCGCGGCGGCGCTACGACGCCGTGCTGATGGACGGGCAGATGCCGGGCATGGACGGCTACGAGGCCACGCGCCGCATCCGCGAGCGCGAGACCCGGGGCGGGAGGCGTGTGCCGATCATCGCGATGACCGCGAGTGCCATGAAGGGCGACCGCGAGAAGTGCCTGGAGTCCGGGATGGACGACTACGTCACCAAGCCGGTGACGCCGGAGAACCTCGAGGCGGTCCTGCGCAAGTGGGTCGGCGCCGCGTCGGCGCCGGCCGAGCGGGCCGCGGCCGAGCCCGCCACCCCGGGGGCGCTGCTCGACGAGGGCGTCGTTCAGAGCCTGATGTCCGTGGACGACGACGGCACGCTGATGGACGAGGTGGTCGCGACCTTCCTGCGCATCGCGCCGGCCCGGCTCGCCGCGATCCGCAAAGCGGCCAAAGGCAACGCGGCGCTGCTCGAGCGCGAGGCGCATAGCTTCCTCGGCAGCTGCGGCAACATCGGCGCGCGCCGCATGGCGGAGCTGTGCGCGCGGCTCGAGGTGCTCGGCCGCTCCGGCTCGACCGAGGGCGCCGCCGAGATCGCGCGCACGCTCGAGGAAGAGCTCGCGAGCGTGCGGCCGCAGCTCGAGGCGCTGCCGGGGCGGCACCCCAAGCGGGCCTCCGCCCTGCCCTCGCACTCGTGATCCGCGGCTCGCTGCTGGCGCTCGTGGAGGCGCTCTTCCGCGTCCTGTTCAGCTACGACTGTCAGGGCGAAGAGAAGCTGCCGGCCACCGGCCCGGCCGTGGTCTCGGCGAACCACCCCTCGTACCTCGACCCGGTGCTGCTGTCGCTTCAGGTCAAGCGGCCGATCCTGTTCATGGCCTGGGATCGGCTCTTCCGCGTGCCGCTGCTCGGCCGCCTGATGCATGTCTTTGGCGCGTTCCCGGTCGACACCCGTCCCGGGCGCGGCCAGGACGCCTACGCGCGCGCGCGCCAGCTCGTGCTCGACGGCAACCTGGTCGGCATCTTCCCCGAGGGCAAGCGCTCGCGCGACGGCTGGATGGAGCCCGAGCTGCGCCGGGGCGCCGCGCGACTCGCACTCGAGACCGGGGCGCCGCTCTATCCGGCGACGATCCGGGGCGCTTTTCGTGCCTGGCCCTACTTCCGCGCGTTGCCCGAGCCGGCGAAGATCCAGGTCCGCTACCACGACCCGATCGACCCCGCGGCGTACCGCGCGCTTGCGAAGGACGAGGCGAGCGATGCGCTGCTCGCGGAGCTCCGCAGGCGCGTGGACCGGACGCTGCTGCCCGGCGTCAAGGCGGACCGCAAGATCGAGGCGCTCTACCGCACGAGCGCGCCGTGGCCGCGGCTCGTCGAGGCCGTGCCCGCGCTCGGCCTCGCGCTCTTCGTGTTCTGGAAGACGCGCGAGCTCGCGCTCGTCTGGCCCTGCTACGCGTACATCGGCTACCTGCTGCTCGACCTGCTGCTGGTTCCCCAGCGCCGGCTCAGCAAGTGGGTTCGCAACGCCTCGGCCGCCGTCTTCGCGGTCGCCTACGTCGGCTTCGTAGCGCCGCGGCTCGGGCTGCCCGCGCCGATTGGCGGCGCAGCGCTCGCGGCGCTCCTGGCGGGTGCGGGCTTTCCGTATCTGTACGACCGCGGCCGCATCGCGCTCGATTTCGTGCAGGGGC
>DATEUE010000241.1:0-3194 GCA_035283305.1 Vicinamibacteria bacterium | reverse complement strand
ATCTCGTCGGGGATAGCACTCACGAGCGCGCGCAGCGCGGCGTGCCCGAGAAGCAGCCCCAGGACCCCGCCCAGCAGGGCGAACAGCAGGTTCTCCACGAGCAGCTGGCCCAGGAGCCGCGCGCGGCTCGCTCCCACCGCGATCCGGATCGCGATCTCGCGCCGCCGTGCGAGCGCGCGCGCGAGCATCAGGCTCGCCACGTTGGCGCAGGCGACGAGCAGCAGCAGGCCGACCGCGCACGCCAGGGCGGCGGCGCTCGTGCGGAAGTCCTGCACCAGCTCCTCGCGCAGCGGCCGTGCGTAGGGCGAGACGACGCGCTCCTTGTCCCGAGCGTCCCAGATCGGCTGGTGCGCGCGCTGCAGGTCGGCCTCCGCCTGGGCGGCGCTCACGCCGGGCTTGAGGCGTCCGATCGCGTAGCCCGAGTAGCTTCGGCCCTCCTGTGCGGGGTCGCCCGCCCTTGGCACGAAGAGGCGCGCGCCGGCCGGGAACTCGGCTCCCCGCGGCATGACCCCCACCACGGTGCGGAGCACGCCGTCGAGCCGCAGCGTCCGGCCGACGGCGTCCGCCGCGCCGCCGAAGCGCTCCCGCCAGAGGCCGTCGGTCAGCACCACCACCGGCGCCGCGTTCGGCCGGTCCTCCTCGGGCGTGAAGAAGCGGCCGAGCTGCGGCGGCATGCCCAGCACGGACGCGAACTCGTGGCTGATGACGGCGCCCTCGATGCGCTCGGCGCTCGTGCCGTCCGAGGCGTTGAAGCTCGCGTCGTCGTAGACGGCGAGCCCTGCGAAGTGCTTCTGCTCCTTGCGCCACTGGACGAAGTCGGGATAGTTGACGCCGGTCGCGTCCAGGTTCCAGCGCGGCGCGCGCTCCTGGACGTAGACGAGCCGCTCGGGCTCGGGGAACGGGAACGGACGCAGGAAGAGGCCGTTGATCAGCCCGAACACGGCCACGTTGGCCGCGAGCCCGAGCGCGAGCATCGCAACCACGAGCGCCCCGGCGAAGCGCTGGCTGACGAGCGTGCGCACGGCGTAGCGCAAGTCCTGAGCGATCATGGGCATCCTCCCGGTTCCTGGCGTGCGCGCCTTGGTACGCCCCGACCGCAGGTCGCGCGCGCGTGCGGCCGCGAGGTCACAGGCGGCCCGCGCCCACGCCGCCGTCCGGCCGCCGCTCGCCCCCGCCTCCGACCAGCGCTCGACGAAGAGCGCCTCCATCTCCAGCCCGTGGCGCTCGCGCAGCTGCCGGGGCGCGATCCGCTGCAGCACGCGGTAGACGCGCCTCGCCTTTGCCGGGCTCACGCGGTTTCTCTCCGCGCCTTCACGCGCGCACGCGCGATCCTCAGTAGCTCGTCGAGACGACGCGTCTCGCCGCGCGCCACCTGGCTGCCAGCGCGCGTGATGCGGTAGATGCGCTTGCGCTCGCCGGCGTCCGGCGGGCGCTCTTTGGGGTCGTCGAGCTCCTCGATCCAGCCGAGGTCCACGAGGTCCTCGAGGGAGCCGTAGAGGGTCGCGGGCCAGAGCCGGACGCGCCCGTCGGAGAGCCGCTCGACCTCCCGTGCGATCGCGAGCCCGTGTGTGTCGCCGGCCAGCAGGGCCAGCAGCATCAGGAAGTGGTGGGTCTTGGGAGTCGGGGCCATGGCCGGGGAGAATTGTAGTGAATCATACAATGCTCGGCCACTGGCGGGCGAGAGGTGGACTCTGGATGGCTGCCTCCGGCAGCCGATCAGGATCGCGACTTGTTCTTCAGCAGTCGGTCCAGCCTCTGTTGGACGGACGTCCGTCGAGGCCCGGCGGGGATCCGGGCGACCCACTCCAGCGCCTTGCGCTTGTCGAAGCTGCTCGGGATCTCGATCTCGGGGAGCTCCGCGAACAGCCGGCTACGCGTGGGCCCGAGATACAGGATGTCCATCAGCGCCTTCTCGGGCGCGGCCAGGCGCACGCCGGAGTCCTTCAGGGTCTCGTAGCCGCCGAAGAACGTCGGCGCCAGCCGGTGGATCGAGAAGACGCCGAGAGTCGTCTTGACTTTGCGCGTCTGCGCGAGCGAAGCCACGTAGATCACTTATGGGACCTGGTTCAGCATCCCGCGCAGGTAGAGAGCTGACTGGAAGGAAACGTAGGACGGGAACGGCGCGGTCAGGTGCTCGGGCAGGAGAAGCGGATCGAGCGACGGATCGACGGCCCACAGGCCGTGTCGGATCTTCTTCAGCAGCCCCGCTGCCGCGAGCCGCTTGAGCGTCTGCGTGGCCGCCGAGCGCTCCACCCGCAACGCCAGCGTGACGTCATTGGTCGTGACGACGCGCTTACCGAGAGCTTGGAGGTGTGCCAGAGCGGAAGCCGCATTCATGGCCGGAGCTCCTCGAGCCGCGCGGCCACCAGCTCGCACATGCGATCCCAGGCGTCGCGCGTGCCATACACGGACTGGTCCTCGTCCGAGAGGTAGGGCACGACCTGCGCCTTGAACATGTCGTATCCCAGTGAGAGGGCCCGCTCGACCGCTTCGGGGAGCACGGCGAGCACATCGCGTGGAAGAGGGCGGGGGTCCGCATGCGTCGTGCGGATCAGGTGATCGAGGTCCCAAACGTCCCGTGCCTGAGCTTCGGAACGGCCGGCGAGCGCCTGGATCTTCTGGCGTATCGCCGAAGCGGCCGTGTAGTGGTTCGCCGTGGGCGCGGGAATCCCGTACGGACGGACGATGTCGGGCCGAACCGGCTCCAAGGCGTACTCCTCGTCTCGGGTTCCACGCCTGCTGCATTCGACCCTGGTAAGGAGTGGAAGAGAGACACCGGCCGCCTTCAGTTCGAACTTCCATCGCTGGGTGGTGTCCGTCTGCTTCGGTCGCGAGATGCGGGCGATCTCGAGGCCCTGGGTGGCGAGCATCTCCGCCAGGGCGCGGGAGGCCAGCACCTTGTCGAACCGTTCGCGCATCACTGCCGCGCTGGGCGCGGGCGGGATGGGCGAGGTGTACCGGGCCACGGACACGAGGCTCAACCGCGAGGTCGCGCTCAACCACCCGAATGTCGCCCAGCTCTACGCCTTCGAGGCCGCGACGCTCGAAGACGGGACCGGATGGCGCGACCCCGGTTGCGTGCCGTAGCGGTGATCGTGTCTGATGTGGCTCGACCATGCTGCTCGCGTCCGCCCTGCTGTGTGGGAGCCTCGTCGCTGCGGGGAGCCAGGCCGCTTCACAGGAGACGGCTGCGG
>DATEUE010000240.1:0-10324 GCA_035283305.1 Vicinamibacteria bacterium | reverse complement strand
GCAGCGGGTTCCGGCGGGACCGGGTCGGAGTCGGCGCCGGCTCGCCGGTATGTCGCAAAGGGTCGGCCCGCCGCGGTATACAGGCGGGCGGAAACGACATGGGGCTTGATCGCGAGCGCCCCAAGAGTCTCCCGAGCCGCCTCCACGTCGTTGAAGGCGAGCGCTCCCACGCTGTTCGAGCCGATGATCCGGGCGAGAGCCTCGAGATCGTCCCTCAGGTCGCCGTAGGCTCGCCGGGCCTCGTAGCCCAACGTGCCGAGCGCCGCCAGCCCGATCGCCATCGCGCTGGTCAGGGTCACCACCAGTGCGAGCTGGTGACGAAAGGCGAGGCGGTCCAGGCCGGGCAAGGTCATCGACTCGCCCCGACCCGGACCGAGCGGGCGACGTGCAGCAGCTTGGAGCTGAGCTTCAAACCGCTGGCCTCGGTGGGACCGAGGTTGACCGAGAAGCGGGCACGATTGTTCTCGACGGACAGGCGGATGACGCCGCCCCGTTCGGCGAAATCGCCGGCTTCGCCGACGGTGAGGACCGGGGAGTCGCCGATCCTGGCGAAGGCCTGCGCCAACCTGGCCGCTTCCGAGGACGCGACGAACAACACGTGGCAGGCCTCGATTCCCTCGACTTGCCGAAAGAGCTTCACCTCGATCGGGCGGCCCCCGACCGTCCGGCCCTCCACGGTCGCGTCGAGCGCGCCGCGGAACGGGTCCGGCCCCAGGACGCAGATCGCGACGGCCCCAGACACGGCCTGGGCCGAGCCCGCGGGCCATTCCGTGAACTTGGCGAAGTTGAGCAGGAGCGACGCCTTGACCGGGTACTCGAGGGAGTCCTGCTTCTCGTCCGCGCGGGTCGGAGGCGCCGTCATCATCGTCGCAACGAGCGCCGCGGCGGTGAATGACACAGGTCGGATCACGTCAGAACCTCCAGCCCAGCCTGACGGCGAAGCTACGGCCGTCCTGGCGGATCGCGTCCTGAAGGTGCTCCTCGGAGCCCGGATCGGAGTAGCGTGCGTCGAAGAGGTTGTAGACGCTCGCCGACGCTTCCAGGCCGCCTCTGAGGCGCCTCGCGAAGAGAGTGGCGTTGACCAGCACGAATCCGGCGGTGTCGCCGCCTGAGAGCGTCAGCCGAGAGCTGACGTACTGGGCGTCGAAGCTCGCCCACACGTCCTGGGTGCGCAGCGGCACGGCAAGGCTGGCCTTGAGCATGTGGCTCGGCGAGTTGCTGAGCGGGAGGCTGGCCTCGTCGCGCGTGCGCTGATACGAGTAGCCCAGCCGGCCCGCGAGACCGGAAGCGAGCCGGGCGTCGAGCGCCAGCTCGCCGCCCCTCGACCGGGCGTGGTCGGAGTTGCGGAACAGGAGCTCGCCTGCGGGGTCCGATTCCAGCGTGATCAGATCGCGGATCTCGCTCGCGAAGATCGAGGCGCTGAGCCGCAGGTGCTCGCCCAGGCCGCGCTCGACCGCCGCTTCGGCGGTCCGAATGCTCTCGGGCGTCAGCTCATACTCGGCCGATCGCTGGGCCGAGTAGTAGTTCTGCTCATACTCGTTCGGCGCCCGGTAGGAGGACCCGTAGAGCAGCTTCAAGGTCGTCCGCGGGTCGGGCGTCACGATGAGCGCCAGGCGCGGATTCGCCTCGCCGCCGAAGTCCTTATGGTGGTCGTAGCGGCCGCCGACGCTCAAGCGCAGAAGGCTCCCGAGCGCGATGTCGTCCTGCACGAAGGCCCCGTAACGGACGCCCTGGTTCTCGATCACGAAGGCGGTCTCGGGGAGGCCCTCGTAGCCGCCGCCCTGGTCCTGACGCGTGTTGCGGGCGAGCTCTCCGCCCAGCATCAGCGTGTGCCGGCCGGCGCGCAGCACCCCCGTCGACTCGGCGCTCCACCAGCGGCCCCTCGCGTAGTCGCTGAGCGGCAAGACGTCGCCAGGCGCCATCTCGTACGGATAGCTTCCGTCGTAGTCGTAGGCCGTATGGCTGAGCCGGCTGCTCCAATCGAAACGCGTCCCGATGGAGCGGTCATAGGCGACCGACGCGATGGTGAAGGCGTCGCGCGTCATGGCACGCGTGTCGCCGAAGACGGTGCCGTAGGACGCCGTCGGGATGTGCTTGGTGCGGGAGGAGTGCAGGGCCTCGGCGCTGAAGCCGCCCTTGGAGAAGGACGCGAACGCCCTGCGGGCGCGCTCGCCGTCGCCGCCCGCCACGCTGCCGAGGTCGGCCCCGCCGAACTCGGGGAAGGACAGGGTCTGGCCGTCGCTCTCGAGGAGCGACGCCGAGGCCACGAAGGAAGCCCCGCTCGCGAGCTTGCGGCCGTAGCTGGCGCGTCCCTCGTAACTGCCGAAACTCGCCACGCCCGCATGCAGCTCGCCGCCTGCGAGCTCTGCGCCACTCATGGTCACGATGTCGATGACCGCGAAGAAGGCGTCGTTGCCGTAGACGGCGGAGCCCGGGCCGCGCGAGATCTCGACGCGTTCGATCAGGTCGGCGTCGAGGGGCAACTCCTGTCCCACGTAGGCGCCGTCGTAGATATTGTCGTTGGTGCGGATGCCGTCGATCAGCACGAGGATGCGGGTGTTGTAGTCGCCCGGCCTGCCGAAGCCTCGGACCCCGACGTAGGAGTAGTTGCGGTCGTAGGTCACGTAGAAGCCCGGCAGCGAGCGCAGCACGTCGGCCAGCGTCCGATAGCCGTGGCGCCGGATCTCGTCGCCGCTCACCACCGTGACGACCGAAGGCGCCTCCTTGGACGCCTGGGGGCGCTTCGACGCGACCGAGACGAGCTGGACCTCCATGAGCTGCTCGAGCGTCAGATCGGCCAGGTCGCTCGGTCGACGTTCCTGCGCCAGCCCCGCCTCCGCTCCGGCCGCCGTGACGGCGGCCAGCGCCGCCAGCCGGAAAAGCCGCCTGGAGCGAGCGCGCCGAGCGCCTGCCCGAGATCGGGAAGTTGTTCCGAGCGGCGTGGAAGTCCTCCCGACGCTCCCGCATTCATGCCCGCGCAACTCCAACACCTGCCGGCTCATCGATCCCCCCTCGCCTCTCCCAATCGGGTCGGCACTGGTGGGTAGTGCAAGTCCGAGGCCAGCCCTGTCATGGCGGCGCTCGTGCTGCGTGCGCAGTTCCAGAAGCTGCAGGACGTCGTCAGTCGCCCCGGGACGACCGACCCGCGAGTGCGCGCGGTAGAATCGTCGGTGTTGCACAAGCCGAACGACAAGACGTCGCGGGGGCCGCTGCGGGCGATCTCCGACTGGCTCCGCAGGACCACTCCGCCTCCACAGCCGGCCGCGAGCCCGGGGACGAGCGCGGTGCGGGAGGGGCTGCCCTCTCGGATCGGGCACTACTCCATCACCGGGAGGCTGGGACAGGGAGGGATGGGGGTCGTGTATGCGGCCTCCGACGAGCGGCTGGGACGTACCGTCGCCGTCAAGACGATGTCGTCGCTCGGCGGCGACGACACGGCGCGCAAGCGCTTCTGGCGCGAGGCCAAGGCCGCGGCCAGCGTCAACCACCCGAACGTCTGCCAGCTCTACGAGATCGGCGAGGACGGCGGCGAGCTGTTCATCGCCATGGAGCTGCTCGAGGGCGAGACGCTCGGGGATCGGCTGCGGCGCGGGGCGCTGAGCGTCGCCGAGACGGTGCCGATCGGGCTCGGAATCCTGGCGGCGCTGCAGGCGCTCCACGCGCGCGGGATCGTGCACCGCGATCTGAAGCCGTCGAACGTGTTCCTGACGCCGCACGGGGTGAAGCTTCTCGACTTCGGCCTGGCGCGGACGAGCGACCCGGACCTCGCGGCGTCACTCGCGTCGGTGGACGGGCTGACGCATACGGGGATGGTGCTGGGCACGCCGCGCTACATGGCGCCCGAGCAGGTGACGGGCGACGCGCTCGACTCACGCAGCGATCTCTTCGCGGCGGGCGCCATCCTGTTCGAGATGCTGGCGGGGCGGCCGGCCTTCGACGGCAAGAACGCGGTCGAGATCCTGCACGCGACGATCTACGAGCAGCCGCCGGCGCTCACCGGCTCCCCTGCCGTAGCGGCGGCCGACCGCGTGATCCGCCGGGCGCTCGCCAAGCGGCCGGCGGAGCGGCCAGCCTCGGCCGAGGCGATGGCCGCGGACCTGCGCGGCGTGGGCGGCCTGCAGGGCGAAGACACGCCGGCGCTGGCGCGCGCGCTCACGCGCATCGTGGTGCTGCCGTTCCGGATCCTGCGCCCGGACCCCGAGACGGACTTCCTGGCCTTCAGCCTGCCGGACGCCATCTCGACCTCGCTCTCGCGCCTGCGGTCGCTGGTGGTGCGCTCGAGCGCCACCGCCGCCCGCTTCACAGGCGACGCGCCCGACCTGAAAGCGCTCGCCTCCGCGGCCGACGTGGACCGGGTGGTGATGGGAACGCTGCTGCGCGCCGGTGATCAGCTGCGGGCAACGGCGCAGCTCGTCGAGGCGCCGGGAGGGACGCTGCTCACGTCGCACACCGTCCAGTCCTCGCTCGGCGACCTTTTTCAGCTGCAGGACGACATCGCGAAGCGCGTCGTCGAGGCGCTGGCGCTGCCGCTCGGGGCCCTGGACTCCCCCACGCCCGAGGCGCCACACAACGCGCGCGCCTACGCCCTCTACCTGCAGGCGAACCAGCTGGCGCGCAGCTACGGGACGGTCCCGCAGGCGCTCCAGCTCTACGAGCAGTGCCTCGAGCTCGATCCCGACTTCGCTCCCGCCTGGGCGCAGCTCGGCCGCTGCCGCCGCGTGATCGCCAAGTTCATGGACGCCTCGCGGGAGAGCGCTGCGAGCTCCGAGGCGGCTCTGCGGCGCGCCCTCGAGCTCGACCCGCGGCTCTCGCTCGCGCACAAGTACTACGCGGCGCTCGAGGCGGACACCGGCCAGGCGCGCGCGGGGCTCGTGCGGCTGCTGGGCGAAGCCGCCCGCCACGCCAACGACGCCGAGCTGTTCGCGGGACTGGTGCACGCCTGCCGCTACTGCGGGCTCTTCGAGCAGTCGATCGCCGCGCACCAGGAGGCGCGGCGTCTCGACCCGAACGTGCCCACGAGCGTCGAGGGCACGATCCTGATGACGGGCGACGTCGAGCGGCTGCTGGCCACCCAGCGGCCGGCGGGCACGGCGGGAAGCGACTCGGTGCTCAAGGTGATCGGGCTCGGGCTCGCGGGGCGTCGCGAGGAGGCGCTGCGCTCGCTCGAGGAGCACCGCAAGGCCGCGCAGCTGAACACGTTCCAGGCCTACGCGGACGCGCTGGAGGCCTGGCTCCGGCGCAAGCCGGCCGAGCTGCTCGCGAGCGTGAAGCAGCTCGACGCGCTCACGATCATGGACGACCCGGAGGCGATCTTCCAGATCGGCTGGCTGGTGTGCGACGCGGGCGAGCACCAGCGCGGCGTCGCCGACATGCGGCGGGCGGTGGAGCAGGGCTACACGGTGGCGCCCACGCTCGCCTCGAGCCCGTCCTTCGACCCGGTGCGCAGCGCCCCCGCGTTCCTGGAGGTCCTGGCGCTGGCGGAAGCGGGCCGCCAGCAGGCGCTCCAGGCCTTCTGCGACAACGACGGCGAGCGCCTGCTCGGCTGCTGACTACGCGCCGAACTGGCGCAGGTGGTGGTCGGTGTGCAGGTAGGCCATCCGGAGCCAGGCCGCGTCGGACATCGGCCCGAAGACCGGGTGAGCCTGCCGGTCGAGGGTCCGCCTGGGCGCCGTGACGAGCGCCAGCAGCGCCTCGACCTCCGCGACGTCGGCGGCGAAGTCCCCGGGCCGCGTGCCGCCTCCCTGTATCTGATCCAGCTCGAGGCTCGTGGGGGCGCCGTGGGGCCACGGCAGGGGCACGTAGAGGACGAGCCACTTGAGGAGCGTCCGCTGCAGCGGGCCGCTCCGGAGGCTGACCGGCTTCTGGCCCAGCATCATGCGACAGTTGTCGGCCAGGTGGCACACCATCTGGTGCGCCGACATGCGGCCCCAGCGCCTCGCGCTGTCCGGGCGCAGCGTCCTCAAGCGAGCGAGGATTTCGGCCTTGTCACTCTGTCTGGACAGAGTCCTCACGGCTTCACTGAGTCTGCGGCGAACAGCCTCAGGTCGATCGCGTCGGCCATGATCTTGTAGCCTCCGGCCGAGGGGTGCAGGTGGTCGCCGCCGTCGACCGCGGGCGAGAGCCGGGAGGGCTGGCTCGGGTCGCGCGCGATCGCGTCGAAGTCGATGACAGCGTCGAAGCGGCCGCTGGTTCGGATCCAGGCGTTGACCTTCTGCCGGTCGGCCTCGCCGTCCGGCGTGAAGTAGTTCGACGCACCCTCGAACGGCAGGATCGTCGCGCCGTAGACGCGGATGCCGTGGCCGTGGGCGCGAACCACGATCTGCTCGTAGGCGGCGATGATGTCCTCGGCACTCGCGAACGGCTCACCCTTCGCCCTCGCGCTCACGCGGGTCCCGATGTCGTTGATGCCTTCGAGCACGATCAGCCATCGCACGCCGGGTTGCGCCAGCACGTCGCGGTCGAGGCGAGCCAGAACGTTCGGCCCCAGGCCGTCGCGGAGCAGGCGATTCCCGCCGAGGCCGTGGTTGAGGACGGCCACCTCGCTCGTCCGCTTCTCGGCCTGGAGGCGACGCGCGAGCTGGTCCGTCCAGCGGTCGTTGCCGTTCGTGGTCGAGCCGCGCCCGTCGGTGATCGAGTCCCCGACGACGGCGACCGCGGCGGCCCCGGCGCCCGCCTCGACGTCGATGCCGCTCAGGAAGTACCAGTGGTCGACGCGCGTCGCGTCCTTTAGCTCCGGCGCCCTCATCGCCGCCCCCGCCTGAAGGTGGGAGGTCGTGCGGGAGCCCGGGTGACCGGTGATCTCCTCCGGCGCTCCCTTCAGGTAGACCGTGACGGCGACGTCGCAGAGCGGCGCAAGCTCGAAGTCGACGGCGTCCGAGATGACCATGGCACCCGCGGGAATCGTGACGCTGGTCCGGCCGTGGAACGAGAGCGCCCGGTCGCTTGCCGCGTGAATCGCGCTCTGCCCGGCCGCACGCGCGATGCGCGCCTCGACGAGGGTGAGCGCCGCCTTCCCGAAGGCGTTCGAGAACCGCACGCGCAGCCACTTTCCTCCGATCGAGACGCGGACGAGCTGGCGCAGCGTGGTGTCGGAGAAGCCGGGAGTAGCCGGCGGGAGGTTCCCGGTTTCGGTGAGCTGCTGCGACGAGGCCCAGGTGCCCACCCAGCGGGCGCACTTTCCGCCTCCGCCACCGGAGGCAGGGACCGCCAGCAGGGCACCGAGCAGCCAGGCGACCGCAAGCCTCGGCGTCCTCGCGCCGGCGTGCCGAAGCACCGTCATCGACAGGCCGCCGTGAGCCTGGCGAACGTGTCGTCCGTCGTGGCGGAGGCCGGGATCGCCTTCGCGACCCGCATCTGGTCGAGGAGCGTCACGCCGGTCGGCAGGGCCTGATTCGGGTCGACGGCGTAGATCGGGTCGCTCTGGGCTTCGCCGAGGGTGACGAGCCGGAAGCCCCTTCGCTCGAGCAGATCCAGGAGCTGCGGCAGCATCACGGTCTGGAAGCCGCCGATGTGGAGCAGCATCACGTGGGCGATGTCGCGGCCGTAGACGAGCTTCGCCGCCGCCTGGCTGGCGTCGATCGACGCGTTGGCCCGGCGCAGGTCGAAGCCATAGCTGGGCGGCGCGGGGTGGCTACGGAGGGCTTCGAGCAGGCTCAGGGCCACGTCGCTGCGGCTCAGGCTCGGGGGCAGGCTCGAGTGCACCGGCAGGTCGTCGAAGGTCAGCGCCACGCGCGGCGCGGGCGCCGGCGCCTGGATGTAGCGTTCGGCGAACTTGAGGAAGGTCGGCCAGCCCTCCACCTCGAACGAGCCGACACTCACGAACACCGGACGCGGTGCGCAGAGCGCGATGAGCTCGTGCGCGTCTACCGGCAGGTCCTTGGCCGTCAGCGGACCGGCGTACTTGATGTAGTTCCCCGCCACCCAGTGGTACTGACCCGAGCCGGCGACGTTCTCCACGCGCTCGCCGTAGTCGCGGCGGTGGAGCTTGGCCCCGCCCGCGCCCGACGAGGCCACGAACGCGATCGCGAAGCGCTGCTCGTAGGCCATCGTGACGAGCGCGGCCTTGCCGTAGCGTGACAGCCCCTCGATGCCGACCTTCTTCGCGTCCACCGCCTTGTCGGTCTCGAAGTAGTCGAGCGCGCGGCTCGCGCCCCAGGCCCAGGCGCGCAGCGCCCCCCAGTCGTCGGGCTTGCGGGGCTGGCCCTTGTTGACGAGCCCGATGATGCCGCGCGAGAGGCCCGCGCCGTTGTCGGCCTGGACACTCGTGGGCAGCAGCACCGCGTAGCCCCACCCCTTCGAGATCAGCTGCTCCTGCCAGGTCGGCTCGTAACTCGGCGCGGGTCCCGCGGGAGGCGCCGGCGGACGCCCGCGCCCGAAGCTGAAGCCAAACTCGAGCATCACGGGCACCGGGCCCGGGGCATCCGCGGGGACCGTCAGGCTCAGGTCGATGGCCACCGCGATCGCCGGGAAGCTCGAGTTGTCCACGCGGCCCACCAGCTTCTTCGTGATCACCGGACGCCCGGCCACCGTCCCCTTCGCCTCGTGGGCGACGACCCACGTCACCTGTGGCGTCTCCTTCGGCGCCCGGCCGTAGACCTCCCGGTCGAAGTCCTCCACGATCTCGGCCCGGCGCTCGGCCCACCACGCCTGGGCGCTCGTGACCTTGCGGCCGTCCTTCAGGACGAGCGCCTCGGGCAGGACGGGATACGGGTTGGCCTTCGCCTCGTCGTAGTTGACCGCGTTCGGCGCCTGCGGATTTCTGGGATCGGCTCCGCGGCGCACGGACTCGATCCCGAGCTGGTCCATGAGCCGCTTGTGGTCCTGCGCGGCGGTGAGCTCGACCGGCAGCGAGACCGTCCGCTCCGCGGCGGCCGGCTTGATGTTCAGGATCACGCGGCGGTACGAGGTGAGGTTCGGGGTGCCGTCGTCCTCCACGGCGAGCACGACGTGCGCGATGCCCGCGAGCTTCGGCACCACGACGGCCCGCCAGCTTCGCGCGTTCTCGACGACCACTCTCACCGGCGCATCAGGCGGTCCCCCGGCCGGCGCCGAAGCGATGCCGCCTGCGCCGGGGGCACCCGCGGGCGCAGAGGCCGGGCGGGACCTCGGTGCTACCACCGGCTGCCCCGGAATGCCGCTGCCGGCCTCCGGGTAGAAGGACCAGTCGAGGCTCAGCGTGTGGCCGTCGGGATCGCGCGTGCCCGCGGCGTCGAGCGTCACGGACGTGCCGAGCTCGGCGTCGATCACGAGCGGCGCCGTGCCCGGCTGGCCGTTCACTACCACCTGCGGGTTGTGGTTGGCGTACTTGCTTTCCTTGATCGTCCAGTCCATCCGGGCCGCGAAGTCGTTCTGGAACGCGCGCCGCCAGCGCCAGATCGTGGCCTGGTCGGAGGTGTACGCCCGCCCCTCGACCGTCAGCGTGTCCCGCGAGTTGTCCCTCCCCGGGTAGGAGTCGCCCCCCTGCGTCCAGAACGGGCGCGTCTCGCCCGACGGTTGCCGCCAGACATATCGGCCGCCCCAGCCGCCGTAGGCCGGGCTCATCGCGCTCGCGAGGCCGTTGTCGATGAGGCCGAGGAACGATGGCGTGTCCCCCTCGTGGATGCAGCAGGGATAGGGATAGTGCTTGCCGAGCGGCCCCTTGCTCCTCACGTTCGCGCCCACCCACTCGTCGGTGAAGGTGGAGAAGTCGGCGCCGGGCGCGTTCTTGTAGAAGAGGTCGCCGCTGATGCCCGTCCAGGTGGCGGCCGAGTACTCCTGGCCATCCTGCGTCGAGGGCATGGCGATGTAGTGGAGGGCCGGGAACTCGCGCCGGATCCAGGGGCCGGCGTCGTCCTGGTCGGAGATCGTGTAGACGCGCAGCTTCGCGACGATCACCTCGAGCTCCTTCGGCTTGCGCGTGGCCCGCGCGTCGGTGAGTGCCTGCGCCAGGGTGTTGGCGCCTCCCCAGGCGAGGACCCAGAGCGGCCTCGGGTCGTCCTGGAGTGCCGAGCGGACGATGAGCTCGGCCCCGGGCGACGTCTTGCCACGGCCCACGGCGGCCATGCCGTACCCCGGTTGGCCCGAGACCACGAGCGTGCGGAGCGCCGCCGCGGTCTGGAAGCCGGGTGCGTGCTTCAGCAGGTTCGGCTGCACCTGCTCGTAGGCGTCGAGTACCGTCAGGATGACGTCGGGCCGGACCTTGTCTTTCATCCAGGTCGAGGTGGTGGCGACGAGCCCCAGCACGTCGAACTGGTTGGAATAGACGAGGAAGCGGACGAGCGACATCTGGTCGTCGGGCTCGTTCGCGATGTCGGTGAGCACTACCACGCGTGGCCGCGCCACGTAG
>DATEUE010000239.1:0-13858 GCA_035283305.1 Vicinamibacteria bacterium | reverse complement strand
GGCGCGCCGGACGAGCCGCTGCGGCTCGACCCGGGCGCGATCCTCGGCCGTCAGATCAGCGTCACCGCCAGCGCCATTGGCGGCCGGCCCGCCGTGCGCGAGACGCTCGAGTTCGCGGCGCGGCACGGGGTCGTGCCGACGGTCCAGCTGCGGCCGCTCGCGGAGGCCGACGCGGGGCTCGGCGAGGTGCGCCAGGGCCACGCGCGCTACCGCGTGGTGCTCGTCGCGTGAAAACGCGGTAGGCTCGAAGTAGCACGGAGGGCCCCACGCCATGTCGGAGAATCGCGACCCCCAGAGGCTGACGAGACGGGATTTCGTGGGCGGCGTCGTGGCTGCTGCCGCGGCCGCCGGTGCGGCGAGCGCTCACGGCTCGCCCTCGACCCTCCAGGCGACAGGAGCGCCCATGATCGAGCTGCCGAAGCTTCCGTACGGCGAGGGCGATCTCGCCCCGCACATATCGCAGGAAACGATCTCGTTCCACTACGGCAGGCACCACAAGGCCTACGTCGACAACACCAACCGGATGATCACCGGGACCGAGCTGGCAGCGGCGTCGCTCGAGGACATCGTGAAGGCGACCGCCGGCAAGCCCGACAAGAAGGGCTTGTTCAACAACTCGGCCCAGGCGTGGAACCACAGCTTCTACTGGAAGAGCCTCAGCCCGAAGGGCGGCGGCCAGCCCACCGGCAAGCTGCTCTCGATGATCCAGTCGGACTTCGGCGACTTCTCGAAGTTCAAGGAGGAGCTGGCGAAGGCCGCGGTCACGCAGTTCGGCAGCGGCTGGGCCTGGCTGGTGGTCGAGGATGGCAAGCTGAAGGTGGAGCAGACCCCGAACGCCGAGACCCCGCTCACGAACCCGGCGAAGAAGCCGCTGCTGACGATCGATGTCTGGGAGCACGCTTACTACGTCGACTACCGCAACCGGCGTCCGGACTACGTCACCGCGGTGCTCGACAAGCTGATCAACTGGGAGTTCGCCGCCGCAAACCTGGGCTGAGGCGGGCGCGCCGGCTTCCCGGCAGTCGGAGTGCCGTGGCTTGAGCCGTAGTATCTTATCCGATACTATGTATCGTATGAGATACAATGGCCTCCGGGAGCAGCTGCGTGCGGCCCGACAGAGTCACGCCATGAGCCAGGCGGCGCTCGCCGCGCGCAGTGGCGTTAGCCGCGTCACAATCGCGCGGCTGGAAGCTGGTTCCGCGCAGGACGTCCGAGCGGGCACGCTCGGACGCTTGTGCGAGGCGCTCGGGCTCGAGATGGCGGTCGAGCCCGCGGGAGGCGCGCCGGCGCTCGAGACGTTGCTCGCGCGCGAGCGGGACCGCGGTCGCCGACTGGAGCGGAGGCTGGGCCATGCGCGGCTCGCGGCGCAGCTGCTCGTGATCCACAGGTCGCGCGCGCTCTCCCTCGTGGCCAGGGCTCGCGCCGTGGTCGATCGCTGGGAACGGGAGGGCCTGTGCAGCAGTCACTACGTCTCGCGCTGGCGGGCGATGCTCGCTGGGCCCGTCGAGCGGGTGGCACAGGCGCTGCTGGAGCCGGGCGACTGGGCCGACGCCCTGTTCCAGAACACGCCCTGGGGCTTCGCCCTGCCCCCTCTCGCTCCATGAAACGCGAGGACCTGCGGCGCCTCTTCGCACGCGCACGCGCCCTGTGCGGCGAGACGGACTACGTCGTCTTCGGGAGCCTGGCCGTGCTGGGATACGCGGGCGAGGTGCCGCCACGCATGGCTGCCTCAATCGACGTGGACGCGTACTCCAAGAACGATCCCGGCCGCGTCTTCGAGCTCACGCCGGCGCTGGGCCTGGGCAGCGCCTTCGAGTCCGAGCACGGCTACTACCTGGACCCGATCTCACCCCGCGTGGCCACGCTGCCTTCCGCCTGGGAGGCCCGACTCGTGCGCATCGAACTCGAGCTCGGGTTGTGTGCGTGGTTCCTGGAGCCGAACGATGCCGCCGTCTCGAAGTACGCACGGATGGAGCCGCGCGACCGGGAGTGGATTCGCCCCGGCCTGCGCGCCGGGGTGCTCTCGCTTTCGATCCTGGACGCGCGCTTCGCCCAGACGAGTTTCGTCGACGCGGCAGAATCCGCGCGCGCTCGCACGGCGCTCGAAGCAGACCGGCGTTGGCTCCGCACAAGGCCGCGCCGGAGGCCGTGATGCGCGACCAGGGAGAGGCTGCCTCCCTCAGCCTGCTGTTCCAGCTCCCGCGTGGGCGGCTTTCCAGACGTAAACGCACAGGCCCACGAACAGCAGCGCCGAGACCGTCTGCGACACGGCGACGTCGGCGTAGAACGGGCTCCTGAGCCAGTCCTCCGTGTAGCCCGGCACGAGGCGGAGCGCGGCTCCGCAGACGCCGCCGAGGGCCCCGCCCGCCATCAGCCCCGAGGCGATCACGATCCCGCGCTCGCGGATGTGAGCACCCTTCGCCTCGGCGCGCTTGTTCAGGAAGTGGGACAGGAATCCGCCCACGAGAGCCGGGGTGTTGAGCTCGAGAGGCAGGTACATGCCGAGCGCGAAGATCAGCGCGGGCACCCCCAGCATCTCCATGATCAGCGCGATCACGCCGCCCGCGCCGAACAGGATGTAGGCCACCGGCTGCTGGCTCATGAAGCCCTCGACGAGTGACTTCATGATCGCGGCCTGTGGCGCCGGCAGCACGACGCGGGGATCGCCGGGCGCCGCCTCGCCGAACTGGAACGCCTGCGAGAGCATCACGATCGTGAGGCCCGCCGTGATCGCTGCGAAGGCGATGCCGACGAGCTTGGTCTTCTGCTGGGCGGCCGGGGTCGAGCCCAGCCAGTAGCCGGTCTTGAGGTCGGTCACGAACTGGCCCGAGATCGCGAGCGCCGTGGCCACGACGCCCGCGAGCGCCATCACGAAGAACATCCCGCTCGGGCCCGAAACCCCGAAGCGCAGCAGCACGACCGAGGACACGATCACGGTCAGCATGGTCATGCCCGAGATCGGGTTCCTGGCCGTGATCGCGATCGCGTTGGCGGCCACCGAGGTGAAGAAGAAGGAGAACAGCAGCGTGAGCGCGAGGCCGATCAGCACCGCCAGCAGCGACTCCGTGAGCGTCGAGAAGAAGACGCCCGCGGCCAGCGTCGAGACGACGACGCCCGCGAGCAGGGTCACGACCCCGAGGTCACGGTCCGTCCGTTCCTGGCTCGCGCTCGCACCCGACCGGAACGTGCGGGCGGCGACCGCGAAGGACGCGCCCATGATCCTGAGCGACTTCAGGATCCCGAAGATGCCCGCGGTGGCGATGGCGCCCACGCCGATGAAGCGGACGTAGCCGCGGAAGATCTGGCCGGCGGACATCTCGGCGATCGGCAGCGTGGCGGGGTAGACGCTTCTGCCCTCGGGCATCTCCCGGCCGATCATCCAGATGAGCGGCACCAGCACGAAGTTGGAGAGGAAGCCGCCCGCGCACAGGATCATCGACGAGCGCAGCCCCATCACATAGCCGAGGCCGAGAATGAACGCCACGGCGTCGAACGAGAACACCACCCGAACGCGCTCCGCGAGCGCCTTCATCGCGGGCACGAACTGGAAGTCCACGAACTCGTGCCACACGTGGAAGGTGGTGGCGAGGAAGTCGTAGACGCCGGCGATGCCGGTGGCCTGCAGCAGCAGCTTCGCCTGCGAGCCGCCCTTCTCGCCCGTGACGAGCACCTCGGTGATCGCGGTGGCCTCCGGGTAGGGGAACTGGCCGTGCATCTCGCGCACGAAGTAGCGGCGCAGCGGGATCAGGAACAGCACGCCGAGGGTGGCGCCCGAGAGGCAGATGAAGACGGTCTGCGCCGGGTGCGGGTCGAGCTCCAGGATGTAGAGCGCGGGCAGCGTGAAGATGGCGCCCGCGGCGACCGAGCCCGAGACGCCGCCGATGCCGGTGATGATCACGTTCTCGAGCAGGCTCGAGCGGCGCGGGTACGCCCGCGCCAGGCCGATCGCCAGGATCGAGATCGGGATCGCCGCCTCCATCACCTGCCCGACCTTGAGGCCGGAGTAGGCCGAGGCGACCGTGAAGACCACGCACAGCACCAGCCCCCAGCCCACCGAACGCCAGGTCGTCTCGGGCAGGGTGGCTGCGGCCGGCACCACCGGCCGGTACTCTTCGCCGGGAGCAAGCGGCCGGTAGGCGTTCTGGGGGAGCGACCTCGTGTCGGGTGCGTCCATTCCGGACCTCCAGGGATGCCGCGGCCGGTGGGATTGTATGCTCTGGCGAGTGTCCGAGGCTGCGGGCGTGCGCGCGCCGATCGCATTGACGGCGGACGGCCGGCTGCTGTTCGCCGCGCGCTCGCTGCGCTCGTTCGGGTTCGGCTGGCTCTCGGTGATCCTGGCCCTCTACCTCGCGGAGCGCGGCCTCTCGGCGACCGCTATCGGCGCCATGTTCACCGCGACGATGGTCGAGGACGCGCTCTTGACGATGGCGCTCTCGACGCTCGCGGGCCGCGTGGGCCCCGCACGGCTGATGGCGATGACGGCGCCGCTGATCGCGCTCGGGGGCTTCCTGCTCGCGACCGCCGACAACCCACTGCTGCTCGTGGCGGGCGCGGTGCTCGGGACGCTCAGCCCCAACGGGCAGGATGCCGGCCCCTTCTCGCCGCTCGAGCACTCGCTGCTGCCCGGCGCCGTTCGCGCCGGCCCCACGGTGCGCGCTTTCGCCTGGTACAACCTGGTCGCGTTCGCCTCCGCGGCCGCGGGCGCCGCCTGCGCCGGCCTGGTCCTGGGTGGGGCGCAGCGTGCCGGGATGTCCGAGCTCGAGGCCGAGCGCTGGATGCTGCTGGCCTACGCTGCCCTGGGCCTGGTGCTGACCGGCCTCTACGTACGGCTTGCGATGCGCCACGGGGCGGACCGGGCGCCCGTCGCGAGGCCGGCCACCGGCGCCCTCGGCCTCGGCCGCTCGCGCGGTGTGGTGCTGCAGCTCGCCGGCCTGCAGGGGCTCGACGCGCTCGCCGGCGGCTTCATCATGCAGAGCCTGGTCGCCTACTGGCTGCACCTGCGCTTCTCGGCCTCGCCCGAGGCGCTCGGGGCGCTCTTCTTCGGCACGAACCTGCTGTCGGCGCTCTCGTTCCTCGTCGCCACGCGGGTGGCCGAGCGCGTGGGGCTGCTGAACACGATGGTCTTCACCCACCTGCCCTCGAACGTGCTGCTGCTGGCGGTGCCGTTCATGCCCAGCTTCGCGAGCGCGTCGCTCGCGCTGCTGGCGCGGCACCTGCTGTCGCAGATGGACGTGCCGACGCGACAGGCCTACGCCGTGGCACTCGTCGCCCCGGAGGAGCGCGCGGCCGCCGCGGGTTTCACGGTCAGCGTGCGCGCCCTGTCGCAGGCCGTCGCCCCGGCATTCGCGGGGGTGACGATGGCGACGGCGGCGACGCCGCTGCCGTTTCTCTTCGCCGGCGGGCTCAAGATCGTCTACGACCTGCTGCTGTTCTTCCGCTTCCGCAAGGTGCCGCTGCCCGACTCGCAACACGAGGCAGGCCGGTCGTGATCACGCTGGCCCTCGTCCTGGCCACGGCGCTCGCAGGCGGAGCCGACGCGGACGCGTCGCGCCGGCTGATCGCCGCGGCCGCGCGCAGCGACGCGGCGGGCGTGCTTGTGCTGCTGCGCAACGGCGCCGATCCGGATCAGGGCGACGCGGGCGGCTGGACCGCGCTTCACCAGGCCGCCGAGACCGGCGAGCTCAAGATCGCCCGCCTGTTGCTGCAGCGCGGGGCGAGCCCCGACCTGCGGGCGCGTGCCCGGGGCACAGCGCTCGACGTCGCAGAGAGCTCCGGATGGATGGAGCTCGCACGCGTGCTGCGCGCGGCCGGCGCGCGCGGCTCGGGCAAGTCGATCGGCGACAGCGTGTGCGTCCGCCCGTGGTCGGGCGACGGCTACTGCGCCGTCGTGCTGGGCCGCGACGCCACCCGCTTCGAGCTGCAGCTTTCCGAGGTGAAAGGCTGCGAGAGGGGCTGCGCGGCCGAGGCCGCGTGCTCCGGCGGGAAGGTCGTCGGCCGGGCCGGTCTCGCGGTGGGCGACAAGCTGTGGGTGCCGGCCTCGTGCCTGACGCACACGGGAGTCCGATGACGCCCGCTCGGCTCTGGCTCGGTGTCGCGGTCGTCACCTTGCTGGGGGCCTGCGGCGGCGGTTCGAGCCCGACCGCACCCGGAAGCGCGACGCCGCCTTTGGGCGTGCGCTTCGACTACGGCGGGGTGACCCACGTCTCGTGGTGGCACGACGAGTACGGCTATCCGGCCGCGAGCGACTCGCGTCGCGCTCTTGCCGCGACGGGCGTGCCGTGGAGCGGTCTGCTCACCACCTGGTACATGGAAGGCCGGAACTCGAACGAGATCCGGCCGGTCGCGGACCGCTCGAACGCCGACGACGTCGTGCGCCAGGCGATCGACGAGCTGCACGCGCTCGGGCTCAAGGTCATGCTCAAGCCGCACGTGGACGTGGAGGACGGCACCTGGCGCGCGCAGATCGAGCCCCAGGACCCTGCGCTGTGGTTCGAGAGCTACGCTGCGTTTCTCGACCACTACGTCGCGATTGCGGCCGAGACGCGCGTCGAGATGCTGGTCATCGGCACCGAGCTCGCCTCGATGTCGGGCGCGCGTTACGCGGGCGAGTGGGCGACGCTCATCGCGCGCGTCCGCGCGCGCTACCCGGGGCTTCTGACCTACGCCGCGAACGGCGTCGAGCCGGGCGACGAGTTCACCAGCGTTTCGTTCTGGTCACGGCTCGACGTGCTGGGGATCGACGCCTACACGCCGCTCACCGACAAGCTGAACCCGACGCGCCCGGAGCTCTCGGCCGGGTGGCGGCGCAACCGCTACGGCCACGACATGCTGGCGGCGTTCCAAAACCTGCAGCGGGCCTACGTCAAGCCGCTCGTCTTCACCGAGGTCGGCTACCGCAGCGGCGACGGCGCCAACCGGGCGCCCTGGGACTGGGGAGCCGGCCTCGCGCCCGACCCGGCCGAGCAGGCCGACTGCTACGCGGCGCTCTACGAGGTGTGGAGCCGCGAGAGCGCGTGGATGCAGGGGGTGTTCTGGTGGGCTTGGGACGTGGACGCGCCGTCCGCGGGCGACACGGGCTACAACCCGCGCGGCAAGCCGGCCGAGGACGTCCTCAGGAAGTATCAAAGGTAGAGTGCGACAGCATCGGAGGAGCCCCATGAGGTGGATCGTCGCCGTCGCCGCGTTTCTCGCAGCATTTCCCGCACGAGCGGGGGAGGGCAAGTGGACGCCGCAGCAGGTGCTGGCGCAGGGGCCGGAGTGGGTGAAAGCGCAGGGATTCGGCCTGCCGCTCCCGCGGCTTTGGGACGCGGCGGCGGGCGGTGGCCTGCTGGCCAACGCCGTCCAGCTTCCCGGCTGCTCGGGCAGCTTCGTCTCGCCCGAGGGCCTGCTGATCACGAACCACCACTGCGCCGACGGCATCCTGCAGGAGCACTCGACCCCGCAGGCGAACCTCTCCCGCGACGGCTATCTGGCGCGGTCGCGCAGCGACGAGAAGAAGGCGGGCGCCTTCCGTATCCAGGTGCCGCGCGCCTTCCGCGACGTCACCGGCGAAGTGCAAGCCGCGCTGAAGGCGGCCGCGGACGACCGCGCGCGCTTCGCGGCGAAGCAGGCGCAGCAGAAGCGGCTCGTGGCGGAGTGCGAGGCGGAGCCCGCCACGCGCTGCCAGTTCGCGGAGTTCGACGGGGGGCTCTTCTTCACGCTCACCGAGTTCGAGGAGCTCAGCGACGTGCGTCTCGTGTACGCGCCGCCCCTGGGGGTGGGCAACTACGGCGGCGAGGTCGACAACTGGAGCTGGCCCCGGCACACCGGCGACTTCTCGTTGCTGCGCGCCTACAAGGACGGCCAGCCCTACCGCCCGCGCTACTTCTTCCCGGTCGCGACGCGGGGCGTGCGCGAGGGCGACGCGGTCGCCGTGCTCGGCTACCCGGGTCGCTCCTACCGCTCGTGGATCGCCGACGAGATGAAGGAGCGTGAGGAGCTCTACTTCCCGACGCTGCGCGACCTGAACGCCGAGTGGATCGGGATCATCGAGGCGGAGAGTGCCGGCTCCCCCGAGGTCGCGATCGCGACCGTGGACGACCTGCGCACCCTCGAGAACCGGCGCAAGAACGCCGAGGGCCAGATCGCCGGCCTGCGCCGCGGCCGCATCGTCGACAAGCAGCGCGCGGCCGACGCGCGCGTGGCGGCCTGGGCGGAGCGCCAGCCGGACGCAAAGGCCGCGCTAGCCGCGTACCGGGAGCTCGCCGATCTGAACGCGGCTCGCCTGCGCACCTGGCAGCGCGACTTCCTGCTCGACCTGGTCGCCCGCGGCCCGCGCGGACTGCGCTGGCCGGCGCAGCTGGCGCGGCGTGCCACCGAAGGCGTGAAGCCGGACGCGGAGCGCGAGCCCGGCTACATGGAGCGCGATCTCGCGCGGATGCGCGCCGAGCTCGAGCGCGACCAGAAGCGCTACGCCGAGGCGGTCGACCGGGAGCTGTTCCGGTCGTGGTTGAAGCGCGCCCTCTCCCTGCCCGGGGACCAGCGCATGAAGGCGGTGGACGCCCTGTTCGCGGCGGCGGCTGACGACGCCGCGCTCGACGCAAAGATCGGCTCGCTCTACGCGGCCTCGCGCGTCCTCGAGCTCGCCGCGCGCCAGGCCATGTTCGAGGAGACCCCCGCGGCGCTGCGAGCCCGCCAGGATCCGCTGCTGGCGCTGGGCTTTGCGATCGACGCGGAGCGCAAGGCGCTCAAGGAGCGAAACGATGCGGCCGAGGGCGCGACGCTGCGCCTGCGCCCCGCGTGGCGCCGGGCCGTCATCGGGGAGGCGGGCCGGCCCGTAGCGCCCGACGCGAACGGCTCGCTGCGGGTGAGCTTCGGCCGCGTGCGCGGCTACTCGCCGCGCGAGGCGGTTCACATGTCGCCCCACACGACGCTCGCGGGCGCCGTCGACAAGCACACCGGCGTCGAGCCGTTCGACCTGCCGGCGCCCGTGCGCGAGGCGCACGCGCAGAAGCGGTTCGGGCGCTGGGCGGAGCCGGCCTCCGGCTCGGTCCCGATCGCGATCCTGGCCGACTGCGACACCACGGGCGGCAACTCCGGCAGCCCGGTCATCGACGGCGAGGGGCGGCTCGTCGGCGTGAACTTCGACCGCGTCTGGGAGAACGTCGCCAACGACTTCGGCTACAACCCGGACGTGGCGCGGAACGTGATCGCCGACGTGCGCTACCTGATGTGGCTGCTCGAGGAAGTGGAGCACGCGGCCGATCTGGCGAGGGAGCTCGGGGCGTCGAGCCGCTGACGCCCAGGTCCTAGGATTCGTCCCCGTCGAGCGACGCCACGAGCAGGCCCAGGGAGAGGACGAGGCCGACGGCGAGCGCGACCGCCGAGGGCGTCGCCAGCCAGGCCAGGGACTCCTTGGCCGCACCGGTGGAGGCGAGGCCCGGCGCGCGGCGCGCGGCCAGCACCCAGAACGAGGAGTAGCCGAGGGCGCCAAACCCCAGGAGCAACGACACGATCCGCCTGAGGCCGCGCCGGCCGTCGACATGCGCGAGGGCGAGGCAGAGGCCGATGACCACCGATCCGATCGCACCCGCGTGGAGGTGGGCCCGCTGGTAGTAGTTCCAGGACTTGTCGAGCGTGGCCGTCATCGACGCGCGAGCGGCCGCCTCGTCGCCCCCGCTCTTCGAGAGGTAGAGGGCACGGCTCTTCTCAGCGCCACTCGAAGAGCTCCGGCAGGATCTGGCCGCTCGGGCCCTGCACGAAGTGGTGGAAGGCGCCGCGGTTCTCCGCAGGCTCGGCGTTGACCAGCCAGGTCTCGCCGCCCGCTCCGCGGGCTTCGATCACCAGCCCGGCCGCGGGGTAGACGGCACCCGACGTGCCGACCGCCAGGAACACGAAGTGGCCGTGCCGCGCCTCCTCCACGAAGCGGCCGATCGCGCGCAGGATGACGGGGTCGATCATCTCCCCGAACCACACGACCGCGGGCCGCAGTTGCCCGCCGCAGAGCTCGCACGAAGGGACCAGGACGTGCTCGCGCTCGTCCGCGAACGGCTCGCAGTCGCAGCCGTGGCAGCGCGTGCGGAACAGGCTCCCGTGGATCTCGATCACGCGCCGGCTGCCCGCCCGTTGGTGGAGGCCGTCGATGTTCTGCGTGACGAGCAGGAAACGGTCACCCATCCGCTCCTCGGCCTCGGCCAGTGCCAGGTGTCCCGGGTTCGGCTTCACGCCCTTGGCCTTGCGGCGCCGCTCCGAGTAGAAGCGCCAGACGAGCGCCGGGTCCTCCTCGAAGCCCTGGGGGGTCGCGACCTGCTCGATGGCGTGGTTCTCCCACAGGCCGTTGGCGTCGCGGAACGTCGGCATACCGCTCTCGGCGGAGACCCCGGCGCCGGTCAGCACCAGCAGCCGGGTTTCGGAGTCGATCGGCAGCGCCACGCGCGAATGGTAGCCTCTTGGCGCGATGAATTCCGAGTTGGAGCGGGTCTTCGAGATGCGGCCGATCGGCTTCGTGCGAAGCCCCTATGCCGATCGCACGCAGATACCGAAGGGGCCCGGAGCCGAGCACCGCGCGGAGGGGACGCTCGAGCTGCGGCCCGAGCTCGCGCCGGGCCTCCAGGACATCGAGGGCTTCTCGCATCTCTTCGTGCTGTGGGTGTTCGACCGCGCGGAGGGCTTCGATCTCGTCGCGCGGGTGCCGCTCGACGAGGAGCTCCCGCACGGTGTCTTCGCCTCGCGCTCCCCGCGCCGGCCCAACCCGATCGGGCTCAGCGTCGTCGAGCTGCTGGGCCGAAGCGGGCCAAGGCTCCAGGTACGCGGGCTCGACATGCTCGACGGCACGCCGATCCTGGACATCAAGCCGTACCTGTCGAGCGTGGCGCCCGACATGCTGCGCCGGGGCTGGATCGCCGAGGCCGAGGAGCGCCGCAGGAAGAAGTGAGGGGTCAGGCGGGGTGTACGGCGGCCCCGGTGTCAGCCGGCTGAGCGGCCTTGTCCCAGTCGCTGTGGGGCGCGCGGTTCCTGACGAACCACTCCCAGACGATCTCGCGGTAGCTGTGGGTCTTGAGGCCGAGCTGGGCATATAGCGGCCGCAGCCGCAGGTGGAGCTTTCGCAGGTTGTAGAACGGCACGCTCGGGAAGTAGTGGTGCTCGGCGTGATAGTTCGAGTAGACGAACAGGAAGTCCCAGATCCGGCTCGGCGCCATCACGGTCGACCACTTGAGCGGGTGGGTCGGGTCGATGTCGTAGTGCTGGCCCAGGCGGTTGAGCGTGAACGCGACGGGGAAGACCAGGAAGTAGGGGATCGCCCACACCCGCAGCAGCACGCCCCAGCCTCCGAAGTGTCCGAGCGCGACGGCGACGCTCAGCTGCAGCAGCACCGTCGCGGCCCGCTCGAGCGCGATCGTCCGCTTGAGCGACGTCGGATAGGAGCGCGCCTCGCTGGCCGCCGCGCGGAAGTAGAGCGGGATCAGCGCCGGCGTGCAGTAGAGCAGCTTGAACCAGCGGGCGTTGCGCTTCGGCGAGAGCCAGTGGCGCTTCGGGTCGTCCTCCCACGAGCCGAGGTTGTCGTGGTGGTCGAGGTGCCAGCGCGTGAACTGGCTGGCCGAGATCCCGCTGGTGCTCGCGTAGACGAGGCCGAGCGCGCGGTTCCAGCCGTTGCGCCGGTGATCGAACACCGAGTTGTGCACGACCTCGTGCAGCAGGGTCGTCATGTTGAAGAAGGTGAAGCCCTGCAGCACGGCGAACGGCAGCCACAGCCAGGGGCTCGTCAGGTGCCACAGCGCGTAGCTGCAGGCGCCGATGATCGCGAACTGGCGCGCGGCGTAGGCGAGGTGGCGCGGTCCACTGCGGGCGTGGAGGGCCTTCAATTCCGCGTGCGGGACGGCCTCGCGCAGCTGCCCCTTGAACGAATCGACGGCCTTCCAATAGTGGTGCGACTTCACGAAACCATCATAGCAGGCGGCCCCGAACGCTCGTCAGCCGAAGCGGCTACTCGCTCGCCAGAGACTGGATGTCGTTCAGGATGCCGGCCGCGGTCACCTCAGGCCCGGCCCCGGGGCCGGCCACGACCAGAGGCTCGCTCCGGTAACGCCGGGTGGTGAAGGACAGCAGGTTGCGAGTGCCGGAGAGCGCGCCGATCTCCGAGCCGCGCGGAACGGCCTTGAGCCCCGCCCGGACCCCGCGCGCGGTCGCGACCACGACGTAGCGGAGCACCCGACCGCGGGCCGCCTGCGCGGCGACCCGGCGCCGCCACGCCTCGTCGTGCTCCGGGAGTCGCTCCATGAAGCGCGCGAGCGGAAGCCCCGCGAGCCCCCGCGGCACCAGGCTCTCGGCGTGGGGGGCCCGGCCCGAGTACCCGAGCAGCCGCGCCAGGATCAGGCCCTTGCGCAGCACGTCCGCGCCCGACAAGTCGTCGCGGGGATCGGGCTCGGCGTACCCGCGCGCGACCGCTTCACGAACCGCGGCCGAGAAGCTCGAGCCGCTCTCGAGCGACGAGAGCACGAATCCCAGCGTTCCGCTCACGCAGCCCTCGACCCGCAGCACGCGGTCGCCGCTCTCGACGAGCTTGCGGAAGGTGTCGATTACCGGCAGGCCCGCGCCGACGGTCGCCTCGTAGCGCAGGCGGCGGGACGCCGAGGCGGCCGCGCTCAGCAGGCGCGCGTACGCCGCCGCGTCGCCGGCCAACGGCTTCTTGTTGGCCAGCACGAGATCGAAGCCCTGCGCGATCGCGTCCAGCAACAAATCGCCGGTCTCCTCGGCGGTGAGGTCCACGAGCACCGGCCGCGAGACCGCGTGCGCGGCGATCTCGTGGAGCGCTGCGTGCGCCGAGGCGCTGCGGCCCCCGAGCCCGGCGAGCAGCGCTCCCCGGTCCTTGCCCGCGGCCAGGCGGAGCAGGCGGCCGCGCGAAAGGCCGCGCGGATCGAACACGTACCCCGAGCGGTCGAGCGCGGCCACGATCCGGATCCGTCCATCGCCGGTGCGCCCCGCCATCGCCGCGAGCGCGCGCGCGACGCGTCCGAAGCCGAGCAGCACGACGTCTGTGCTGCGACCCGGCGGGCGCCCGCCGCCGATCTTGGCGAGCTGGAAGGCCGCGTGCACCCGACGGGCCGCGTCCCTGGCCTGGGCCTCATCGACGACGAAGGAGATGTTGAGCTCGGAGGAGCCCTGCGCGATCGCGATCACGTTGACGCGGCCGGCCGCCAGAGCCGAGAACACACGCGCCGCGACGCCCGGCGTGCCGGCCATGCCGCGGCCGACCACCGCGATCACGGCTACGCCCGTCCGCGCGTTCACCCCGTCGACGAGGCCGGCGTCCAGCTCCTGCCGGAACGCCGTCTCGAGCGCCGACTTCGCCCGCGGCGCTTCCACCCCCGGCAGCGTGAAGCCGATCGAGCTCTCCGAGGACGACTGGAAGATCGTGGACACCGAGAGGCCTTCGGCGTGGATCGCGGCGAAGATGCGCGCGGCCATGCCCGGCACGCCCATCAGGCCCTTGCCGGTCACGGTCACGAGCGCCTGCTCGCGGATCGTGGCGAGCGCCTTCACCGGGTAGTCGGCCAGCGTGCGGCGGGTCGAGATCTCCGTCCCGGGCCGCTCCGGGTGCACGAAGGAGCGCACCTGCAGCACGATGCGGGTGCCGTCGAGCGGGATCAGCGCCCGCGGGTGCAGCACCTTCGCGCCGAAGTAGGCCACCTCGGCGGCCTCGCGCTGGTCGAGCTGCGGCAGGAGCCGCGCGTCGGGTACCGCGCGCGGGTCGGCGGTCAGGATGCCCGCCACGTCCTTCCACAGCACGACGCGCACGGCACCGAGCGCGCGCGCGACGAGCGTCGCGGTCAGGTCCGAGCCGCCGCGCCCGAGCGTCGTCACCGTCCCGTCGGGTGCCGAG
>DATEUE010000238.1:0-21971 GCA_035283305.1 Vicinamibacteria bacterium | reverse complement strand
ACCAGCTCGCCCGTGCGCGCCAGGATCAGCTTCGACTCCGCGATGTCGCGCGTGTCGTGGATCAGCAGGTTCTTCCACAGGCCCGTGCCGGGCTCGATGTCCTGGACGTAGAGCATCATGCGCCCGGGCAGCAGGTTGTCGGTGAAGGTGCGCGCCTTGACGTCGGTGCGCGCCTTGCTGACCACGAGCGAGAACACGATCTCGCGGTGGGCCTGGTTGGCGGCCGGAAGCGCCACCGCGTTGATGTAGAACGTGACCGCCGTCATCACGATCGCGAGCATCATCACCGGCGACAGCAGCCGTAGCGGGCTCACGCCGACCGCGCGCAGCGCGACGATCTCGCTGTCGCTCGCCATGCGTCCGAAGGCCAGCAGCACCCCGAGCAGGAAGGCCATCGGGATCGTGATCGCCAGGATCGAGGGCAGCAGGTTCAGGAACACCCGCAGGATCGTGGTGAGGTCGGCGCTGCGCGCCACCAGCACGGCCAGCAGCCGCGGGATCTGGTCGATCAGCAGCACGAACGTGAAGACCAGCAGGCCGATCCCGGTCGGGGCGACCATCTCGCGCACGATGTAGCGGTCGAGAAGACGCGGTCGCGAGAGCGAGATTCCTCCGAGGAGGGACATCGAGCGATCCTAGCACGCAGCCCCGAAACGCCCCGAGTTGCGGTATCGTGTGCGGCTGCCATGGACCGCGTGACCGCCTACGCTCCGGGCTCCACCTCCAACGTGGGACCGGGTTTCGACTGCCTCGGGATCGCCGTCGCGGGGATCGGCGACCGCGTGAGCGCGAGCCGGGCCGCGCGGCCCGGCGTCCGCGTTCTGTCGGTCTCGGACACGCGCATCCCGCGCGAAGCCACGCTCAACACGGCGGCGCTCGGCGCGGCCGAGGTGCTGCGCCGGCTGGGGCGCGAGCAGGACGGGGTCGAGCTCGTGATCGAGAAGGGCCTGCCGCTCTCGGGCGGCCTCGGCGGCAGCGCGGCGTCGGCCGTCGCGGGCGCCTTTGCGACGCACGCGCTCCTCGGCGGGTCCCTGGGCGAGGCCGAGCTGCTGCGGTGCGCGATCGAGGCCGAAGCCGTGGTCGCGGGCCGCCACCCCGACAACGCCGCGCCGTCGCTGCTCGGCGGCGCCGTGGTCGTGCTCGGCGCCGAGCCGCTGCGCTACACGAGAGTGGGCGTTCACTCGTCGCTGCGGCTCGTGTTCGTGACGCCCGCCTACGGCGTCCTGACCGCGCACGCGCGCTCGGTGCTGCCGGAGAGCGTGCCGCGGGCCGACGCGGTCGCGCAGGCCGCGGCGCTCGCGGGCCTCGTGCTCGGGCTCGAGCGCGGCGACGGGGAGCTCATCGAAGCCGCGATGGTCGACCGCATCGCCGAACCGCGGCGGATCCCGCTCTATCCCGGGTTCGCGCCGGCGCGCGAGGCGGCGCTCGGGGCGGGGGCCTTCGGCGTCGCGGTGAGCGGGGCCGGGCCCACGCTGCTGGCGTTGGCGCCCGCGGCGCGGGCCGACGCGGTCGCTCGCGCCGTCGCCGCCGCGTACGAGGGCGAGGGCGTCGCTTCCGCGGTCCACGTCGCCGGCGTGGATGATCGGGGCGCGAGGCTCGAATGAGCGCCAAGCTCGTGTGCGCGGCGTGCGGGGAGGTGCTGCCGGCGCTCAGCCGACGCTCGAGCTGCCCGTGCGGCGGCCTGCTCGACGTCGTCCAGCGCCCGCGCGAGCCGGGCCGCACCCTGCGCGCCCGCTTCGACCGCAGGCTGCGCCAGGGCGATCCGGCGGTCGAGGACAGCGGCGTGTGGCGCTTCCGTGAGCTGCTGCTGCCCGGCCGCGGGGTGGTCGTCACGCACCCCGAGGGGCGCACGCCGATTCTGCGTCGCGAGGCGATCGCACGCTTCGTGGGCCACGGCGAGCTCGCCTTGAAGCACGAGGGCCACAACCCCACCGGTTCCTTCAAGGACCGCGGCATGACGGTCGCCGTCAGCCACGCGAGCCGCTCGGGCGCCAGCGCGGTCGCGTGCGCGTCCACGGGGAACACCTCGGCCTCGATGGCGGCCTACGCGGCGCAGGCCAGGCTCAAGGCGCTCGTATTCGTTCCGGCGGGCCAGGTCGCCGCCGGCAAGCTCGCCCAAGCGCTCGCCTACGGAGCCCGGACGCTACTGGTGAACACGGACTTCGACGGCTGCCTCGCGCTCGTGCGGGAGGCCCACGAGAAGCTGGGGATCGCGCTGCTCAACTCGATCAACCCCTGGCGGATCGAGGGGCAGAAGACGATCGTCTTCGAGCTCCTGCAGCAGCGAGGATGGGATCCGCCGGACTGGATCGTCGTGCCGGCGGGCAACCTCGGGAATACGGCCGCCTTCGGCAAGGCTCTCGCAGAAGCGCGCGCGCTCGGGCTGATCCGCCACCTGCCGCGCCTCGCGTGCGTCCAGGCCAAGGGCGCGAGCCCCTTCTACCGGAGCTACCGCGGCGGCTTCGCGAAGCGCTACCGCGTCCGGGCCGAGACGGTCGCCACGGCCATCCGCATCGGCGACCCGGCGAGCCACGATCGCGCGGTGCGGGCGATCCGCGACAGCCGCGGCGTCGTCACGGCCGTGAGCGACCGGGAGATTCTCGAGGCGAAAGCGGTCGTGGACGCCGCCGGCGTCGGCTGCGAGCCGGCCTCGGCGGCCTCAGTGGCCGGCGTCCGGCGGCTGGTGGGCGAGGGTGTGATCCGAAGCGGCGACTCCGTGGTGGCGATCCTGACCGGCCACGTGCTCAAGGACCCCGGGGCCGTGATGGAATTCCACGCGCGGCCTGGCGCGCGCCGCAACCCGCCCGTGACCATCGAACCGCGGCTTTCGGAGGTGGAACGCCTGCTTCGCTAGCGGGGGCACGGGGGCCAGCGTTCAGGCGCGCTCGGCTGGCTTCTTCTCGATCGCGGTGGGGGAGTCCGCCCGGTCGGCACTCGCTGCGGGGGCGCGCTGCGCCGTGCGGGCATCGACCGGCAGCGCGAGGCCGAACGTGCTGCCCTTGCCGAGCTCCGACTCGACCCAGATCTGGCCGCCGTGGCCCTCGACGATGAGCCGCGAGATGTAGAGCCCCAGGCCGGTGCCCGAGACCTTGAGGTGGTCCTCGGTGCGCACGCGCGCGAACTTCTGGAACAGCTTGCCCACCTGCTCGTGTGGGATGCCGAGACCGTGGTCGACGACCTCGATCACGATGTGCTGCGTGCCGCGCTCGCGCACCCGCACCACCACCGAGCTGCCGGCGGTCGAGTACTTGATGCCGTTCGAGACCAGGTTGTTGAGCACCTGGCGCAGGCGGTCGGGGTCGGCCCAGATCCTGGGGAAGTTGGGGGGAACGTCCATCAGCACCGAGTGGTCGGAGAGACCGAGCGGGACCGCCTCGAGCAGGAACGGCCCGACGTCCACCTCGCGGAAGTTGTAGCTCAGCTGGCCGGTCTCGATCTGCGTGATCAGCAGCGTGTCGTTGGCGAGCAGCGCCAGGTGGTCGGTCTCGTTGATCACGGTGCGCATGAACTCGAGCCGCGTCTCGGGTGGCAGATCCGGTTCCTCGGCCACGAGCTCGGCAAAGCCGCGGATCGCCATCAGCGGGCGACGGAAGTCGTGCGCCACGATCCCGACGAACTCGCTCTTCAACCGGTCGTACTCCTGCAGCAGCAGGTTGGCCTTCTTGATCTCCTCGTGCAGCCGCAGGTTCTCGACCGCGATCGTGGCCTGGCCGGCGAGCGCGATCAGCAGGTTCAGGTCCTCGTCGGCGAAGGGTGCCCGGCCCACGCGATCGGCCACCGCCAAGAGCCCCAGGATTTTCGGCCCGCGCGTGATCGGCGCGACCATCAGCGACTGCAGGCCAAGCTCGCCCACGAACTCCGGCAGCAGGCGGGTGTCGGCCTGCGCCTTGTTCGAGAGCAGCGGCCCGTTCTTCCTGAAGTTCCAGCGCCCGTCGGCTTCGCCGTCGACCGAGTAGCGCACGCGCCGCACCTGCTCGGGTGTGAGGCCGAAGCCGGGCACCTGGCCCACGAGCTGGCGGCGCTCGCCGTCGTACAGCATCACCAGCCCGCGCTCGGCCTTGAGCATCTCGGCGCTGTGGCGCGAGAGGTGGGCGTAGAGGGCGTCGGCGCCGCCGGCGAGCGAGAAGGCCCAGGACATCTTGTAGAGGCCGAGCAGCTCGCTCGTCTTCTTCTGGAGCACGCGGCGCTCGGCGAGCTCCTGCAGCAGCCGCGACACGCGGATCTGCAGCTCGGTCGGCTGCAGCGGCTCGGCGCGCTGCACGTCGTCGACGTCGCCCGGCACGCCCTGCGGGTCGAAGCCATAGAGCACCAGGATCCGCACGTCGGTGCCGAGCGCCTGGCGCACGCCCTTCACCACGGAAGACATCGGCGGATCGACGAGCGAGTGCGAGGCGAGCAGCAGGTCCGGCGAGCAGTCGACGACGCCCTGGACGATGCGGCGGCCCGGGACGACGACCGTGACGCGGTGACCCGCCGTGCGCAGCAGCCGCGCGAGGTCCTCGGCGCGCTCCGGGTCCTCGTGGACGAGAGCAATGTGGCCGAGCGGCCCGCTCGCCGCCGAGGTGATCATTACTTAGTGGGACGCCCGCTTCGCGCGCTCGATCGAAGTGAACAGGTTGACGATCGAGCGCAGCGCCGCGCGCGCGATGGGCTTCACGAGGTACGAGTCGCCGCCCGCCTCGCGTCCCGCGGTGTAGTCCTTGAGGTCGCCCTTGGCCGTCACGAACACGATCGGGACCTTCTTGTCGACGTGGCGCAAGGCGCGGCACACCGAGTAGCCGTCCATGTCCGGCAGGTTCACGTCGAGCAGGATCAGGTCGAAGGGCCCCTGCTTGTCGGCTGCCTTCAGGCACTCGGTGCCGGTTCCCGCCTCGAAGACCTCGAACTGCTCCGTCTTCTCGGCTTCGAGGATCGTCCGGATCAGCGCACGCGTCGGCACGTGATCGTCGACGATGAGGATTCTCTTGGCCATTCGGTCTCCCTTGCGTGCCGTCTCCGGCCGGCTATTGTAGCCGAGTCCACGGGGCCGGCGGCAAGCCAATAATCGAGCGCACTTGCGTCCCGAATGCTCGGGAAGTGGCTTAGGTCACTCTGTCCGGACGGAGTTGGGGGGAGTGACACGGGCGGCGCTGGCCGCTGCGGCCATGACCTGGGGTTGCTTCAACCTTCCTTGAGCCTCGCTTTCGAGCCGATTCCTCGTCATTTTCTACTTCCGCTAATGTATCTTATATAAGTTCCATATTACTTGACAATATTCTGCTGCATTTGGTAGGTTCTCCTCCACCAGTATGACCAAGCGCCCCGGTCGCGCTTCCGACTCCGTCCCTCCCTCTCCATCCCAGGCGCTGCATCGCGCCGCCGTCCACTTGCCGTCCGATCGCCCTCGCCGTGGCCGGCCTCGCCTAACCCCGCAAGAGCTCCGCGATCGCCTGGCTGAATACTGCGGCCGCTACAGTGTCGCGCTCAACGACGAAGGCCTGCCGCCGTTCCCGGCCGGCCAGCGTGAGAGCGCGCAGCACCGCGAATGGATGTCCCTCTACAAGGCCCACCGGCGGCTTTCCGAACGCGGCCCCGACGCCGCGGACCTCGAGCACCGCCAGGAGCTCCTCGCGCTCCAGCACGGCCGCTGCGCCGTCTGTCGCAAGCCCCTCGACCTCGAGGAGGCTCGCCTCGACGGCCAGCGGAACGCCGATGCTGCCGTCTTGCACGCCCGATGCCTCGAGCTCGTCGCGCTGGCCCGGACCCTCGGCCCGGAGGCCCTCGAAGGGGCCCGGAGCCGGATCTAGGCCCGCTTCTCCAGAGCGGCCACTCGCTCTTCGAGCCGGTTCAAGGCGTCGACTCTCTGGGACAGGTTCCGCAGCTCGACCGTGTTTTCCTGCACGGTCACTTTCAGCTCGCGGATGTCGTGGCTCTGACCCTTGCCGAGCTCCTTCAGCTCGGCGATATCGCTGCTATGGCGCAAGCCCAGCTCCTTCAGCTCGCCGATGTCGCCGCCATGCTTCAGGCCGATCCGCTTCAGCTCGGTCAGATCGGACCCCTGTTGCCTGACCTCTCGTCGTAGATCGGTGATGGCGAGAGCCAGGAGCCCGTCGCGGTCCTTGCTGTCACCATCCAGGCGGTCGATTCGCTCCTCGATCGACTGTCGGAAGGCCTCGACGGCCTCCATCGTCGTTCGGTTCTGCGATCGGATGTCCTCCAGGATCACCTGCCACTGCGGCGCGGACGGAGCCTTGCGCGTGCCCATGATCGACCTCCAGTCTATATCCCGTGGGGCCACCCGCAGGCAGGTGTGAGGCAAGGGCGGACGGCGCGACCAACGGCGCAATTGTCGCTCGGCCCCCGGACAGCGCAGGTCCGAAACCCCGAGACGCCGCCGTGCTAGCCTGACCCGCGTGCCCGAGCTTCCCGAGGTCGAGGTCACGCGGCGGCAGCTGGAGCCGCTACTCGTCGGCCGCCGCGTCGCTCGTGTCGTGACCAGCCTCCCGAGCTACTTCTTCCTCACTCCCCCGGCCGTGCTGCGTCGGAAGCTGCCCGGACGGCGCTTCGAAGGGCTCGACCGCGTCGGCAAGTACCTGCTGGCGCGCCTCGACAACGGCGAGCGCCTGCTGCTGCACCTGGGCATGACGGGCCAGATCTTCGGCGCGGGTGTCCCGGGCGTGCGGCTGCTCTCCTCCACCGCAGGGGCTTCGCTCACACCCGAGGAACAGGTCCGTGAGTTCCGGCCGGACAAGCACACGCACCTGCGCCTGCGGTTCGACGACGGGGGCCCGGACGTCTTCTTCCGCGACGCGCGCAAGTTCGGCAAGGTCCAGCTCATGAGGCCCGACGAGGCCTCCGCGCGCCTCGAGCGGCTCGGGCCGGACGCTCTCGCCGCGAGCGGCCGGCGGCTGTTCGCCGCGGTCCGGACGCGGCGGGTGCCGATCAAGTCGCTGTTGCTCGACCAGGCGCTCCTCGCCGGCGTCGGCAACATCTACGCCGACGAGGCGCTCTTCCTGGCGGCCGTACGGCCCACGCGCCCTGGGCGCCGGGTCTCGCGCGAGGAATGCGACCGAATTGCTAAGGCCATCCGCAAGGTGCTGCGCCGCTCGATCGCCACCGGCGGCAGCAGCATCAGCGACTACGTGCAACCCGACGGCAACTCGGGTGCCTACCAGGATGAGCGCCGCGTCTACGGCCGCGAAGGCGAGCCCTGCCCTCGCTGCCACACGGCGATCCGCAGGCGCGTCCTGGGCCAGCGATCCTCCCACTACTGCCCGACCTGTCAGACCTAGCCGATAGCCGGCCCGTCCCTCGGTCCGCGCTACACGACCTGCGCCTTCCACGCCCCGCGCCGGAAGACCAGGAGCCCCACCACCGCGAGCAGCGCTTCCGCGATCGTGATCGCGAGGAAGACGCCGGTCGGACCCCAGTCGAGCCCTCGCGCCAGGCCGAGGGCGAGCGGAATCTGGAAGCACCAGTAGCAGCCGAGGTTGATCCAGGTGGGCGTGACCGTGTCCCCTGCGCCGTTGAAGGCCTGCACCAGCACCATGCCCCAGGCGTAGAAGGCGTAGCCGTAGCTCACCACCCTCAAGCAAGTGCCGCCGAGCGCCTGCACCGCCGGGTCGGACGTGAACACGGCGATCAGCGGTTCGCCTCCCCACAGGAACACCAGCATCACGCCCAGCAGGAACGCCATGTTGTAGAGGCCGACGAGCCACACGCTGCGCTCGGCCCGGTCGGGTTTCCCCGCCCCGAGGTTCTGGCCCACCAGCGTCGCCACGGCGTTGCTCATGCCCCACGACGGCAGGAGCGCCACGATGATGATCCGCAGCGCGATCGTGTAGCCGGCGAGCGCCGGGGCACCGAAGGGAGTCAGGATCCGCACCAGGCCGAGCCAACTCGCGGTGCCGATCAGGAACTGCCCGATGCCGCCCACCGACACCTTCGCCAGGTGCAGCATTAGGCCGCGGTCGAGCCGCAGGTGCCGGCGTGCGATTCTGATCCGCCCGCGCGACGAACCGAGCGCTCGCAGCTGGTACGCGACACCCACCGCGCGACCGATCGTGGTCCCGATCGCCGCGCCCGTCACCCCGAGCTCGGGGAACGGCCCGAGCCCGAAGATCAGGCAGGGATCGAGCACGACGTTCACGGCATTGGCGAGCCACAGCGAGCGCATCGCGATTGTCGCGTCGCCCGCGCCGCGGAAGACGGCGTTGATCAGGAACAGCAGCATGATCGAGGCGTTGCCGCCCAGCATCCAGGCGGTGTAGCCCCAGCCGATCTCGATCACGGAGGCCGGCGCGCCCATGAGCCCGAGCAGCTCCCGCGTCCAGAACGCCGCGAGCGCGAACGGCACGGACGCCGCGACCCCGAGTGCTATCGCCTGCACCGCGGTCCGGGCCGCCTGCTCCTCGTCCTTCTCGCCGATGCGCCGGGCCACGAGCGCCGTCACCGACATCGACAGCCCGATCGCCACCGCGAAGACGATCGCCAGGAACGACTCTGTGAGCCCCACCGCCGCGACGGCGTCCGGCCCGAGCCGCCCGACGAAGTACACGTCGAGCACGCCGAAGACGGACTCCATCACCATCTCGAGGATCATCGGCACTGACAGGAGGAAGACGGCCCGGTTCAGGCTGCCTTCCGTGTAGTCCTGCTGCGTGCCCTGGACGGCCTGCTTGAGCAGCGTCCAGGCGGACCGCAAGCGCGATCTGGCACTCCTTCCTTCGAACTCCAGCGCCGACGTCGCGTCCAGCTCTCCCTTGCGTTGCGTGTCGTGCATCGTCTTCTCCGCTCCACGAACCCGGGGTCCACGCTCGGACCAAACAAAAAAGGCCTTCCGGGGTTGGCACCCTCGGAAGGCCTTTGAATGGCGGCGAGCTCAGGCCGGGTCTAGGGTGCAGCGTCCTCCCCGAAGAAGACGGCATCGGTGACGGACGCGATGGCGATCGCGCCCTTCACGGGTGCCGGCGGGTTGATGGACAGGGGTTTCACGAGTTCACTGCTCCCAAGGCCAAGTATTTTGCCCGGGCGGCCCCAGAATTGTCCAGAGAAAAATCGACTGGGACCGTCCGTCGCTGGCGCAGCTCCGCTACATTCCGCTCGCGAACGTGGTCGTGAAGCCGTCGGGATCGCGCACGCCGAAGGCCCGCCCGCCCCACGGCTCGTCCTTCGGCTCGTCCACGATCGTCCCGCCGCCGGCCCTGACCCGCGCGGCGAGAGCGTCGATGTCCTGCGACGTGGCGCAGTACATGCGGAAGCCCAGGCCCTTCACGCGGTCGCGGCCCTTCTTCCAGTCGTCCTGGCCGAGCCAGAAGGTGACGCTGCCGGCCACGAGCTCGATCCCCTGGAGCGCACCGTCCTTCTCCCAGCGCTCTCGGGGCGTGAAGCCCAGCACGTCGCGGTAGAAGGTCAGGCTCTTCTGCAGGTCGCTGACCGTGAAGCTCGGCCCGGCCGACCGCAGCCTCAGGCTCTCGGGCTGCTGGCGGGCCTTCTTCGCCGGTGCGGCGGCCTTGCGGGTGGCCTTCGCCTTCCTCGTGACCTTTCGGGCGGCGCTCTTCGCGGCTTTCCGAGGAGCCTTCTTGGCGGCCTTCCGGGCCTTCTTGGCGGCTTTCCTAGCGGCCTTCTTCGACTTCTTCCCCGCCTTCTTGTGCTTCTTCTTCCCTGCCATGCTCGATCTCCTGCCACCAGCCGGGCCGGCCGCGGTCCGTCAACTCTACTACGACGCTGCCGGCTCGTTCGTTCGCCCTCGCTCAGTCTCTCGTCACTGCTCCTGCCCCTCGACCCGGATCAGGCGGTCCAGGAGGACGTCTTCCAGATTCCGTCTGGCATCGACGAGCACGAGAACCCAGACCAGCGCTCCGGAGACTCGATAGATCACGCGATAGGGGGGCACCAGAAGCTCGCGATACTGTCGAATGTGCAAGCGACGGAGCTCGGGGACGACGCGCCCCCGATCCGCCAGCGTGGTGAGCGATTTCGCCCGCGCCTCGAGCCGATCGAGTGTCGCTAGCGCAGCCTGGGGGCACCGGTCCGCAAGGTACGCTACGATGCCCTCGAGGTCGCGACGCGCCGAGCGCGTCCAGCGCACCCTCCTTCGGGTCATCCCCTTGCCAGCCTCCGACGCAGCGTCTTGAAGACCCGCTCTTGAGCCACGGTGCGGTTTTCATGCACGTCGGCCTCGCCTTGAGCGACCAGGCGTAGGAGCAGCGTCGCCTGCCGCAATTCCTGGTAGCTCACGATGTCCATCAGGACCCCTTTTGGCTCGCCGCTCTGCGTGATGACGACGGGGCGACGGCTCTCGTCCACCGAGCGGAGTAGCTCCGCGGCCCTGGTCTTCATGTAGGTCACGGGCTTCACGTCGTGCTCGATGCGCATTCGCCCTCCTGGCACCAAACTAGATGCCATAAATGGTACAACTGAAGACCACGCTACGACGATCCCACGCGGGTGCGAGGCTGCCGGCGTCGCTTGTCACGGCCGACGGCCTCTCCCCAGCGCGCGAGGAAGGTCGTCACGAACGCCTGTATCCCCGCGGGCTCGACGGCGACCGCCCCGAGCGCCATGGCGACCGTCAGCGCCGCGTGGTACCCCTCGGCTCGCGAGGCGACTGCACGTGCGAATGCGGGGTGAGCCGTGTTGACGAGTACGGTTGACTCCACGAGCCGCCCGAGGTCGTGCGACTCGGGACGTTCCTCGAAGTCAACGGCCAGGCCGTAGCGTGTGGGGCGGCGCGTGCCGCCCGCGGCATCCGGCAGCGTGCTGGAGGCAGAGGCTTGCGCCACGGGCACAGGCGCATCGACCGTCGTCTCGCTCGCCGACGTCGCCGGCCCATTCCCTGGGCTCTCGCCTGCTGCTGACTCGCCGCTTGCACCCTGGCTCTCGCCCGCCTGCGCGCCGCGCGCCACGCCGGCCGTGTCGACAGCTCCGGCGCGGGCGCCCACGGGGAGGCGACGCTGTCCACCGGGCCGCCGCTCCACCAGCGCCGCGAGCGCCGGAAACTCGTCGGCCAGGTCCAACAGTACCGCCTCGAGGTCGCGCTCGAGAGGACGGGTCGCGCGCCGTCGCGCGGTGTCCTCGCGATCGCGCGCCTCGCCCCACGCGGCGAGCTGGGTTTGCATGGCCTCCTGGATCGCCTTGCGGTAGGCGAGATAGGTGATCCCGCGGCGGCCGGTGCGCAGGAAATCACCCTTGTTGAGCGTCAGCGCCGCCGAGAGCCCGGGGGCCTCGATCAGGCCGGCCACGAGCGCCGGCGACGCCGATGAAAGCCCGGTCCAGTCCCAGCCCCGGCGGATCACCTTCCCGAGCGTGCTGACGGCGAGGCCCTGCCGATCCTCGGGCAGCGGCTCGCTCACCCGCTCGAGGAAGCCTATGGCCGCCGGCTTGCGCTTGCGCGGCAGGCGCACGACGAGCGTGGCCCGTTCGCCCGCATTCGTGGAATGGCCGCGCGCGATCGCCCGGCCGTTCACGTGGAAGGCCACACCCGACGGGTAGCGCTCGGCCAGGATCGTGTCGAAGGCCGGCTCGAACAGAGGCTCGAAGTGCCCCCGCAGGCAGCTCTCGACGTACCCCGCGTCCAGAAGAGGCGAGAGCGGGTTGCGCAGCCTCAACCCCACGGCGGTGCCGCGCTCCCCTACCCAGCCGGGCGGCGCCACCCACTGCCAGGGCGCCTTGTGGCGCGACGCGAGATGCCACCGTGACGCGACGTGCACCGGCCCGCGACGGCTCTCGGTGAGGACGGCTTCGGCCACCAGCAGGCCCAGCTTGATGCCGACTCCAGCGAAGCCGATCCCCTCCCCGCGCGTCTTGCTGCTCGCCGCGAGGTCGTGGTAGCGAGCGAGCTCGCGCCGGCTCATGCCGCAGCCGTCGTCGACCACCACGACCGTCTTCTCGGAGGGGTCGGTCAGGACCCGAATGCTCGTGGCCCCCCAGTCGAGGGAGTTCGCGACGATCTCGGAAAGGATCGTCTCCTCGATCGCGTCTGGATACGCGTCGCGCAGGTCCTCGAGCAGGTGCTGAAGGTCGACCCGGGTCTGGCCCATGGCGGCGGAAAGCATACCCCGCACCACTGCCCTGCCGGGACCGGCCACGGTCGGATCCAAGCGATCACGACAGGCCGCCCTTCGATCAGTCGGTAGAAGAGCGCCAATCCGACGGCGGCCCGCGTGATAATGCGGCCCATGCCGCGCCTGACCCCGCCAACCTGCGCCACAGGCCTTCTCGCCGCCGCCGCCAGCCTCGGAGCGGCAGAGCCGGCCCGCGACTATCCCGTCAAACCCGTGCCCTTCACCGCGGTCCGCTTCAACGACAGTTTCTGGCGGCCCCGGATCGAGCTGAACCGCACCGTCACGATCCCGTTCGCGTTCGAGAAATGCGAGGAGACGAAGCGCGTCCAGCTCTTCGAGCGCGCCGCGACCGTGCTGCGGGGCGAGCCGCTCGCCGACAAGAGCCCGCCCGGCTATCCCTTCGACGACAGCGACGTCTACAAGGTGATCGAGGGCGCGGCCTACAGCCTGAGCGTCACGCCCGACCCGAAGCTCGAGAGCTACCTGGACGCGCTCATCGTCAAGATCGCGGCAGCGCAGGAGCCGGACGGCTACCTCTACACGACGCGCACGATCGACCCCGAGCACCCGCACCCCTGGGCCGGCACGAAGCGCTGGGAGCTCGAGCAGGACGACAGCCACGAGCTCTACAACCTCGGCCACCTTTACGAGGCCGCGGTCGCCCACTACCAGGCGACAGGCAAGCGCACGCTGCTCGACGTCGCGATCCGCAGCGCGGGCCTCCTCGACCGCACGTTCGGGCCCGGCAAGGAGACCATCTGGCCCGGGCACCAGATCACCGAGATGGGCCTCGCCAAGCTCTACCGCGCGACCGGCGACCCGCGCTACCTGGACCTCGCCCGCTTCCTGCTAGACGCGCGCGGCCCGGGCAGCACCCACTCGCGGCCCTACAACCAGTCGCACCAGCGCGTGGTCGAGCAGGACGAGGCCGTCGGCCACGCCGTGCGCGCCACCTACATGTACTCGGGCATGGCCGACGTGGCCGCCCTCACCGGCGAGGAGGCCTACGCCTCTGCCATCGACCGCATCTGGCAGGACGTGGTCGGCCAGAAGCTCTACGTCACGGGCGGCATCGGCGCCACCTCGCGCGGCGAGGCGTTCGGCTCCGACTACGAGCTGCCCAACATGAGCGCCTACAACGAGACGTGCGCGGCCGTCGGCAACGACTTCTGGAACCACCGCCTGTTCCTGCTCCACGCCGACGCGCGCTATCTCGACGTGATGGAGCGGACGCTCTACAACGGCCTGCTTTCCGGCGTCTCGCTCGACGGCCGGTCGTTCTTCTATCCGAACCCGCTCGAGTCGTCCGGCCAGCACCAGCGCAGCCCCTGGTTCGGCGTCGCCTGCTGCCCCTCGAACATCACGCGCTTCCTGTCCTCGCTCCCCGGCTACGTCTACGCGCAGCAGCGCGGCCGGCTCTACGTGAACCTCTTCGTCCCGTCCACGGCGGACGTCGCGATCGACGGTGGCCCCAGGGTCGCCCTGACCCAGGACACCCGCTATCCCTGGGACGGCGCCGTGCGCCTGACGCTCGCGCCCGAGGCGCCCGCGCGCTTAGCACTTCACGTACGCGTCCCGGGCTGGGCCCGCGGTGAAGCCGTCCCGAGCGACCTCTATCGCTTCGCCGACACCTCGACCGAGCCGGTCACGCTTCGGGTCAACGGCACCGTGGTACCCCTCGACCTCGAGAAGGGCTTCGCGCGCGTCGAGCGTCTCTGGAAGAAAGGCGACGTCGTCGAGCTCGGACTGCCCATGCCCGTGCGCCGCGTCCTGGCGCATCCCTCCGTCGAGGCCGACCACGGACGCGTGGCGGTCCAGCGCGGGCCGCTCGTCTATGCCGCCGAGTGGCCCGACAACCCCGGTGGCCACGTCCGCAACCTGCTCCTGTCGGACACGTCGCCGCTCACGACCGAGTTCCGGCCCGATCTCCTGAACGGCGTCCAGGTGGTGACGGCGAAGGCGATTGCGCTCTCCTACGACGCGCGGGGCAAAGTCGAGCACCGCGAGCAGGAGGCGACGCTCATCCCCTACTACGCCTGGGCCAACCGCGGCGCCGGCGAGATGACGGTCTGGATCCCGAACCGTGAGACGAGCGCGCGTCCGCAGCCTCGGCCCACCCTCGCCTCGCAGGCGAAAGTGTCGTCCTCGGGCGGCCGCCAGCCGCGCGCGGTCCACGACCAGGACGAGCCCCGCTCGTCGAAGGATGCCGCCGCCGGCTTCTTCCACTGGTGGCCGAAGAAGGGCACCAGCGAGTGGATCCAGTACGACTTCGAGAAGCCGAGCACCGTCTCGACGGTCGACGTCTACTGGCTCGACGACACGGGCACCGGCGAGGTGCGCACCCCGGCCTCCTGGCGTGTGCTCTACAAGGGCGGCGAGGACTGGAAGCTGGTCGAGGCCGCGCCCGCGTACGGTGTCGAGCTCGACCGCTTCAACCGCGTCACGTTCCAGCCCGTCACCACGAGCGCCCTGCGCCTCGAAGTCAGCCTGCAGTCCCAGTGGTCGGCCGGCATCCAGGAGTGGACGGTCGAGTAGGAGGACCAGGATGGCCGAGGAGAAGTGGCACGACGTCGGCTCGGCCGAAGAGCAGCCACGAGCTGCGCGACGGCGTCGCCGCGCTCGTCGAGCGCTGCACGATCCTGGCCGGACGCCTGATGGCCTCCGAGCACACGCTCGAGCGCGTCGCTCGCGGCGGGCGCAAGGCGCACCGCCTCGGGGAAGACCCCTGACGAGATCTCAGAGCACGAAGCTTCCGAAGGCCCAGCACAGCAGCCCGTTGGCGGTCGCCATCGTGAAGTCGTCGGTCCCGCGCGGCGAGAAGAGCTCGAAGGCGGTATTGGAGAGCGACACCGCGACCGCCAGCCCCACCCACGCGGGCCCGAGCCCGTTGGCGTGGACGAGCCACAGGCAGATCGCGAGCGAGCCCAGGAAGCAGCCCCAGGTCCCGGCGATCGACTTGCGGTTCACCTCCCCGATGCCCCAGACCCGCAGCTTCTGCTTGCCGAAGAGCTGGCCCACGATCTCGGCCGTTCCGTCGCCGACCAGGTAGGACAGCCACACGAACGCAAACAGCGTGGCGTAGGTGGCGGGCGGGAAGATCGCCGCGAGCTGGAAGCCGAGCGGCACCATGAAGAACTTGAACAGGCTCCACAGCATCGTGATCACGAGGCAGTTGGCTCGCCCGAGCGTCCCGTCCATGATCCGCGTCTGCGCGCCGTAGGCTACCCGGCCGACAAAGCCGTCCGAGTAGTAGAGCCCGAGCATCAGCCAGCTGTAGACGATCGCGTCGAACAGGCTCTCCTGGAGCCCCAGGAACAGGAACTCGGGCGTCGGGGCGGACGCCACCCGCGCGTAGACGTAGCTGTAGCCGAGCAGCCCGATCGTCATGAAGCGGCCGCGGCGGCCGATCATGTCGGCGATGCGCACGCGACGCTCGGAGTGGCGCGCGAGCAGGGCCTTGAGATCGAACGGCTCCTGGAGGCGCGATCGGAAGATCTCCGCGACCTCCGCCTTCGAGAAGCCCGCGAGCTTTCGCAGCAGCAGCCCCTTGATCCCGTACCAGAGCCAGCCCCAGAGGACGGCCATGATCGTGAGGCCGACCGCCACGCGGCCGACGGCTTCGAGGCTCAGCTGGTAGCCCTTGAAGGCGGCGCCGCCGTCCCGGCCCGTCACGACGAAGAAGAGCCAGATCGCGGTGATGACGCCGGTGAGCGCCAGCGAGCCGCGGTAGTAGCTGTCGGCATGGCGGCGATACCCCTGCCAGGCTGCCCTCGCATCCGCGCTCGGGGCCGAAGGCTCTCCCGTCGAAAGCCCGGTCACGCCGCCAGCCTCCCTGCTCCGGTTAGTCAAAGCGCCTCCTCTCCGTACTACGAGACACGCTCCTCCAGCCGCGCAGAGGTCCTTCTAGCCCTGGGTGATCGGCCTGCAGTGTATTACGACGGGCCGCCCGCGGGCAGGCGAGCCGGCTCGCGAGTAGACTGCGGTGACTTCAACGGTGGTAGCAAAGGAGACGAACATGCTGCAGCGCCTTGCCGTCGTCTGTGCTCTCGGACTGCTGCCGGCGACCCTATCTGCCGAGGTCACCGCGCTCCGGGCGGGACGCCTGATCGACCCGGAAACGGGCCGCGCGACCGCCAACGCCGTCATCCTCGTCGAGGGCGAGAAGATCACCGCCGCCGGACCGGGTGTCGCGGTTCCCCAGGGCGCCACCGTCATCGACCTGGGCGACCTCACCGTGCTGCCCGGGCTCGTGGACTCTCACACGCATCTCGGCCTGACCTACAAGGACATCCCCGAGCACAACTACTACTACCTGACCTACGTGATGGACTCGACGCCGCTGCGCGCGATCCAGGCGGCCTCGAACGGGATCCAGCTGCTGAACTCGGGCTTCACCGTGGTGCGCGACCTCGGCAACAACGCGCTCTACACCGACACGGCTCAGCGCGTCGCCATCGAGCAGGGCTGGATCCCGGGCCCCACCATCGTCAACTCGGGCCTGATCATCGGCGGCAAGGGCGGCCAGTTCTGGCCCACGCCGGAGATGGCGAAAGAGCACGGCATCGTCTACCCCGAGTACCTCGAAGCCGACACCAAGGACGAGATCGTCAAGGCCGTGCGCGAGAACATGCTGTTCGGCGCGAAGGTCATCAAGATCTGCGTCGACTGCAAGCCGTGGGGCTACTCGGTCGACGAGATGAAGCTGTTCATCGGCGAAGCCGCGAAGGGCGGGCTCAAGGTTGCGGGCCACGTGCAGACCCCCGAAGGCGCGAGCCGGGCGATCGAGGCCGGGATCTGGTCGATCGAGCACGGTTTCGCCCTGACCGAGGAGCACCATCGCTTGATGGCGCAGAAGGGGATCTTCCTGGCCTCCACCGACACGCCCTTCACGCCCTACCACGGGACCAAGGACGAGATGGAGCGTAACGCCGCCCAGCTCAAGAGCGCCTGGCGGCAGGGGGTGAAGATCACGTTCTCCACGGACATGGACTACTACACGACCGGCAACGACATGAACCGAGGCGAGCTGACGATCAACTTCCTCCTGACCTGGAAGGCCGCCGGGATCCCGAACGCCGACATCCTGAAAGCCATGACGGTCACCGGCTACGAGTGCGCGCAGGTCGCGAAAGAGCGTGGACCGATCAGGCCGGGGCTGGCGGCGGACCTGATCGCGGTGCGCGGCAATCCGCTCGAAGACATCGACGCCCTGCGCGACGTGCGCTTCGTGATGAAGGACGGCCTCGTGTTCAAGCGCGACGGCGTCATGACGCCCGAGAAGTTCTTCCATGCCGGCCCCGTCAGGGGCTGGCGGAAGCGCTGACGGGAATAGGCCGTATCCTTCGGCCGTATCCGGTGCGGGCCGGCAGGCTCGGCCCAAGGAGGTGCTCGTGCGCCGCCAGCCGTCCGTCGTCCGAGGGCTGATTCTCGCCGCCGTGCTCGCCGCGGGCATTCCAATCGCAAGCGCACAGCCCATCTCGCGCGAGAACCTGCCTCCGAGCTTGCGCCCGTGGGTCCCGTGGGTGCTGGACCAGGTGCCGACGCTCGGCTGCGCCACCATCCAGGGCCAGGCCGTCTGCCTTTGGCCCGGCCGGCTCGAGCTCGACCTCGGACCGAGCGGTGGCAGCTTCGCCCTCGACCTTGCCGCCGACCGCGCGGTCGACGTGCGCCTCCCCGGCAGCACGGAGCACTGGCCGCAGGACGTCCGCCTCGACGGCTCGCCCGCGCCCGTCTTCGACAAGGACGCTGCGCCGCGACTGCGCGTCGGCAGCGGCCGCCACCGCCTCGCCGGCCGGTTCGCCTGGTCGCGCCTGCCCGAGTCCCTGGCCGTCCCTTCGGAGATCGGCCTCGTGGACCTGCGCCTCGACGGCCGGACCGTGCCGCGCCCGAAGCGGGACGATGCCGGCACGCTCTGGCTCCGCGCCGGCACCGAAGCGGAGGGCGAGGGCGAGAGCCTGCGGCTGCAGGTCTTCCGCCAGATCAAGGACGGCACGCCCCTCTTCGTCGAGACGCGCCTCGAGCTCGAGGTGGCGGGCCGCGCGCGGGAGATCACGTTCCCTGGAGCGCTCCTTCCGGGCACCCTGCCCGTGGCGGTCACGGGCGACCTGCCGGCACGCGTCGAAAAGGACACGCTGCGGGTGCAGGTGCGCGGTGGCCGCTACTCGGTGAGCGTCGACGCGCGCGTGGAAGGCCGCCCGACCGCGATCGCCCTCCCGAAGCAGCCGCCGAAGGACCCCTGGCCGCCGCGCGAGGTGTGGGTCTTCGCCGCGGTCGAGACCGAGAGGCAGGTCGAGCTCTCCGGCCCTCCGCCGATCGACCCCTCGCGCACCGAGCTGCCCGAGGAATGGCGCGCACTGCCCGCCTTCCTCATGGAGCCGGGCGCGAGCCTCAGCCTCAAAGAAGTGCGGCGGGGTGAGGCCGAGCCGCCGCCCGACGCGCTCACGCTCACGCGCGAGCTGTGGCTCGACCCCGACGGACGCGGGGCGAGCGCCCGCGACCGCTTCGGCGGCACGCTGCGCGCGACGACGCGCCTCGACCTCCTGCCGCCGGGCACGCTCGGTCGCATCGCGGTCGACGGCAAAGACCAGCTCGTCACCGCCCATCCCGAGACGAAGACGGCCGGCGTCGAGCTGCGTGGCTCGGCCCTGCAGCTCGAGGCGGATTCCCGTCTCGCCCTGCGCGGCGCGATCCCCGCCGTCGGCTGGACGACCGGTGTCGAGCAGCTCCAGGCGACGCTCCACGTACCGCCCGGGTGGAGCCTCTTCGGCTCGACCGGCGTCGATCGGCTCCCCGGTACCTGGACCTCCCGCTGGACGCTGCTCGGCTTCTTCTTCGTCCTGATCGTGACGCTCGCCGTGCATCGGCTCTTCGGCCTTCGGCCCGCGCTGCTGGCTCTGGCCGCCCTCGTCCTCACCCACGGCGAAGCGGACGCACCCTCGGCCGTGTGGCTGAGCCTCGTCGCCGCGATCGCGCTCCAGCGCGTCGCTCCCGCCGGCCGGATTCAACGCGTCGCCCGCCTCTGGTTCCTCGTGAGCGCTGCCGTCCTGGTGGTCGTCGTCGTGCCCTTCGCGCGCGACCAGGTGAAGGACGCGCTCTTTCCACAAGCGGGCGAGGTCTCCGGCTGGCGAAGCGCGGGACGGGCGCCCGCAGCCCCGGCACGCCAGGGCGTGCCCGGCGGAGTGGTCGGCGGCGCCGTGGGTGGCCTCCCGACGACGGTGCCCGCCCAGCGCGCCGCCCCCGCCGCGGAAGCAGAGGACAAGCTGCGGAGCCTCGCGAATGCGGCCGACTCCGCCGCGCGCCTGAAGGAGGCGGTCACGCTCACGGCCGAGCAGGAGAGCGTGAGGCGCGGACGCTACGCCTACAACGTCGCCCTCGAGCAGGACCCGAAGGCCGTGCTCCAGACGGGCCCCGGCGTCCCGAGCTGGGCCTGGCGCAGCTACTCCCTCGCCTGGAGCGGACCCGTGGGCCGCGACCACACGCTGCGGCTCTTCCTGCTCTCGCCCGGGATGAACCGGCTGCTGACGCTCCTGCGCCTTTCGCTCCTCGCGGCCTTCGCCTACCTGCTTCTCACCGGTCGCCGGCCGACGTGGCCGGTGCTACCCAGGTCTCGGCGGCCCGAGCCCTTCCCCGTCCTGCTCGCCCTCCTGCTCCTCCCCACCGCGTCCCACGCCGAGCAGGAGACGCCGAGCGCCGAGATCCTCCAGGAGCTCAAGCAGCGCCTCACCCGCGTCGCCCCCTGCCAGCCGCGCTGCTTCACGACGCCGAGCCTCGTCCTGCGCCTCGGCGACAGCCGCCTCGAGCTCAGCGCCGAGGTCCACGCCGCGGCCGACGGCACCTGGGCGCTGCCCGGACCGGTCGGGAGCTGGGTCCCCGCCGAGATCCGCGTCGACGGCGCCCCGGCGGTGGCGATCGCGCGCCTCGCGCCGGGCTTCCTCTACCTCCGCCTCCCGCGCGGTGTCCACCGGGTCGAGGCCAATGGCCCCGTGCCTCCCGGCGACAGCTTCACGCTGCAGTTTGCCGACCCGCCGCGGCGCGCGCGAGCCGAGGCGCCCGGCTGGGAGGTGAGCGGCCTGCGCAAGGACGGCCCCGCCGAGCCGTCGATACTGCTGACGCGCCGGCTCGCCGCCCGCGGCGGCGTCGCGTCGGCCGAGGGCCGTTACGCCCCGTGGCTCGAGATCACACGCACGCTGCGCTTCGGCGTCACCTGGACCGTCGAGACGCGCGTGCACCGCGTCACTCCCGCGGGCGCGCCCATCGCGCTACGCGTCCCGCTGCTTCCCGGCGAGGCGCCCACCGGCGCCGATCTCGTCGTCGAGAAAGGTGAGGTGGCAGTGAGCCTGGGCGGCGACGAGAGCGACACCACCTGGGAGTCGACGCTCACGCAGGCTCCGCAGATCGTCCTGCGCGCGCCCGAGGGCCGTCCGTGGTCCGAGGTGTGGAGCCTGCGGTGCAGCCCGATCTGGTCCTGCGCCGCCACCGGCCTCGCGCCGGTCTCACGTCGAGACGAGGACGTCTTCGCACCCAGGTATCGCCCCTGGCCGGGCGAGGCGATCAGCGTCAAGCTGGCGCACCCGCAAGGCGTCGAGGGTCAGACCCTCACGATCGACGACGTCACGCTCGAAGACACTCCCGGCCGCCGCCTCGAGCGCGTCCGCCTCACCGCGACCGCGCGCAGCAGCCGCGAGCAGCCTCTGGTGCTGCGCATTCCGGCGCAGGCCGAGGTCCAGCAGCTCACGATCGACGGCGAGGACCGCCCGTCGCGTCCCGAGAAGGGCGAGCTGCGCGTGAGCGTCCCCGCGGGTCGCCACGCGCTCGAGGTCCGCTGGCAGCAATCCCGCGGCATGGGCGTCTTCTACGGCGTGCCGCGCGTCGCCTTCTCGAGCCCCGCCGTCAACGTCACGCAGCAGCTCACGCTGCCGCCCGAGCGCTGGCTGCTCGCCACGCGCGGCCCCGCCTGGGGCCCGGCCGTGCTCTTCTGGCCCTACCTCGTGTTCCTGCTCGCCGTGGCCGCGGCGCTCGGCCGCATCCCCACGAGCCCGCTCACGAGCGCCCAGTGGGTCCTGCTCGGCCTCGGGCTGAGTGTGCTGCCCGCGACAGGCGCGCTCGTCGTTGCGGGCTTCGTCTTCGCGATCGCCCTGCGCGGCCGCAACGCGCCCGGGAGCCCGTGGGCCTTCGACGCGCTCCAGCTTCTTCTATTTGCGTGGGGCCTCGTGAGCCTCGGGCTTCTCTACGTCGCGATCCACCAAGGTCTGCTCTTCCGCCCCGACATGCAGGTCTCCGGTGGCGGCAGCACCGACGAGCTGCTCCGCTGGTACGCCGATCGGGTCACAGGCGACACCCCGGCCGTGGGCGTCTTCAGCCTGCCGATCTGGCTCTACCGCGTCGCGATGCTGCTGTGGGCTCTCTGGCTCGCGGCCAGCCTCGTCCGAGGCGTGGGCCCCTCCTGGCGCGCCTTCAACGAAGGCGGCCTGTGGCGGCCGCTGTCACTGCCGAAGCGGCCGAAGCCTGCGGAGCCTCAGGGCGAGGACGCCAGCCCGGCGGAACTCAGCGAGAGGTGAAGACGAGCGTGGCGTCGGCCCCGGACGGTCCGAGCCGGAGCTCGTCGCCGCTCACGGTGTAGCTCGTCGCCGCTTCGAGCGCCGCGAGGTACTTGAATTCCTGCGTCATCACGTTCTCAGGGCTGCACGCCATGAGCGTCGCGCCGAACGGGCCCATCGCGATCCGCCCCGCCTCGGCCTTGGCGCTCCCGAAGTATCGGTTACACCCCGACGTGCCGGCGACACGGTTCTCGGTCGAGAACTCGGCCGTGATCGTGGTCCCCGAGAGAACCGGTTGCCCGCTGATGCTGGTGAGCCGCCAGGTTGGGCCGACGAGCGAGACGGCTGGCGTCGGGTCTGAAGGCGACGTCGCATTCCCCGAGAAGCAACC
>DATEUE010000237.1:0-18163 GCA_035283305.1 Vicinamibacteria bacterium | reverse complement strand
ACGCGTAGCGTGCGGCCGAGCACGGTCGCGTCGAAGATCATCCGCGGCTTCCGATCCGTGCGGTGTGCGCCTCGCGCCGGCCTGCGGCACGCCAGGCCGACGGGGCGGGCGCCGCGGGGCGCGTGCGCGAGCGGCGCCGCTCCTCGAAGGCCCGGATCGTCGCCGCGATCGCGGCGACCTCGACCGGGCGCTCGCTCCTCTCGTCGGCGCGGGCGACGAGCGTCGCGACGAACGACGTGTCGAAGTCGCCGGCGACGAAGCCGGGATCGCGCAGCACCCGGTCGAAGAAGGGCAGCGTGGTGCGGATCCCGACCACCCGGTACTCCGCGATCGCCCGCCGCATCCTCGCGATCGCGGCCTCCCGGGTCTCCGCCCAGGCCACGAGTTTCGAGATGAGCGGGTCGTAGTGAATCGGGACCTCTGCGCCCTCGTAGACCCCCGAGTCGTCGCGCACGCCGGGTCCCCCCGGCACCCGCAGCGCCGTAATCCGACCGGGGCTGGGCAGGAAGCCGGCTTCGGGATCCTCGGCGTACACCCGGCACTCGATCGCGTGCCCGTGCTGCGCGAGATCCGCCTGCCGCAGCGGCAACGCCTCGCCCTGGGCGATGCGAATCTGCAGCTTGACGAGATCGACGCCGGTCGTCATCTCGGTGACCGGGTGCTCGACCTGCAGCCGCGTGTTCATCTCCAGGAAGTACGGCTTTCGCTCCGCGTCCACCAGGAACTCGAGCGTGCCCGCGTTCACGTAGCCGACACGCGCTACGAGCGAAAGCGCGAGGGCGCCCATGCATTCGCGTAGTTCCGGCGTCACGAGCGGCGACGGGCTTTCCTCGACGAGTTTCTGGTGCCGGCGCTGGATCGAGCACTCGCGCTCGAACAGGTGGACCGCATGGCCGTGATGGTCCGCCAGCACCTGGATCTCGACGTGGCGCGGGCGCACGATCGCCTTCTCGAGGTAGACACTCTCGTCGCCGAAAGCGCCCTGGGCCTCGGAGCGCGCGCGCGCCAGGGCAGCTTCGAGCTCGTCCGGCGACGCCACCAGCCGCAGCCCCTTGCCACCCCCTCCCGCGGCAGCCTTCAGCATCACCGGGTAGCCGAGCCTCGCAGCGTCGCGCGCGATCTGGTCGAGGTGCACGGCCTTCTCGAGCGTTCCGGGAACCACCGGCACTCCCGCGGCCACAGCCTCGCGCCGGGCGGAAGTCTTCTCGCCCATGAGCTCGATCGTCGCGCTTCTCGGGCCGACGAAAACGATCCCGGCGTCCTCGCACGCGCGGGCGAAGGCTGCGTTCTCGGCCAGGAAGCCGTAGCCCGGGTGGATTGCCTCGGCGCCGCTCGTGCGCGCCGCCTCCAGCACGCGGTCGATCCGCAGGTACGACTCGCGCGAGGCGGCGGGGCCGATCGGCAGAGCTTCGTCCGCGAGACGGACGTGGAGCGCGTCCACGTCCGCCTCCGAGAACACCGCCACGCTGCGGATGCCCATCTCGCGGCACGCCCGGATCACCCGCACCGCGATCTCGCCGCGGTTCGCGACCAGCAGCTTCCTGAAGCTGTGCTTGCTCACAACGGGATGTTCCCGTGCTTCTTGGGGGGGTTGCGGTCGCGCTTGGCGCGAGCCATCTCCAGCCCGGCGATGATCTTGCGCCGCGTCTGGCGCGGCTCGATCACCTCGTCGACGAAGCCGCGGTCCGCGGCGACGTATGGGTTTGCGAACTTCTCGCGGAACTCGGCGACCTTCTGGCGCCTGAGCGCCTCGGGGTCCGCCGCGGCCTGGAGCTCGCGCCGGTAGAGCACGCCCACCGCGCCGTCGGGGCCCATCACGGCGATCTCGGCCTGCGGCCAGGCGTAGTTCACGTCGGTCCTGATGTGCTTGCTCGCCATCACGCAGTAGGCCCCGCCGTAGGCCTTGCGCGTGATCACGGTGACCTTGGGCACGGTCGCCTCGGCGAACGCGTAGAGCAGCTTGGCCCCGTGGCGGATGACCCCGCCCCACTCCTGGCCGGTCCCCGGCAGGAAGCCCGGCACGTCCTCGAAGGTGACGAGCGGCACGTTGAAGGCGTCGCAGAAGCGCACGAAGCGCGCCGCCTTGACCGACGCGTCGATGTCGAGACAGCCCGCCAGCACCGCCGGCTGGTTGGCGACGACGCCGACCGGGTGCGAGGCGAAGCGCGCGAAGCCGACCACCACGTTCGGCGCGAAGTGCTCGTGCACCTCGAGAAAGCGCCGGTCGTCCACCACGGCACGGATCAGGTCCTTGATGTCGTAGGGACGCGAGGGCTCGGCCGGCACCAGCGTGTCGAGCATCTCGTCCTCGCGCCCCACCGGGTCGTCGGTCGCGACCACGGGCGGCTCCTCGAGGTTGTTCGACGGCAGGTAGGACAAGAGCTCGCGGATCAGCGCGAGGCAGGCGCGGTCGTCGTCGACCGCGAAGTGCGCGACGCCCGAGCGGGCGTTGTGCGTCATGGCACCGCCGAGCTCTTCCTTCGTCACCTCCTCGTGCGTGACCGTGCGGATCACGTCGGGGCCGGTCACGAACATGTAGGCGGTGTCCTTCACCATCACGTTGAAGTCGGTGATGGCCGGGCTGTAGACGGCGCCGCCCGCGCACGGGCCCATGATCGCGGAGATCTGCGGCACCACACCGGAGGCGAGCGTGTTGCGGAGGAAGATGTCGGCGTAGCCACCGAGCGAGGCGACGCCCTCCTGGATCCGCGCGCCGCCCGAGTCGTTGAGGCCGACGAGCGGCGCCCCCACCTTGGTCGCGAGGTCCATCACCTTGCAGATCTTGCGCGCGTTCGTCTCGGAGAGGCTGCCGCCGAAGACGGTGAAGTCCTGGGCGAAGACGTAGACCAGGCGAGCGTCGATCCGGCCGTAGCCGGAGACGACGCCGTCGCCCGGGATCTTCTGCTCGGCCATGCCGAAGTCGAGGCAGCGGTGCTCGACCAGCTTGTCGAGCTCTTCGAAGCTACCCTCGTCGAGCAGCAGCTCGACGCGCTCGCGCGCAGTGAGCTTGCCCTCGCGGTGCTGGCGCTCGCGTCTTTCCTCTCCACCGCCGGCTTCCGCCCGGCGGGTGCGCTCGCGCAGGTCGTCGAGCGGAGAGGTCATCCCCCTAGTTCGGGAGGCCGCAGGCGCCGTTGCCGCAGGGCCCGGCGCCGCAGCCGGCTTCGGGGGCGGCGCAGCCGCCCGTGACCGGGGACGAGCGGCTCGCGCCCACGGCGAACACCGAGAGCTGCTTGTCCACGGAGGCGCTCGCGCAGGCGGGGCAGCTCACTTCCTCGGCGAAGCGGCGGACGAGCTTCTCGAAGCGGTTGCCGCAGCCGCCGCAGGCGTACTCGTAGATCGGCATCGTGGCTAGCGTCCCGCCTTGGCCGTCATGTGCTGCTTGACCTTCTCCCAGTCGTCGAGGAAGCGCTTCAAGCCGATGTCAGTGAGCGGGTGCTTCAGCAGCGTCTGGAAGACGCTCATGGGCATGGTGCCGATGTCGGCGCCCATGCGCGCCGCCTCCAGCACGTGCATCGGGTGGCGCAGGCTCGCCGCGAGCACCTCGCATTCGAAGTCGTAGTGGTCGAAGATCTGGATGATGTCCGCGACCAGCTCCATGCCCGGGCTGGCGATGTCGTCGAGCCGCCCGACGAAGGGCGACACGTAGCGCGCCCCGGCCTTGGCCGCGAGCAGCGCCTGTGTGGCGCTGAAGACTAGCGTCATGTTGACGCGCTTGCCTTCCGCGGTCAGCACCTTGGTGGCCTTGAGCCCCTCGGCGATGCACGGGATCTTGACCACGATGTTCTTGTGGAGCGACGCCAGGTGACGGCCCTCGCGCAGCATGCCCTCGGCGTCGGTCGCGACCACCTCGCCCGAGATCGGGCCGTCGATGGTGTTGCAGATCTCGACCAGGATCTCCTCGGGATCGCCCTTCTCCTTGGCGAGCAGGCTCGGGTTGGTGGTGATGCCGTCCACGACGCCGAGCTTCGCGGCTTCGCGGATCTCGGTCAGGCTGGCCGTGTCGAGAAAGATCTTCATGATTCCCTGCCTCTTCGAGTGGCGCCCGCCGCGCTCGCGGCAGCCCTCGGGAGATGATAGCGCGGAGCGACCCGGGCCCTCACGGCAGGCTCGCTTCCACGGCCGGCGCCTTCGGGCTCTCGTTGCCCGCGCGGTCGAACGCCGTGACATCGTACTGGTAGACGATCCCGGGCCGAGCGGTCGTGTCAAGCCAGGCGGAGCGGGCCGCCTCGACCTCGGCCACCCGGCCGCGTGGCTCACCCGGAGCCTCTCGATACACTCGGTAGCCGCCGAGGTCGTCCTCGGGTGACGGGGTCCAGAGCACTTCGAGCCCTCGCTCCCGCGGCAGGACGGCCGTTCCCGTGGGCGCCGCGGGAGGCTCGATGTCGCGCACTTCGACGCAGGCCTCGTTCGATGCCGCGCTCTCGACCGGCGGATCGACGGAGGCCGCCGCGCGGACCACGTAGCAGGCCGTGACGCCCTGCTGTACGGCGGCGTCGATCGCGCTCGTCTCCTCGAGCGGCTCCTGCGCGAGCGGCAGCCTGTAGCTCTCGGTCCCGACGCGGCGATACACGTGGAAGCCGGCCGTTCGAACCTCGACGGTCGTCACCGTCGGTCCCTCGCCCTCAAGAGTCTTCCCGCCCTCAGGGGTCTTCCCGCCCTCAGGAGTTTTCCCGCCTTCGGGCGTGACGGGCAGGGGCGCGGCCCCGGGCGGGCGCGTCGGGAACGTCCCCGGAGCCGAGGGCGGTTGCCCAAAGCTCGGCAGGCGCGGGGGTAGCACTGCCGCAGACACCGGTTTCGGCACGTCCCCGACCCAGTTGAGCCGGACGCCACCCGCGACGAGGCGCGCGCGCAGCTCGCCCGGGGCGGCGATCACTTCCTGGGCAATGAGCGCCAGCGTCAGCGTTCGGGGCCCCTTCTCGCGGCCGGCGATGCCCCGCGCCGCGGCGCGGGCGACCGTCCCCGGGAGGGGTAGAGGCAGCGTCTCGACCACTCGCTGCCGGGCGTACGCCTGCACCTCGCGCCTGGCGCCGGCTTTCTCGAGATCCTTGGCTCCCTCCGCATACAGGATCTCCACCACCAGCCGCTCGTAGGCGATGCCGTCGACGGAAGCCGAAGGCGTGAGCAGGGAGACCTCGAGCGCGTTGCCGCGCTGGGCGAAACGGAACTCGGCGAGGCCGGGCGGCGTGTGGCGCAGCGGCGGCAGGGGATCGCCGCGATGCCCGCAGGCGAGGCTCACGGCGACGAGTGCGGCCGTCAGGAGGGTCCCGGGAAAACGACCGAGCTGGCTCATCTCGAAGGTCCGTGGGAGCGGGGGGCTAGTATAGCCTCATGAGCCTGCGCGCCCTGGCGCTTGTGTCCGGCGCCTACGACCTGCTGCTCGGCGTGTCGATGCTCGCGGCCGCCCCGCAGCTGGCACGGGTCTTCGGCGCCCCCGCACCCGTCCCCCTCGTCAACGCGTGGCTCAACGGCGTCTTCACGCTCACGCTCGCGGGCGGCTACTTCTGGGCGGCCCGGGACGTCTCGGCGCGGCGCGGCTACCTGTGGTGGGCCGGCGTGTTCGCCAAGGCCCTCGGGGCGCTGGTGTTCCTCGTCGATCACTTCGTGAACGCATCGCCTTCGGCCTACCTGCTGTTCGTCGTGACCGACGGTACGCTCGCGCTCCTGACCCTCGCGCTGCTGGTCCGGCAACCGCAGCGCCCTCCCGCTAGTACTCGCTGACCTCGACGCGTCGGCGCAGCTCCTCGACGCTGATCGAGCCGCGCGCCCGCGCCGCCACGTCGCGCGCGCGCACGCTCACCACCAGCGTCCGGCCGGGCCGTGCGTTCGCCGCAAACAAGCCGCCGGGAACGAAGTCCACGGCCACGGTCACGCGCTCGTCACCCGGCAGCCCGGCCACCGCGACGGCCGGGGCCGTGAGCGTCTCGATGAGCGAAGCCCGGACATCGGCGATCACCGCCTCGGGCGCGCGGGTTTCCGACGGGGTCCCGGCCTCGAACCAGAACTTCCACGGGGGCGGGGCGGGCTCGCCAGGCAGGTGAGGCTCCGCAGCCTCCGGTGCAGCCGGCGGGACCGGCGGGACCGGCGGGGCCGGCGGGGCCGGCGGGGCCGGCGGGGCCGGCGCAAGAGCAGCGGACGGTGTCGCTGGCGCCTGAGCCGGAGGCGCCGGCGGGGCGATTCGCACACGCACGTCGTGCACGATGCGCTCCATCTCCTCCTCCTCCGCGCGACGGGCGGCCTCGGTCTCGTGCTGCAGCACGAGCACCTGCCGCTCGAACGTCTCGACGCCCTCGTCGCCTTCGACGTCGACCTCGACCCTGGTCGGTGCGCCGGGGGTGGTCGTCTCGACGCGGTACTTTCGCGCCTTGGGCCGGCTGCCGCGCTGCAGGAAATACACGCGCCCCGACTCACCCGGCAGCGCACGCGGCGTGAGTACCAGGACGATTCCGTATCCGGGCAGACGGTACGCGCGCGCGGACTCGCCTCGGCCGAGCAGCCGCGCCGCGTGCGGCAGGCTGACGCGGTCGACGGCGTGATCGAGTCGCGCCTCGAGCGCTTCGAGGCCGTCCCGGCTCCCCGGCTTCTTCGGCTCCTGCGCACTGACGGTCGCGGTCATCGCCGCGAAAGCCACAGCCGCCAGGAGACCGCCCGCGAACGAAGGCATGACCCTCACCTCTTCTCCGACGCCTGGAGGACGTAGCCCATCAGCTCGTTGGTGCGCGCGAGCTGCTCGCCATGCCGGCCGTCCAGGTAGCTGAGGCTGGCCGCCACCTGCGCCATGTCGACGCGCCGACGCACCTCGGCGCGCTCCTGCCAGGAGGCGAAGTGGCGGTCGAGTCGCTCGGCCTGCTGCTGCTCGCTGAACTTCAGCCGCTCGTCGAGCCCCGCCTCGAAGCGGGCGACGAGCGCCTGCGCGGCGGTCGCCGAGCCCGGCGTGCGGGTGAGCGAGGCCTCGATCGCTCCGAGCGACTCGCGTTGCCTCTGCTCGAGCAGCGACGCGCGTGCCTCCTGGGACGCGAGCGCACGCCGCAACGAGAGATAGCCGGAGACGCCGAGCGTCGCGCCCATGGCCAGCAGCACGAGCGCCGCCGCCGCCAGCCAGTGTGGCACCACGAAGCCCCGCGGCGTGAACGAGGGCCGCGCGAGCGGAAGGCGCCAGCGTCCCAGGTCGCGGCGCAGGCCGCGCAGCGCCTGGAGCTCCTCGCGGCACGCGCCGCAGAGCTCGAGGTGCGCGCCCACGCGCGAGCGCGCTGCGCTGTCGGCTTCGCCGTAGAGAACGTCCAGCTTGTCGCCCTGAAGGGCCTCGTCAGCGACCTTTTCGCACTCCATGTTCGTCCGTCTCCCGTTCTGAACCCGACCTCAACGCGCCGGCACCGGCAGAGCCGCGCTCCCGCGCACGCCCTCCGTCTCGAGCCGCAGCCGCAGCTGCACGAGCCCGCGGTACAGCCTCGTCTTCACGGTCGAGATCGGCACGTCGAGCGCCTGCGCGATCTCGAGGAACGTCAGCTCCTGGTACTCCTTCAGGATCACGACCTCGCGCTGCTCCTCGGGCAGCGAGTGGATCGCGCGTCTCACCGCCTCCGCCAGGTCCCGCTCGAGCAGCCGCTCGTGGGCGCCCGGCCGCATCTCCACGATCACCGGTCCCGTCTCCTCGAGCGCCTCCAGGCTCACCTGGGGGCGCGTCTTTCTCCGCCGCAGCCGATCGCGACACAGGTTGGTCGCGATCTGGTAGAGCCAGGAGGAGAAGCGCGCCTCCTGCTTGAATCCCGAGAGGCCCCGGTAGGCCTTCAGGAACGCTTCCTGGGCCACGTCGCGAGCCTCGTCCTCCGACCCGAGGAAGCGGTACGCCGCCCCCCGGATGCGGTCTTCCCAGCGGCCCACGAGCAGGTCGAAGGCGGACGCCTCCCCCGCCTGGCACGCCCCGACAAGCTCCTCGTCGCTCCGACCCATGCGGTCCGCTACCTATTCTGACGAAACAGGACGCCAGAAGGCTTCACCGCCAAGCCCCCCAGGCCACTCAGGGGCCTGGGGGATTTCGTCCCCCAGGCCCCTGGGGTCGCCTGTGGTCTGTGGCCCTGTGCCCTACGCCCGCGGATGGGCCTTCTTGTAGACCTCCAGGATGTGCCGCGTGTCGACGTGGGTGTAGCGCTGGGTGGTGCTGAGACTCGCGTGACCGAGCAGCTCCTGAATCGCCCGCAGATCCGCGCCACGCATCAGCAGGTGCGTGGCGAAGCTGTGGCGCAGCGTGTGCGGGCTGCAGCGCCGGGCGAGCGCCAGCTGCTTCACTCGCGTCGCGACGAGCGTGCGCACGCTGCGGCCGCTGAGCCTGCCGCCCCGGGCGTTCAGGAAGAGCGCGTCCGTCCGGGGCCGCAGCTTCCCGCGCTCCACGAGCCACGCTGAGAGCGCGGCCTCGGCGCGCCGGCCGAAGAGCACGATGCGCTCTTTGCGCCCCTTGCCGAGCACGCGGACCATGCGGGCGGCGATGTCGATCTCGTGAACGTCGAGCGCCACGGCTTCGGCGCAACGGATGCCGGTCCCGTAGAGCAGCTCCAGGATCGCCCGGCCCCGCACCGCGGCCGTTCCGTCGCCGGGCAGCTCCAGCAGGGACGCTGCCTGGGCTTCGTCCAGCACCGCCGGGATGCGTTTCTCCTGCCGCGGCGTCTGAAGCGCCCGCGCCGGGTTGGCCGTGAGCCGCCCTTCGCGGCACAGGTAGCGGAAGAAGCTCCGGAGCCCCGCCAGCTTGCGAGCCGAGGACGACTTGCGCAGCCCGCGCTGGTGGAGCTCGGCGAGAAAGCCGCGCACGAGCAGGTGGTCGACGTCCGCAGGCCGCGGCGAACGGCCGAGCTCGCGCTGCAGGTACGAGGAGAACTGCGCGAGGTCTTCGGCGTAGGCCCGAATCGTGTGGGGCGAGGCGTTACGTTCGCGTTCGAGGTGGCGCAGGAACGCCGCGGCCGAGTCGCGCATACGCTAGCGGGGGCCCGGGGGGCGCTCAGCCCCCCGAGAGCCCAGTCCCGAGAGTCCTGTCAATCGTGGCGCCTCCGGATCCTGATTCCTCCAGGCTGCCCGGGGCACTCGCTGTCTTGGCCTCGCCCGCGGGCAGCGCACCCTCCTCGGCCAGCCCCGCGCGGAAGCGCTCGAGGCTCGCGAGCGCGCGCTCCGCGAGGGCCATGCGTTTCTTGGCCTTGTCCCGCACCCGCGCTGGGAGCTCCGGCAGCAGACCGAAAGCGATGTTCGTCGGCTGGTAGTGCTCGGGATCGCTGCGCGCGATGTAGCGCCCCAGTGCGCCGAGGGCGGTGTCCTCGGGCAACGTGAGCGGCTCCTGGCCGTGGGCGCGACGGAAGGCACCCATACCGGCGAGCAGCCCGGAGGCGGCCGACTCGACGTAGCCCTCGACGCCCGACATCTGCCCGGCGAAGAACAGCCCGGGGCGTTTGCGCGTCTCGAACGTCGGCTCGAGCGTGAGCGGTGCGTTCACGTAGGTGTTGCGGTGGATCATCCCGTAGCGCACGAACTCGGCCTGCCCGAGGCCGGGGATCATCTGGATGACGCGCTTCTGCTCGCCCCACTTGAGCTGCGTCTGGAAGCCGACGATTGACCAGTGGCTCGCCGCCAGGTTGTCCTGGCGCAGCTGCACGACGGCGTACGGGCGCTTTTCAGTGTGCGGGTCCTTGAGCCCGACGGGCTTCATGGGGCCGAAGCGCAGCGTGTCGATGCCGCGCGAGGCGATCACCTCGACCGGAAGGCAGCCCTCGAAGAAGAGCTCTTTCTCGAAGTCGTGGACGCTCGCCGACTCGGCGCCCGTGAGCGCCGCGTGGAAGGCGCGGTACTCCGCCTCGTCGAGCGGGCAGTTGAGGTAGTCGTCGCCGCCCTTGCCGTAGCGCGAGGCGCGGAACGCCCTGGCGAAGTCGATCGATTCGGCCTCGATCACCGGGCTCACCGCGTCGAAGAAGTGCAGGTACGACCGCCCGACAAAGGCCGCGACCGCGTCGGCGAGCGGCTCCGAGGTGAGCGGCCCCGTGGCCACGATCGTCAGGGGGTCGTCCGGGATGCGCTTGACCTCCTCGCGCACGAGCCTGACGAGCGGCAACGCCGCGATTGCCTCCGTCATGCGGCGCGCGAAGAGCTCGCGGTCGACCGCGAGCGCGCTGCCCGCTGGGACCTTCACCGCGTCGGCGGTGCGCACGACCAGCGAGTCGAGCCGCCGCATCTCCTCCTTCAGCAGGCCGGCGGCCTGGTCGAGCGCGTTGCCGCGCAGGCTGTTCGAGCAGACGAGCTCGGCGAGATCGCCCGTCTGGTGAACGGGCGTCTGCCGCACCGGACGCATCTCGTGAAGATCGACGCCGATGCCGCGGCGGGCGAGCTGCCACGCGGCCTCGCAGCCGGCGAGGCCGCCCCCGACGATCGTCACGCGCGGAGTCATCCCGGCCGAGTATAGCCGGCGCCGGAGCGGGCCCTGACGTACAGGGCTCCCGGCAGCCGCAACACGGCGCCTCCGAGCTCGAGCTCGGACAGGCGCGCCAGCAGCGCCGGCAGCGCGAGTCCGGAGCGCTGCTGGATCTCGTCGACGCCCGCGGGAACGTCGCGGGCCATCGCACGCAGGACAGAGTCGTCGGGGGTCGCCTCGCGAGCCTGAGGCTGCACGAGGCCGAGCTCAGCCAGCACGTCCGCCGCCCCGCGCACGAGCGCCGCCCCGTCCTGCAGCAGCCGGTTCGCGCCCTCCGCCTGGGGTTCCGAGGGGTGCCCGGGCACCGCCATCACGTCGCGCCCCTCGTCGAGCGCGGCCCGCGCCGTGGAGAGCGCGCCGCTGCGCGAGCCGGCCTCGACCACCACCACCGCCCGCACCCAGCCGGCGATCACCCGGTTGCGACGGGGGAAGTTGGGCTTCAGGGGCCCGGTGCCCAGCGGGAATTCGCTGACGACGGCACCGTTCGCCTGGACTTTTGCCGCCAGGGCCGCGTTCTCAGGCGGGTAGAGTCGATCGAGCCCCGAGCCCAGGATGGCCACCGTGCGGCCGCGGGCGTCGAGGGCCCCGCGGTGCGCGGCCGAGTCGATTCCCCGCGCCAGGCCGGACACCACCACGAGCCCCGCGGACGCGAGCTCGTCTGCCAGGCGGCGAGCAAACGCGAGCCCGAGCGGACTCGCCGCGCGCGAGCCGACGACCGCGACCGACACCTCTGCTTCGTCGGGCACGAGCGTGCCTTTCACCCACAGCGCAAGGGGCGGGGTGCAGGTACGGCGAAGCCACTGCGGGTAGCGGTCCTCGTCGCAACCCACGATCTCGATCCCGAGGCGCCGCGCCGCGAGCGTCTCGGCTTCGGCCGCGCGTCGCGCGGCGCCGGCGCGTAACGCTTCGATCGCGCGAGGGCCCAGCAGGTCGGCGTGATCGCCCGCTCGCGCGAGCGTCGACGCGAGCGGCCCCCGCGACAGCAGCTCTCGCGTCGCCCGCGGGGAGATCCCCCGCAACAGGGCCAGCGTGAGCAGGTCGAAAGTCGATTCCATGCGGGGCTCTCCTGCGCTCTTTGGGGGAGAGGGCTCGATTCTGGCCGGCCCGGCGGTCAGGACAGGTCCACAAAGGCGCGCACCGGATCGTGAAAAGGCGTGCACAGAGGTAATTGCGGCGCCGGCGTCCTTGCGCTGTGCGGCGGCCCGCCTATACGATCGACACACACGACTGCCCCTCATGAGGAGGCCACGTGATGCGGACGTTAGTGCTGCTCCTCTTTCTCGGATCCGCCGCGACGATCGCGGCGGATGAGTCCGCGGACCGCCAGATCGACTTCGGTCTGAAGGTGGCGCAAAAGGGACTGTGGCAGGAGGCGCGCTTCCGTTTCGAGCGGGCCGCACAGGCCGATCCCCAGAATGCCGCCGCGCTCAACAACCTGGCTGTCGCTCTCGAGCAGATGGGCGAGTTCGCCGGCGCGCGCAAGGCCTACGAGAAGGCACTCGAGCTCAAGCCCGACGACGCCTACATCCAGCAGAACTACGACCTGTTCCGCGAGGCCGACGACAAGCGCAACCGCAAGAACAAGAGAAAGAGGCCGCAGCCATGAGCACTTCGGGCCGGCTCGTCGTCGCCGCCGCCGTCGTCGCGGCGGGTTGTTCCTCCATGCTCGAGGTGCCCGTCGACACCCCGCTGCAGTCGAAGCTCGACGTGTCGGGCTTCAGGCGCATCCTGATCGCGGGCTTCGTGACCGACCTCGAGGACTCCGACGTCGACCTCTCCGCGGAGACCTCGCGCCTGCTGCAGAACCAGCTGCGCTCGAACACGCAGCTTCAGGTGCTCGAGCCCGACCGGCCGCCGCTGCAGTCGGCGCTCGAGGTGGCGCTCGAGAAGATCGGCGAGGGCGGCAGCTACTCGAGCGACGAGAAGGTCCAGTTCCGGCTCGAGGCGGATCGCCTGCTGCAGGACCCTGAGTTCTGGCGCAAGATGGGCGAGGAGTACCAGCAGCCGCTGATCGTCGCGGGCAGGCTCGACTTCGAGAGCCAGAACCGCTCGGGCTTCCAGCCCGACGAGCGCGTGGTGCGCAGCTCGAGCGGCCAGCCCTCGCTCGTGCGCAGCAGCCGGTTCATGGAGCGCAAGGGCTACGTGCTCTCGGCCGATTTCTACTTCATCGACTCCAAGACCGGCGAGCTGCTGCACAAGGAGCGCTTCTCCGAGGAGGTGCTCTACGCCGAGGACCAGCGCATCTCGCCGCTCTCGTCGTACTTCGAGCTGATGGACCGCCTGCTGCCGAACTTCCTCGGGGTGCTCACCCCGCAGAGGATCCGCGGGACGCGGGTGCTGCTCCGCTAGAGGAACCCATGCTGCGACGACTCCGCCCGCTCCTGCTGCCGGCCCTCGCGTTCGTGCTCGCGGCGACACCGGCCTCGGCCCAGTTCGTCCCCTACTACGGCAAGAACAAGATCAAGTACGACAACTTCTCGTGGCGCATCTATAAGAGCGCGCACTTCGAGGTCTACTACTACCCGGAGTTCGAGCAGCACCTGGCGCGGCTCACCGCCTACCTGGAGAGCGCCTACCTCAAGATCTCGACCGGCCTCAAGCACGAGATGCCGAAGGCGATTCCGGTGATCTTCTACAAGACCCACTCCGAGTTCGAGCAGACGAACCTGTTCCCCGCGTTCGTCCCCGAGGGCGTCGCCGCCTTCACCGAGCCGCTGCTCAACCGGATGGTGATCCCGATCGACGAGCCCCCGGACCAGCTCCAGGGCCTGATCACCCACGAGCTGACGCACGCCTTCGCTTTCGACCTGATCCCGCGTGGGCTCGGCTACGGCATCTCGCAGCAGGCGATCCCGCTCTGGGTGGACGAGGGGCTCGCCGACTACTTCCGCGGCATCTGGGAGCCGCTCGACCTGATGATGATCCGCGACGCGGCGCTCACGGACAAGGTGCCGCGCCTGTCGCGGGTCTATTTCGAGGCGCTCTCCGGCCGGCTCGTCTACAACATGGGCCACGCCGCCTTCGAGTTCATCGAGTCGCGCTACGGCAAGGAAGGCATCCGGCAGTTCCTTTACACGCTGCGCAAGGGGCTGCTCGGTGGCGGACCCGAGGAGCTCTACAAGCAGGCGTTCCGCACCACCCCGGAGGAGTTCGACGCGTCCTACGACAAGTGGCTGAAGGAGCGCTTCAAGCCCTTTCGCGACCGCCAGCGGCCCGACGACTTCGGGCGCGACCTCTCGCCCAACCCGGAGAAGACGAACTTCACGCAGGCGTTCGGCTTCGCGCCCAGCCCCTCGGGCGAGATCGCCGCGGTCGTGACCGCGAACCGCTCGGACGGCGAGGCCGACGTGGTGCTGATCTCGACGCGCGACGGCAACGTGATCCAGAACCTGACGAGCGGCTTCGACAGCGACTGGGAGAGCCTGGCGATCAACAGCGAGTTCGTCGCCGGCCGCACGCTCGGCTTCGACCCGAGCGGCGACACCGTGGGCTTCTTCGGGCGCACCGGCAAGGGACGCAGTTTCTTCCTGATCTCGGCGCTCGACGGGGGTGTCAAGAAGAAAGTCCCGGTGCCGCTCGACGAGACGCAGGCGCCTTGCCTGCTGGCCGACGGCCGTAGCGTGGTGTTCTCCGCGCTCAAGGACGGGGTCGCGGACATATACCGCCTGGACATGGAAACGGGCGAGGTGCAGAACCTGACGAAGGACGACTACGCGGACAACAACCCGCAGGTCTCCCCCGACGGCAAGCTGGTGGCGTACGAGCGCCGCATCAGCGGCAACAACAAGCTGTACGCGTTTCCGCTCGCCGACCCCGCGCGCAAGACCCAGCTGACCTTCGGCCCCTTCGACGACACGGCCCCGATCTTCTCGACCGACGGCACCAAGATCTACTACTCCTCGGACGAGGACGACGACATCCCGAACCTGCGCAGCCTCGACCTGCGGACGGGTGCCATCCACCAGTACACCGACGTCTTCGGCGGCACGATGGCGCCGGCGCCGCTCAGGACACCCCGCGGCGACCGCCTCGCCTTCATCACCTACTACAAGGGCGAGTTCAAGCTGCACACGCGCGACACGGCCGAGCCGATGAAGGAAGTCGACCAGGAGGTGCAGGCGGCCGCCGAGGGCCTCGTCGACTTCCAGCCCGACGTGCCGCACGAGGTGGTGCCGGAGAACAAGCGCCGCAAGCACCTCTTCGAGGGGCTGTATCTCGAGGGCCGGCCGCCGATCAACGTCGGGGTCACCTCGAGCGGGAACTTCTACGGCGGCACCTCGGTGGCGCTCACCGACGTGCTCGGCGACCAGCTGTTCACCTTCACGGTGCTGTCGGTGTCCTCGTACCGCATCTACGACGGCCGCTACACCAACCTCGCGAGCCGGCTCCACTACGGGGTGAACTTCTTCGACCAGACCTACTTCTTCTACCCCTACAACTCGTACTATCCCGGCTACTACGGGCAGGACCCTCGCGACCTCGCGATCGCGACGCAGCGTTTCACCGGGGGACAGGTGTTCGCGGAGTACCCCCTCGACACCTTCCGCCGCCTCGAGTTCGGGGTCAGCCTGGCCAAGGTCGAAGAGCAGTACGGCGACGAGGAGGTCCAGGCGCTGATCTGCCAGGAGCAGGCCGTCCTCGGCCTGCCCTGCTTCATCAACAACGGCTGGCAGGCCCCCGTCTCGCTGCGTCTCGTCCAGGAGACGACTCGCTTCGCCCAGTTCGGTCCGCTCTCGGGCAGCACCTTCGCGCTGGGTGTGACCGCGGCGCCCGGCATCGGGAGCTTTCTCCAGCGCACGACCTTCGACGCCGACATGCGCAAGTACATCCGGCTCGGGGGCACGACCGCGGTGTTGGCCTTCCGCGGGCGCGGCTTCTACTCGATCGGCGACAACCCGGACTACTTCTACTTCGGCGGCAACATGGAGATGCGCGGCTTCCCTTACCTGAGCTTCGCGGGCAACCAGGGCTTCTTCGCGAACGCCGAGTTCCGGGCGCCACTCATCCACCTGGCCGCGACCCCGATCGGTATCATCGGGCCGCTGCGCGGCACGATGTTCTTCAACATCGGAGGCGCGAAGTTCAAGGGCCAGCAGTACTCGTTCTCCACCAGCGAGCCCGGGTACTCCTACGTCGAGGACCCGATCTACGGGTCGCCGGTGACCGGCTGGCGCCTGCAGGACGGGCGGGCGTCGTGGGGCTTCGGCCTGCAGCTTTTCTTCCTGGGCTACCCGATGCACTTCGACTGGACGAAGTACACGGACTTCGCCACCACCAGCCAGGGCTGGGACTTCAACTTCTGGATTGGGTATGACTTCTGACATGGGGGGTTAGGGGGGCGATCAGCCCCCCTTAGGTTCAGTCCAGAGACCCCCGGCCTGCCGTTTTCCGGTTCGTCCCGCTCTCTCTCGCTCGTACTGGCTCGTGTCCTTCGTTGCGGCGGCCCTCTGGCTCTTCAAGCGGGATCCTCGCAGGGACACGATGGGCCTACTTCCTTGATCTGGGGGGACGAGGTCCCCCCCAGACCCCCCAGCTGGTTCGTTCCCGGTTTCGGGTGGCCGTACCCGGCGCTGTTGACTGCTGCCGCAAAACCCGTCTACAATCGGGGTTTCGTGGACTCTAGCCGGAAGGAGCCTTAGCCGTGTACGCGATCATCAGGGCGGGTGGAAAGCAGTATCGGGTCGAGAAGGGCGACGTCGTGCGCGTCGAGCGCCTCGACGGGGCGGTCGGCAGCAGCGTGACGCTCGACGACGTGCTCCTGGTCTCGGCCGGTGACAACGACGTCAAGGTCGGCAGCCCGCGGGTCGAGGGCGCCTCGGTCGTGGGCACCGTGGTCGAGCAGACCCGCGGGCCGAAGGTGCGCATCTTCAAGTACAAGAAGCGCAAGCACTACCGGCGAACGCGCGGTCACCGCCAGCACGAGACGGCCGTGCGCATCGACGCGGTCCGGGCCTAAGGAGCACAAGCGACAATGGCACACAAGAAAGGCCAGGGTTCGAGCCGCAACGGACGGGACAGCAACTCCCAAAGGCTCGGAGTCAAGATATTCGGCGGGCAGGCGGTGCGCGGGGGCGCCATCATCCTCCGCCAGCACGGGACGCGCTGGAAGGCGGGCCGCAACGTCGGCCTCGCCCGCGACCATTCGCTCTTCGCCCTCGCGGACGGCGTCGTCCGCTTCGAGGACCACGGGGTGGGGTCGCGGCTCGTCACCGTGGTGCCGGTCGCCGGCTAGCGGGGATCGCCCGAGCCCCGGCGAGCCCGGCGGCAGTGGATGTTCGTCGACCAGGTCAAGATCTTCGTCAAGGGCGGTGACGGCGGGAAGGGCTGCGTCAGCTTCCGGCGCGAGGCCAAGGTGCCACGCGGCGGGCCGGACGGAGGCGTCGGCGGCAATGGCGGTGACGTCGTGCTCGTGGCGGTCTCCCACCAGAACACCCTGCTCCCGCTGCGCTATCACACGGAGTTTCGCGCCGATCGCGGCGGCCACGGCGGCGCCGGCAATCGAACCGGCCGAGATGGCGAGGCGCTCGTCGTGAGCGTGCCGCCCGGCACCGCGGCGCGCGACGAGGCGACGGGCGAGGCTCTCGGCGAGGTACTGCGCGACGGCGACCGGCTGGTGGTGGCCAAGGGCGGGCGCGGCGGCCGCGGCAATCGCTCGTTCCTGTCGAACCGCAACCGCGCGCCCCGCGAGGCCGAGCCGGGACATCCCGGCGAGGAACGCTGGCTGCGCCTCGACCTGCGGCTGATCGCCGACGTCGGCTTTCTCGGGCTGCCGAACGCGGGCAAGTCGACGCTGCTCTCGCGCCTGTCGGCCGCGCGCCCGAAAGTGGCCGACTACCCGTTCACGACGCTCTCGCCGGTGCTCGGTGTGGTCGAGCAGGACGAGCGGACCCTCGTCGCCGCCGACATCCCTGGGATCATCGAGGGCGCCTCCGCCGGTGCCGGCCTCGGGCTGCAGTTCCTGCGCCACGTCGAGCGCACGCGGGTGCTGCTGCACGTCGTCGACGCCTCAGGCGCGAATGGGCGCGACCCCGCCGCGGATCTGGCCCTGGTCCGGGAAGAGGTGCGCAGCTACCTGCCGGAGCTGCTCGAGCGGCCCCAGCTGGTGGTGGCCACGAAGCGCGACGTCGCGGGGGGCCAGGAAGCGCTCGAGGCGCTCGAGCGCGCGGCCTCGCGCCTGGGCCTCGAGGTGGTTCCGGTCTCGGCCGTGACGGGCGATGGGCTGCCGCGGCTGAAGCGGCGCCTGCTCGCGACGCTGGCGGCGGCCAGGGCCGCCGAGCCCGTGGCGGAGGGCGTGTGAGGATCGGCCTCTACGGGGGTACCTTCGACCCGATCCACTTCGGCCACCTGCGCGCGGCGGAGAACGCCCGCGAGGAGCTCGGCCTCGACCTCGTGGCCTTCGTGCCGGCGGCCGTACCGCCGCATCGCGGCGCGCCCGTGTCGGCCGCCTCCGATCGGCTGGCGATGGTGCGGATCGCCACGACACCGTACGCCGCGTTCGAGGCTTGGGACCACGAGCTGCGGCGCGAAGGCCCGAGCTATACGATCGAGACGGTCGAAGCGCTCGTCGCGGCCCACGCCGCCGATGCTTTCGTCCTGGTCGTGGGCGCCGACACCTGGCCCGAGATCCCGACCTGGCGCGAGCCGGAGCGGCTGCTCGCGCTCGTCGAAGTGGGCGTGGTCGATCGACCGGGCTACGCCCCGCCCCCGCTCACGCCGCCCTTC
>DATEUE010000236.1:0-11264 GCA_035283305.1 Vicinamibacteria bacterium | reverse complement strand
TGCCGGCCTGGCGCGCGGCGCGGGTGGATCCGCTGAAGGTGATCCGCGTCGAGTAGCCGACCCGGTCTTCGTGATCGTGAACAATCTACAATGCTCAAACGGCGAGCGAGCCCGTTCGGCTGTCCTGGGGTGTGGGAGCGGCCGGAACGACCTAGGGTGATCAACGACGTCCGGGGGCTGGCGCTCGCGTGAGCCGTCCTGGCAGGAACGTTGCAGCTCATGGTCAGCGATGGCTCTTCTGCCGGAGGAGGCTTCTATGAAACGAACGACGCCGAACCCGCGCCGTGGGTGGGAGAAGCGTTACCCCGTGCCTCCGGACCAGCGAGAGGATCCCCGGAATCCGCCGGCCCCGCTTCACGGCGAGAGCGGATACGAGGACGAGACGCCCACGCGGCCCTTGCCCGCGATCACGCCGGCCGTAGACGACGGCATGGGTGACCAGCACCGGGCGCGCTGAGGACCGCGCGCTCGTGAGGTCGTCGAAGCGCCGGCGCGGGCCTGAGTCGCGCCGAGTTGCGGAAAGGAAGAGAGATGCTCGAGACCATCGCCGTGATCCTCGTCGTGATGTGGCTGCTCGGGCTCGTCAGCTCGTACACGATGGGCGGGCTGCTGCACCTGCTGCTGGTCCTCGCCATCGCGGTGGTGCTGGTCCGCATCATCCAGGGCCGGCGGCCTGTATGAGGCGGCTTGGGGCTGCGGCGCTCGCACTGCTGCTGTCGCTGGCGGCGGGCACGGTCCACGGCGAGACGCTCCTCACGGGCTTCGCTGGGGTCGCCTTCGGGGGGGCCAGCGACAGGACGCGAGGAAGCTACGGGGGTGCGCTCGGCTTCCTGGGCGCCGGAGCCCTCGGCTTCGAAGTCGAGTTCTGCACCACGCCGGAGTTCTTCGGCAACGCCCGCGCGGACGTCTTCAGCGACAACAACGTGCTCACCCTGATGGGAAGCGTGCTGCTGGCTGCGCCGGCGGGCCCGGTGCGGATCTACGCCGCGGCCGGCGCGGGCCTGCTCAAGACGCGGCTCGCGGACCCCGACCGCCTGTTGAGCATCGACAGCAACGACTTCGGGATTGGCGTCGGCGGCGGGCTGCTGGCCTACCTGGGGGATCACGTCGGCCTGCGCGCGGACGTCCGCTACTTCCGCGACCTCCAGGACGCGGACCCGGACGGGAACTTCGACATCGAGCTGGGCGAGGTCGACTACTGGCGCGTGGTCGGCGGCATCACGTTCAAGTTCTGATCCGGCCTGTGCAACGATAGCGGCTTCCGCGCGAGGAGGCCGATGGCCGACGCGGCGAGGACCCACTTCCGCACCTGCCACCTGTGCGAGGCGATGTGTGGGATCGCCATCGATCTCGAGGGCGACCGCATCGTCAGGGTCCGCGGCGACAAGGACGATCCGTTCAGCCGCGGCCACGTCTGCCCGAAGGCCGTCGCGCTGCAGGACGTGCACGAGGACGCGGACCGGCTGCGGCGGCCGCTGCGACGCACCGCCTCCGGCTGGGAGGAGGTCCCGTGGGAGACGGCTCTCGACGAGGCCGCTGCGCGGCTCGCGGCGGTGCAGCGCGCCCACGGCCGAAACGCCGTGGCCCTCTACCAGGGCAACCCCGTCGTCCACAACCACGGCGCTATCCTGTTCGGTCAGGTCTTCCAGCGCAGCCTCGGAAGCCGCAGCCGATACTCCGCCACCTCGGTCGACCAGCTGCCGCAGATGCTGGCCTCGCTGCTGATGTTTGGCCACCAGTTGATGCTGCCGATCCCCGACGTCGACCGCACCGGCTTCCTGCTCGTCCTCGGCGCTAACCCGCTCGTTTCCAACGGCAGCATCCTGACCGCCCCCGGCATCGAGCGGCGACTCAAGGCGCTCAAGGCCCGCGGCGGCCGGCTCGTGGTCGTGGACCCGCGCCGCACCGAGACGGCGGCGCTCGCCGATCTCCACCTCCCGATTCGACCGGGCGGCGACGCCTTCCTGCTCGCGGCTCTCGTCCACACGCTCGCGACGGAGAACCGCCTGAATCCCGGCCGCGTCGGGGCGTTCACCGACGGCCTGGATTCGCTCCTCGAGGCGATCCGGCCCTTCTCGCCCGAAGCCGTGGCCGGCCGGACCGGGATCGACGCGGCGACGATCCGCACGCTGGCGCGCGACTTCGCCTCGGCGGCTTCGGCCGTGGCCTACGGACGCGTGGGCACCTGCACCCAGGAGTTCGGCGGGATCGCGTCGTGGCTCGTCAACGTCCTGAACCTGGTCACGGGCAACCTGGATCGGCCGGGGGGCGCGATGTTCACGGCCCCGGCGGTGGACGTCGTGGCGTTCGCGGACCGCATCGGCCAGCGCGGTCACTTCGACAAGGGCAGGAGCCGCGTGCGCGGGCTGCCCGAGTTCGGCGGCGAGTGGCCGGCCGCGGTGCTGGCCGAGGAGATCGAGACGCCTGGCGAGGGCCAGGTACGGGCACTCGTGACGAGTGCCGGCAATCCGGTGCTCTCGACGCCCAACGGAGCGCGGCTCGATCGCGCGCTCGCGTCGCTCGACTACATGGTGTCGATCGACCTCTACCTCAACGAGACCTCGCGCCACGCGCATCTGATCCTGCCGCCGAGCTTCGCGCTCGAGCGCTCGCACTACGACCTCGTGTTCCACGCGCTCGCCGTGCGCAACACGGCGAAGCTCTCCGAGCCGCTCTTCCCCGCGCCGCGAGAGTCTCGACACGACTGGCAGATCCTTCTCGAGCTCGCCACGCGGCTCGAGAAGGCGCGCGGCGAGGGCGGCCTGCGCTCGTGGCTCCGGCACCGTGCCTTCTCGGCTCTCGGCCCGGACGGCCTCGTCGGGCTGCTCATGCGTTTCGGACCGCACGGCGCGGGCCTCGTCCCGTTCCGGCGCGGTCTGACGCTCGCCCGGCTGCGACGCGAGCCCCACGGGATCGACCTGGGCCCGCTCGAGCCGAGCCTGCCGCGGCGGCTTTACACGAAGGCGCGCCGCATCGAGCTGGCCCCCGGCCGCCTGCTGCAGGATCTGGGCCGCCTGCGCCTCGCGCTCGCTGCGCCCGTGAACGGCGGGCTCGCGCTCGTTGGCCGGCGTGAGCTGCGCTCCAACAACTCCTGGATGCACAACAGCGAGCGGCTGGTGAAGGGCCGGGAGCGCTGCACGCTGCTGATGCACCCGCAGGACGCGAGCGCCCGCGGGCTGAAGGACGGCCAGCGCGTGCGCGTCACCTCGCGTGCCGGCGCCGTGCTCGTCCCGCTCGAGCTGAGCGACGAGATGCGCCCCGGTGTCGTCAGCCTGCCGCACGGCTGGGGGCACCAGCGCCCGGGCGCCCGGCTCGCCGTCGCGAGCGCCCGGCCGGGCGTGAGCCTCAACGACCTGACGGACGAGACGCTCGTCGACCCCCTCTGCGGCACCGCGCGGCTGAACGACGTCCCGGTCGAGGTCACGGCGGCGGCGCCGGAGGGCCGTTGACGCTCGAAGCGCGCGCCCTTAACCTCGCCAGGTGCACTTGAGGGCTCGGCGTCGGGACCAATCGCCCGAGAAGGGCGTGGTGCCGCGCAGTGCGCCGCGCGCACGCGCGCGGGTGCCCCAGGCCGAGTGGGCCGACTGGGAGGACGAGCAGCTGCTCGACCTGCGGCTGTCGGACCTCGACGTGCAGATCGAGGGCAGCGAGCTCGAGGAGCGCATCGCCGAGCTCGCGGCGGAGCTCGAGGCCAAGGGGCTGCGCTTCCGCCCGCACTTCTGGCTCGCCGACGAGTGGTTCTGCCCCGACGGGGTCCCCGGGATCGCGATCCCGTTCTACCTCACCCACCCGCGGCTGCGCCGGCTCGAGCTCACCCAGGTGCTCGAGATCGAGGGCGGCACCCGCGAGTGGTGCATGATGATCCTGCGCCACGAAGCGGGGCACGCGATCGAGAATGCCTATAGGCTGCGCCAGCGGCCGAAGCGCCAGGCGCTCTTCGGCAGGAGCTCGGAGCCCTATCCCGACAGCTACGCCCCCAAGCCGTACAGCCGCAGCTTCGCGGTGCACCTCGACTCCTGGTACGCGCAGAGCCACCCCGACGAGGACTTCGCCGAGACCTTCGCGGTGTGGCTCACGCCGAATTCGAACTGGCGCGAGCGTTACGCGGGCTGGCCGGCGCTGCGCAAGCTCGAGTACGTGGACGAGCTGATGCGCGGGATCGCCGGGCGCGCGCCGCTGGAGACCACGCGACGCACGCCGTTCTCGCTCGCCTCACAGCGGCGGACGCTGCGCGTCCACTATCGCCGCAAGCGCCGCCACTACCGCGTGGACGCCCGCGACTTCCACGACCGCGACCTGCGCGCCCTCTTCACCGACGCTCCCGAGCACGCGGGCAATCCGCCCGCTGCGCGCTTCCTCTCGAGGATCAGGCGCGAGGTGCGCGGGCGCGTGCGCCGCTGGACGGGAGAACGGCTCTACGTGATCGATCAGGTGCTCGAGGACATGGTGGCGCGCTGCCGCGAGCTCGGGCTGCGCCTGAAGGGGCCCGAGGACGAGGCGCGGCTCGAGTTCACGACGCTGCTGACCGCGCGCACCATGATGCACCTCCAGCTCGGCCGCCACCGGGTGCCGCTGTGAGCGCCAAGCGCGTGAAGGAGGCGCGCCGCAAGCTGCGGGTGCTGGCGCTCGTGCACGAGAGCCTGGTGCCCCCGGATACCGCGGGCAAGCAGGAAGCGGCGAGCGCCGAGTGGAAGACCGAGTACGACGTGGTCAAGGCGCTTCGCGACCTCGGCCACGAGGTGCAGGTGCTCGGCATCGGCGGCGACCTCGGCCCGCTGCGCAACGCGATCCACGACTGGAAGCCGCAGATCGCCTTCAACCTGGTCGAGGCCTTCGACGACGTCTCGATCTGGGACGCGAACGTGGTGGCCTACCTCGAGCTGCTGAAGGTGCCCTACACCGGCTGCAACTCGCGCGGCCTCGTGCTCTCGCGCGACAAGGCCCTCGCCAAGAAGGTGCTGTCGTACCACCGCATGCCGCTCGCGGATTTCGCGGTCTTCCCGCGCCAGAGGATCGTGCGGCGGCCGCGGCGGCTGCGCTTCCCGCTGATCGTCAAGTCGCTGACGCTCGACGCCTCGATCGGCATCTCGCAGGCGTCGGTGGTGGAGGACGACGCGAAGCTCGACGAGCGCGTGCGCTTCATCCACGAGTCGATCGACACCGACGCGCTCGTCGAGGAGTACATCGAGGGTCGCGAGCTCTACGTCGGGATCCTGGGCGACAAGCGCCTCGAGGTGCTGCCGATCTGGGAGCTCAGCTTCGATGGCATGCCCGAGGAGTCCCGCCCGATCGCCACCGAGCGGCTGAAGTGGAGCCTCACCTACCGCAAGAAGCACGCGATCGTGAGCGGGCCGGCGCGCGAGCTGCCCGACAACGTGGCGGCGCGGATCCGCGAGACCTGCAAGCGCGTCTACCGCAACCTGATGCTGAGCGGCTACGCGCGCATCGACCTGCGCCTGCGCGAGAACGGCGAGCCCTGCATCATGGAGGCGAACCCCAACCCGCAGCTCTCCGCCGACGAGGACTTCGCCGACTCGGCGAAGGCCGCTGGCGTCGAGTACACGGCCCTCGTCCAGCGCATCGTGGAGCTCGGCCTGCGCTTCGAGCCCTCGCGGCTCGGCTGAGACGGCGGCTTCAGGGCTCGAGCGCGCCGCGCAGGAACTCGAGCGTGCGGCGGAGGACCGCTCGCGATCGGGCGTCGTCGTCCAGGATGTCGAAGCCGTGGCGGCCCTGCGGGTGGGTCAAGAGGTCGAGCGTCGCTCCCCGCGCCACGGCAGCGGCGACGAAACGGTCGGCGCCGTCGTTGAGCCAGGGATTGTCGAGGCCGGCCCGCGCGACCAGGATCGGCGGAGCTGTCTTCGCGTCGGCGCCGAGCGCGGCCACGGGCGAGAACGCCGCGCGCAGCTCACCGGGAAGCCCGCTGTCGGGGCCGGGCGGAGGCTGCTGGAGGTCGAGCACCGCGTAGTAGGCCACCACGGCGCGGAGCCACGCCGGGCGCTCGCTCAGCCCCGCGGACAGGAACGGGCCGCCGCCCGAGAAAGCCCACAGGGCGATCCGCTCCGGGTCGATGCCCAGCGAGGTGGCATTCGCACGGACGTGGGTCACGAGGTCGGCCACGTCCGCCCCGGCGTCGGGCAGGCGCGCGGCCGACAGGAAGCGGTGGTCGAAGCTCACGGCCACGAATCCGGACGCCGCCAGCAGCTCGCCGTAGGACACGAAGACGCCCATGTTCTTGGCGCCGGTCTGCGGGATCGGCCCCCCGTGGACGAGGATCACGGCGGGTCGCGGGCGGGACGGTCCTGGCGGGGCATAGACGTCCATGCGCAACGGCGCGCCGTCGCCGGTCTTGTAGACCAGGTCGCGGCGGGCGACGACGGCGTCCATCCCGGGCACGCTCCACACGACGCGCATCCGGATCATCTCCTCGAAGGTCGGGTTCTTCTTCTCCACGGCGGGACCTCCCTGCAGCAGGGCGAGCGCGGCCACGGCGGTAGTCAGCGGCGTCATGTCAGCTCTTCCTCCGCGGCCGCACCCCGAGATACGCGAGCCAGGCCGCGCTGAGCTCGCGCGCCAGCAACGCGTCGCTTGGCTTCCCCGGCACCTGGGCCACTTCGTCGAACAGGATCGCGTCCCGCGTGGCCGAGTCCACCATCAGCAGCCCGAAAGCGATCGCCCGCTCCGGGGCGGGATTTGCGATTTCGTGCTTCCGCTCCAGCAGCAGCTCGCGCAGCCTGCGGTGCACGTGGCGATTGAGCGCCGTCGCGTGCTCGAGGAAGCCCGGCGCCGGCCGGGAGCGCGCGTACAGCGCAAGCGCCCGCAGCACCCCCCGGTGCGCCCGCCGCTTCCGGACGACGTGCCGCACGAAGCCCTCCACGATCTCGGTCACCCCGCGGTCCCGCCAGCGATCGGACGCCAGGAAGGCGTCCCAGTTCTCCCGTCCCGCGTGGAACATCCGCTCGTTCATGAACTCGACGAGGGCGTCCTTGTCGGGAAAGCGAGCGTAGAACGCCCCCACCGAGGCGCGCGCGCGGCGCGCGATCTCGGCCACGGGGGCGTCCTCGAAACGCCGCTCGCCGACGAGCGCCACCGCGGCCTCCACGAAGCGGTCGAGCGTCGCCCGGCTGCGGGCCTGCTGCGGCGGGCGAACGGCGGAGGCAGGCAGCATGAAACAGAATCAGTATTCTGATTCTAGTATGCCCTGTCAAGCGCGGCTTTTAGCCGCCGCTCAGAACTGTACGCGCAGGCCGAGCTGGATCTGGCGCGCCGACGTCACGGTCTGGCGGATGCGGCCGAGCGTCGCGAGCGGCTGCTCGCCGTCGGCGAGGCCGGCGAACGCCTGCAGGCTCGGGATGCCGAAGTTCGCGCGGTTGAAGACGTTGAAGGCCTCGACGCGCAGCTCGACGTGGCCGGCCGGGCCGAGCTTGGTCCAGGGGAACTGCTTCTTGAGCGCGAGGTCCAAGGTGCGCAGGTCGGGCCCGTAGAGGGCTCCACGGCCGAGGTCGCCGAAGCTCCCCGCCGGCTGCAGCACGAAGGCGGCCGGGTCGAACCACTGCTCCGGCGTGCCGCGGATGGCAGTGTCGGTGGTGTACCCGGGCGCGAGGCTCGGCCGGTCGAAGCCTTGGCCGGGGCCGATCGAGGGCGACCAGCGCGAGCGCGAGCGGTTGGCGCCCACGAAGAGCGTGAGCGGCGGACCCGAGCGGACCTGTCCGATGGCCGCGAGCTGCCAGCCATGAAGCAGCGCCCGAGAGGCGCCCGTGGCGTCCTGGCCGAGCGGCAGGTCCCAGGTCAGGTTGAAGACCCAGTTGTGCGTGCTGTGGTAGTCGGCGGGGCCCTTGTTGTAGTCGGGCTCGAACTCCGGGAAGTACGACACGCTGCCGTTCGTCGCGTCGGAGAAGAAGGTCGAGGCCTGCGTGGTGTCGATGTTGCGCGACCACGTGTAGGAGGACTGGAAGCTCAGGCCCCGCGCGGAGCGACGCAGCTCGAACACGAACGCGTCGTACCAGGAGCGGCCGTCGCTCCGCTTCTGCTCGATCGAGGAGAAGCCCGGGTTCGGCCGCGCAGCGGTCGGCGGGTAGAAGAGCGTGCCGTCCCCAAGAGTCGTCGGCACCGGCACGTTGATGTCCGAGTTGCGCCACAGCTTGTACCCGCGCGAGCCGGCGTAGCCGAGCGTGGCGAGCGTGCTCCAGCCGAGCTGGCGCTGCAGGTTGAGGTTGAAGACGTGGACGCGCGGCGTCTCGATCTCCCACTGGTAGGGCCGGATCGAGAGCGTGCCGAGCTGCGAGAAGTTGGGCTGCGGGAAAGCCGGGTTGGCGAGCACCGGCCGCGGTGTGAACGGCGGATTGGTCACGGTGATGATCAGGTGCTGCTGGCCGTTGGTGTTGTAGTAGAGCCCGTAGCCGCCGCGCAGCGCCGTGCGGCCGTCGCCCTGCAGATCCCAGGCGAAGCCCACGCGCGGTGACAGGCTGGGGCCGGGATTCTGGTAGAGGTCGCCCACGTCGGGCTCGGTGGACGTGACGTCAATCAGGGTCGCGTCGCGGCCGCCATCGTCGACCGGTAGCGTCTGGTGCTCGAGGCGCAGCCCGGCGCTCAGCGTCAGCCGCCCGGAGGCGCGCCACTCGTCCTGCAGGTAGAGACCGAAGAGCGTGTAGGGCCAGTGACGCCGGAAATCGCCCTCGGGCGTCAGGCCCACGAAGCGCAGCGGGCGGTCGCGCAGGAACGACTCGAGGTTCGCGAACGTGTAGATCCCGAGGCTGAAGGTCGGGTTGACGAGGTCCGACTCGTAGTGCTCGGCGAGCGCTCCCGCCTTCAGCAGGTGGCGGCCGCGGCTCCAGGTGGCGTCGCCCGAGAGCGAGTAGACGTCCTGGCGCAGGTTCACGTCCGCCGAGGTCTGCGGCCCGAAGCGGGGCACGCCGGCGATGTCGATGTCGCCCATGAACGGCCGACCGGGCACGAACGGCTGAACCGGCTGCGTGGTGTTCGCCTGCACCTCCTGCCCGATGCGCGTGCGGCTCCAGCCCGCGCGCAGCGTGGCGAGCACGCGCGAGGAGAACTGCCGCCGGTACTCGCCGGTCAGGAACTGGTTCGTCGACTCGAACGTGCGCGGGAACTGCGGGAAGTCGGTCGGCAGCGCCTGCTCGGCGTGGTCGTAGGTGTAGCGGACGAAGAGCTGGTCCGAGCGCCCGAGGTTCTGGTCGAGCCGCACCTGGACGAGGTCCTGGTCGATCGTCTGGTCGAACGGGAATGTGTACGCCGCGAGGCCGCCCCCGAGATTGGCGCCGTTCGGCAGCGGGAACTCGTCGAGATACGGCCGTACGTCGGGACTCACGGGCAGCGTGATCGTGCCTCCGCCGGCGGCCGGCAGGATCCCCAGCCGTGCGGCCTCGTCCGGAACGACAGTCGAGATGGTCTTGCCGAGCTGCTCGCGCAGGCCCTCGTAGCCCAGGTAGAAGAAGCTCTTGTCCTTGCGCAGCGGGCCCGAGAGCGTGGCGCCGAACTGGTTGCGGCGGAAGTCGGGCTTCGCGTCGGGATCGAAGAAGTTGCGGGCGTCGAGCGCGTCGTTCCTGTGGTACTCGTAGAGGCTGCCGTGCCAGTCGTTCTGGCCCGACTTCGTGACGACGTTGATCTGGCCGCCGGAGTTGCGGCCGAACTCGGCCGAGTAGGCGTTCGTCTCCACGCGGAACTCGCGCACCGTCTCGGTGCCGAGCGACGTGCTCGCGGCGCTGCCCGCGGGCCCGTTCGTGAAGTCGTTCATCAGCGTGCCGTCGAGCAGGTACACGTTCGAGCGCGGGTCCTGGCCGTTGATGCTGGCCGCGAGGCCGTGCGCCACGATCGAGCCGCCGTCGCGGTGCGGGAAGCTCAGCACCCCGGGCTGCAGGAAGGCGAGGTCGGTGTAGTTGCGCCCGTTGAGCGGCAGGTCTCTCACGGCCTCTTCGCTCACGAGGTAGCTGAGCTGTCCCCCGCGGGTCTGGACCCCGGTGTGGTCCGCCGTCACGGTGACCTCGTCCGCGGCGCCGAGCACGAGCGTCAGCGAGAGCACGGCCGGCTCGCCCAGCAGGACCGTGATCCCTCTGTGCACCAGCGGGCGGAATCCGGCGAGCGCGGCCCGCACCTCGTACGCCCCTACCGGCACGCTGGGCAGCACGAACTCGCCGCCCGCGCCGCTCTCGGCCTCTCGCTTTAGACCCGTCTCGAGATGGAGCGCGGTGACGCGCACTCCGGGAAGCGCGCCGCCCGAGGCGTCGCGCGCACGGCCGGTGATCGTGGACGTGGTGGGCTGTGCGGCCGCGACGACCCCGACCAGGAGCAGCAGCGCGGCGGCGGCAAGCGCGCGGCGCGCACAGCCGAACCTCATGCTCAGCCCGCCTTGCGCACGTCGTAGACGTAGAGCGCGTCCTGCTCGCGCAGGTACAGCCGGCCGCCCACGATCACCGGGTGCGACCAGCTCGGCTTCACCACGTCCGGGATCCTGAACGAGCCCTTCTCGCGGTAGCCGTCGGGGGTCGCCTGGATCAGCATCACGACGCCGTTCTGGTAGCGGAAGTAGAGATGGCCGTCGGCGTAGGCGACGGCCGCCGAGCCGGTGCCGGCGTTGCGGATGTCGCCGCCCCACGCCACCTTCCCGGTCGTGAACTCGATGCAGGTCGGGAAGCCCTTGCTCTGGCCGTGGCCGCCGTAGACGTGGTTGCCGACGAGCACCATGCCGCCGTGGTGGTTCTGGAAGGTCTTCGCGTGGACGAAGTAGATCTCCTTCGCCTGGATCGCCGAGTCGGCCGCCTTCGAGACCTCGACGAGCGCCGTGCCGGTCTGGTAGCCCGTCGAGGCGAAGGCCCAGTTGGCGCGCACGATCGGGGTGGAGATGTTCGCGACTCCGTTGGCGACGCGGTTGTAGCCCCACAGGAACTTGCCGTCGCTCGCGCGCACGCCGACGAGCCCGCGCCCCATGAGCTGCACGTACTGCTTCACGCCGGACGCGTTCGAGATCACGACCGACGAGTAGCCGGCGCCGTCGCGCCCGGCCGGGCCGAGCTCGGGGAGGGCGCTGCGCCAGATCTCCTTGCCGGTGGCCTTGTCGAGGGCGACGAGGCCGGCGGCGGCGGCCCCCGGCGTCACGATCACGCGGTCGCCGTCGACGAGCGGAGACTCGGCCCACTTCCACATCGACATCACCTTCCCGCCGAAGTCGGTCGGCAGGCTGCGGCGCCAGACCTCCTTGCCGGTCGCGGCCTCGACCGCGACCAGGTCGCCCTCGGTGCCGACGGCGAATA
>DATEUE010000235.1:0-6776 GCA_035283305.1 Vicinamibacteria bacterium | reverse complement strand
TGGGCTCGCGGCTCCCATCAGCTGTGCGGCCGCCGGGTTGGCGAAGTTGATCCGCCCGTCCGCGAAGACGGCGATCGCATCCGGCGACAGCTCGACGAGGCGCGCGTAGCGCTCCTCGCTCGCGCGCAACGCCTCGAGCGCCCGCACCTGCCGGTAGCGCTCGACCAGCAGCCTCGCGCCGAAGACCGAGACCGACGCCAGCACCGCGATGAACGCGAGCGCCAGCTGGTGGCGCGCCACCTGCAGGGCGAGGGCCAGCACCGCGATCGGAGCCATCGCCGGCACCCAGCCGACCGTGAGCACCCGCATCGCGCTCGCCGGTGCCGACGGCACGGCCTCGACGCTCGGCTGCCAGGTGGCCGCGACGACGGTCGCGACACCGAGTGCCGACGTCCAGGGAATGTCGAACCAGTGTCCGGTTCGGGCCAGCAGGTAGTAGTAGCCGTAGTTGTAGGTCGTCGACGCGATCGCGTAGCCGACCACGTAGAGCGCCGTCCGCCAGAAGAGCCGTCGCCCCTCGGGTGTGCGGGCCAAGACCGCCCGCAGCACGTAGGCCACGGCGATCAGCCAGTTCTCGATGTCGGAGATGTCGAGAAAGCCCGCGACCTCCAGGTGCGCCAGGCTGGTGCCGGGCGTCGGCGGCACGAAGTAGACGTCGAAGTAGAAGAACAGGAAGACGATCCCGACCTGGGCAAAGTCCAGGACCCGGGCCCAGTCGGGCGGGATCACCGCGACCTGCTCCTCGTCGAGCAAGAGCGCGACGATCAGCGGCGCTCCGCAGAGGCGGAACAGCAGGTGTGTCAGCGAAGGCTGCGGCACCTCGGCCCGCAGCACGTTCTCGGTGATGGTCCAGCTCGTCTGCGCGGCGCACCAGATGCCGAGCGCGACGGCGACGAGCCGCCACACCGATCGGCTGAAGCCGTCGCTGCGAGCGGCCGCGCGCCAGCAGGTCGCGGCCGCGAGCAGGCCCGCCGCGATCATGCTCAGGTTCGACAGCAACGGGCCCGGCGGAGTGCGGCCGAGGACGCCGAGGACGAGCGCGTGCGCGGCGACGATCAGGAGTGCGGCCCGCGCGGCTCGCGGCATCGGTGCCCGATTCTATGCCCGCGCCGGGTCGCGCGGGGGCTAGAATGCCGCGTTTCGCGCGCATGAATCCACGACTCGCGCTTCCGCTCGCCGCGGCCCTGGCGCTCGGCCCGGCTCTGCTCACGGCCGCGTCTGTCCGCGTCGAGCGCGACGTCACGGTGCCCATGCGCGACGGCATCGTGCTGCGCGCCGACGTGCTGCGGCCGGACCAGCAGGGGCGCTTTCCCGCGCTCCTCGTCCGCACCCCTTACGGGAAGGACGCCGAGTGGAGCGAGGACGACTTCGCCATGCGCGCCGCAGGCGCAGGCTACGTCGTCGTGGTCCAGGACGTGCGCGGGCGTTACCGTTCTGAGGGAGTGTTCGATCCCTATCGCCAGGAAGGTCGCGACGGGTTCGACACCATCGCCTGGGTCGCCGGGCTGCCGTTCTGCGACGGCCAGGTCGGGCTCACGGGCCTCTCCTACCCGGCGGCGGTGCAGTGGCTGGCCGCGGTCGAGGCGCCGCCCCAGCTGAAGGCGATGGCGCCGGCCATGACCTTCTCCAGCGGCCGGAGCTTCTGTTACTTCGGAGGGGCGCTCGATCTCTCCTGGCTGGCGTGGTTCTACAAGGAGATCGCGCCCGACGTGCGTCGCCGCCTGGGTCTTTTGGGGCCGAAGACCGCCGACGAGGCGGATCGGGCCTGGCAGGCGAACGCCGACGCGTGGCTGCGCCATCTCCCGCTGCGCACCCATCCCGCGCTCGCGGGCGTTGCTCCTTCCTTCTTCGAGTGGCTCGACCACCCCGACGACGGACCGTTCTGGGACTTCCTGCGCCTCGAAAGCCGCTACGACCGGGTGCGGGTGCCGGTACTGAACCTCTCGGGCTGGCACGACGAGGGCTACGGCCCGGGCGGCGCCGCCCGCAACTTCGCCGGCACGCGCCAGTGGGGCGGCCGCCTCGTGATCGGGCCCTGGACCCACGGCACGCCGACGCCGCGCCGCACGCGCGCAGGAGATCTCGACTTCGGGAGCGCCGCCGGTCTCGACTACGAAGCGCTGCTGCTACGATTCTTCGACCGCTGGCTCAAGGGAGTCCCGAACGGCATCGACCGCGAGCCGCCGGTGCGGATCTTCGTGATGGGCGAGAACGCCTGGCGCGACGAGCCGGAGTGGCCGCTCCGCCGCGCGCGGCCGACTGCGTACCACCTGCGCGCCTCTGGCCGTCTGACGGCCGAGGCCCCGGCGGCCGCCGAACCAGCGGATGCCTACACGTACGACCCGCGCGACCCTCTGGTCGACCCGCACGGCGGGACGCTCGGCCCCTTCGACCAGAGCCCGCTCGAGGCGCGGCGGGACGTGCTCGTCTATCGCAGCGAGCCGCTCGCGCGCGATCTCGAAGTCACCGGGCCGATCGAAGTGGAGCTGTGGGTGAGCTCGAGCGGGCGCGACACCGACATCATCGTGCGCCTGCTGGACGTCCATCCCGACGGACGGGCCTACAACCTGATGAGCCCGACGCTCGAGGTACTGCGGGCGCGCTATCGCAACGGGGAGGCTCGTCCCGAGCTTCTAGAGCCCGGCCGGATCGTGAAGCTGCGGCTCGCGAACGGGATCACATCGAACGTCTTCAAAGCCGGGCACCGTATCGGGATCCACGTCACGAGCTCGCTGCATCCCCACCTCGACCGCAACCCCAACACCGGCGGTGCGATCGCGACCGAGGAGCGCCTGGCGGGGGCGGAGCAGCTCGTCCACCACGACGCCGAGCACCCCTCGCGGGTGGTGTTGCCCGTAGTTCCGCGCTAGACGGGCGGGGTGCCGGGACGGGACTGACGAATGCAGCGGGGCGACCAGGGACTCAACTAGGCACGGAGCGCTGGGGTTCTCTGGACTGCGCTATCGGGGGACTGAGCGTCCCCCGGGCCCCCGCTGGCGGCGGAAAACAGAGCCTTCGGAAGTTGCAGCGCCGGCACAGCTGCGGCCGGTCGATCATCGGGAAATCCTCGAGGCGCGCGACGTTGTCACGCGGATCGAGCAGCAGCGCCTTCATCGTCCCGGCGCTCTTCAGGATGAAGCTGCGCGCGTTCTCGATGGCCTTGCGGTTGACCGAGCGGCGGACCGTCTTGGGGATCACGAGGTAGCTGAGCTCGGTCGAGATCTGCTCGGGCTCCGTGACCCAGGCACGCTCGGTGGCGTAGAGCGCGTACCCGGCCACCTGGACCTCGTTGAAGCGGCCCTCGCTCCGACCCGTCTTCCAGTCCACGATCACGACGCGGCCGTCGTGATCGCGGTAGGCGAGGTCCATGCGCAGGAACACCTCGACCTCGCCGACGTGGAAGGACACGAGGTCCTCGAGCGCCAGCCAGCGCTCGCGGCCGACCTCGAGTGCGCGCCGCAGCGTGTCGCTCTTGAAGAAGTGCTTGAGCGAGCGCATGACGATGTTGACGGCGATGCGCTTGTCCTCCTGCTCGACCGGGATCCCGTACTCGTGCTCGAAGAGCCGGAAGGGCAGGCGTGGCCGATCCGCTCCCGGATCCGGCCCCGGCTCGTCGGCCGGAGGCGGCGGGCCCACTTCGCTCGCGCGCCAGTCACCAACCATCCCGGAATGCACGACCGAACGGACGAGCGCCTCCTGGTCCTCCGGCGAAGGCAGTCGGTCGTTCGCGCGCAGGAAGGTCTCGATCGTGTCGTGGACGACGCTGCCCGCCCACAGCGGCAGCGCCGACAGCTTCTTCAGCCGGTAGATCTCCGGGTCGTCGAGCGAGGCGTAGTACGAGTAGTAGTAGCGCCGCTTGCAGCTCGCAAACGTGTCGTGGCGCGAGGCCGACCACGAGAAGGGCCTGCCCCCGGTCGATCCGTCAGCAATCGGAGGGGAGTCGGGCATCTCGTGGGACTCTAGCACGCGGGCCTGCGCGGTCAGGACCACTCACCGGAAGCATGGCTTGCAAGAGCCAGGACGGAACGATCGAACGAAAGAACGAAAAAGAGGCCACGACTCCCGGGACTGAACCTTCGGGGGGCTGAGCGCCCTCCGTGCCCCCGCTAGCGGCCGCGCGGGCGGAAGCTACGGGCTGGACGCCGCGTGCCGTGGGCGGCAGGCCGCGTGTCGGACTGGATGCGGCCGGCCCAGGCGCCCTCGGGCTCGCTGCGCCCTTGTCCGTGGCGCTGTCCTCGGCCCTCGGGCGGCCGGCGGCCGTGCGCGGGAGCGTGGCGCGAATGCGGCGCGGGCCGCCGCCCGTGCGAGGGCTGGCGCGGCTCCGGCGCGTGCTCGGGCGGCTTCTGCTTGTAGTCGAAGTCCGGCAGCAGCACGCGCGGCAGCGGCTTGCCGATCGCGCGCTCGATCGCGCGCAGCCCCGACTCGTCCTCCGGCGCGACGAAGGTGAAGGCCTCGCCCGTCAGCTCGGCGCGGCCCGTGCGTCCGACGCGGTGGATATAGTCCTCGCTCGCCCCCGGTACGTCGAAGTTCACGACGTGCCCGAGCGCCACCACGTCGATCCCGCGCGCGGCGATGTCGGTCGCCACCAGCACGTCGTAGCGGCCGGCCTTGAAGCCCTCGAGCGCCTGCGTGCGCTGGCTCTGGCTGCGGTTGCCGTGGATGCGCGCGGCGCGCACGCCCTGGCGCAAGAGCCAGTCGCCGAGGCGGTTGGCGCGGTGCTTGGTGCGCGTGAAGACGAGCGCACTCTTCATGTCGCCGCGGCGCAGCAGCGCCAGCAGCAGCGGCCCCTTGAGCCTCGCGTCCACCGGGTACGCCGCCTGCGTGATCCCCACCGCCGGCGTCAACTGCCGGTCGAGGCTGATCGTCACGGGGTCGCGCAGCAGCTCGCGCGTGAGCGCCACGATCGGCCCCGGCATGGTGGCGGAGAAGAACAGCGTCTGGCGCTTCGCGGGCAGGTGCCGCAGCACGCGCTTGATGTCGGGCAGGAAGCCCATGTCGAGCATGCGGTCGGCCTCGTCGAGCACCAGGATCTCGAGGCCCTTGAGCGCGGCGTAGGGCTTTCGGAAGTGGTCGAGCAGGCGCCCCGGTGTCGCCACGATCACGTCGACGCCGGCGCGCAGCGCGTGCTCCTGCGGGCCCATGCCGACCCCGCCGAAGACCGCGGCGCTCGTGACCGGCGTGTGCACCGCCAGCTCCTGGATGTGCGCGTCGATCTGGGCGCACAGCTCACGCGTGGGCGTGAGGATGAGCGCCCGCGTCGTGCGGCGAGGCTGGCCCATCAGGCGGTGCAGGATCGGCAGCCCGAAGGCGGCCGTCTTCCCGCTTCCCGTCGCGGCGCAGCCCAGCACGTCCTTGCCCTGGAGCGCAGGCGGAATCGCCTGCTGCTGGATCGGGGTCGGGCGCGTGAAGCCGAGCTCGCGGATCCCGCGCAGCAGCAGCGGGTCGAGACCGAACGACGAGAAGGGCATCAGGGCCAGGTACGCAGCGTGCGCGTCTTGCGATCGGGCGAGCGGCGCAGCTGGGCGTCGCGGTACTCGTCGAGCTCGCTGGGTGTGATCACGAGGTGCGCGCCGTCGGGCAGCTCGGCGTTCGTGGCGAGCTCGCGCTGGAGCCGCGCGAAGCACAGGTCCGGCGCGTCCTGGAAGCGCGCCTGGCGCGCCTCGAACGCCCCGTTGGGGATGGTGAGCGTGAACTCGCGAGGATCGCCGGGTCCCTCGACGCGCAGACGGTAGGCTCTGCCGGCGCTCGTGCACTCGAATCCCATGTAGCGGATCGAGAGCGGTCGCACCGGCACCGGTCTCTTGGTAGGGCTCGGGTCGGGCGTGCTCGAATGCATGGCTGGCACCTCCGTCGGAGCGTGGAGGGACCAGGTTGGCCCGCGCGGCTCAGCTAACAGAGTAGCACGCCGGCGTTACACGGGCACGCTGCGCGCCAAGGCGGTGAAGAGCACGAGCCGCTCGCGCACCGGGAGGCCGAGCGCTTGCGTCAGGCCGCGGCCGTAGAGCTGGAGCTGCGGCGCGTGGTGCGCCGCCTGCTCGAGCGCCTGCTCGTCCGCGATCGCGTCGGACTTGTAGTCGACGACCACGAGCCTTTCGTCCTCCTCGAACACCAGGTCGACCTTGCCCTCGACCAGGTGCGCCCCGTCGGGGAACCAGAGCGGCAGCTCGCGCCACACGCGCGTCGCGCGCCGCGCCCGATCGATGAGCGGCATCGAGAGCACGCGCTCGACCTGCTCGCCGGCGCGATGGGCGGCCCCGGCGCCGAGGCCGAACGACGGCGCCAGCGCGAGCGCCATCGCGCGCACACGGCCCGCGCGCGCGCCGTCTCCATCCTCGAGCGGCACCCACTCGAGCAGGCGGTGCACCAGGTTGCCGAAGTCGCGCCCGCCGGCGGCGGCCACGGTCGCCACCGGCGGCGGGGCCGTGCGCTCCACGAGCCGCGTCGCGGACACGGGCACGAACGGGCGCTCGGCGGCGCGCTCGATGAGCTGCGAGCGCTCGCTCTGCCAGCGCGCCGCCACCGCGTCGCCGCCTTCGGCGCTCGACAGCGCCCACAGCTCCCGCCCGCGGCCCGGCGTTTCCGGGCGCGCTAGCGTCTCCGCGTCGACGATTCGCACGTCGGCGTCGCCCCTGGCCGGCAACGCATCCACCAGCTCTTTCCAGAACGCCCCAACCGCGGCGTCGAGCGGCGGGCGCGGCACGATCAGCAGGTCGCGGGCGCGCGTGCACGCCACGTACAGGAGCCGGCGCGCCTCGGCGCGCGTCTTCTTCTCCTCC
>DATEUE010000234.1:0-2157 GCA_035283305.1 Vicinamibacteria bacterium | reverse complement strand
CGGCAGCGAGACCTCGAGCCGCAACAGCGAGGTGATCCACGGCGGGATGTACTACCCGGCCGGCTCGCTGAAGGCGCGCCTGTGCGTGCGGGGCAGGCAGCTGCTGTACGAGCTCGGCGAGCGGGCGGGCGTCCCCCATCGCCGCACGGGCAAGCTGATCGTCGCGATGCAGGCCGACGAGGTGCCGGAGCTCGAGCGGCTGCTCGAGCGGGGGCGCCGCAACGGCGTCGAGCTTACGCTCGTTGGCGCCGAGGCGAGCGGGCGACTCGAGCCCGCGGTGCCCGCGGTCGCCGCCCTCGTCTCACCCACGACCGGGATCGTCAGCGCCCACGGCCTGATGGACGCGCTGCTCCACGAGGCGAGGCGCCACGGGGCGATCCTGCAGCCGCGCGCCGAGCTCGTCGGGATCGAGAGACGCGACCGTGACTATCGCCTGGAGATCCGCACCCCGGACGGGACGGAGACGCTCACGAGCGAGCGGGTCGTGAACGCCGCCGGGCTCGACTCGGACCACGTGGCGGCGCTCGCCGGAATCGACGTCGCGGCCGCAGGCTACAGGCTCCACTGGTGGAAGGGCAGCTACTTCGCCGTGAACGGGGGCAAGGCGCGGCTCGTGTCGCGGCTCGTCTATCCGGTGCCGGGCCACGTCGGCCTGGGCGTGCACGCCGTCCTCGGGCTCGAGGGGCGACTGCGCTTCGGCCCGGACGTCGAGCACCTCCCCGACCGGCGGCTCGACTACTCGGTCGACGAGGCGAAGCGCGAGGCGTTCGCCGCGGCCGTGCGACGTCTCGTGCCGGAGATCCTCGCCCAGGACCTCACCCCGGACATGGCCGGGATCCGTCCGAAGCTGCAGGGTCCCGGCGACGGCTTCCGCGACTTCGTGATCGCGGAGGAGGGCGCGCGCGGCCTGCCAGGCTTCGTGAACCTGATCGGCATCGACTCGCCGGGGCTCACCTCCGCCCCCGCCATCGCCGAGGAGGTCGAGCGACTCCTGGTGTGAGCCCGCGCACAGCGGCCTGGCCACTGTGCGCCGCTTCACGCGCTATCCGCGATCCGTCGCGCTATTCAACACCCCATGCAAGGGCGAAGCGCCTCGGCGGGGCGGCCTGGAAAGGACAGTCCATACAGGGTGCAGTTCCGTGCCACGACGGACGGCTCGCTCGCGACGAGCTTCGGCGTGGATGACGTCTCCCTCCAATAGGAACTGCTCCTTCGCGGAGGGGGCGGGCGGCCTCCCGGGCCGTCCGCCCCCTCCCGAAGTTGACAAGCTCGACGCCGAGTGGCGAGACTCCGAGGTTCCGTTTCTCGAAGGAGTCCAGAGATGGCGCTGCCACAGCCCTCCCGCCTCGCGCTCGTCACAGCCCTCTACAGCCTGGCCCTGGCAGCAAGCGCCCGGGCGCAGAGCCCCGTCCCGACAGGGGCGCAGGCCGTCGACGAGAAGGCGTTCAAGGCCGACGCTCCCGGTTTGTACGCGAGCGCCGATGTCTCGTACGTGCTCACCTCGGGCAACTCGAGCTCGAGCAGCCTGGGCTTCAAGGGCGACGTCACGCGCCGCTTCGTCAAGCACTCGATCGGGTTCGTCGCCGGCGGGATCCGCGCGAGCTCGTCCACCGACTCCTCAACGACGCGCGCACGAGCTTCCGCGGCGCCGCCGGGATCACCTACACGAGCGAGGACTACACGGTCTCCGACAGCCAGGACGGCAGCTTCATGGGCGCGCGCGTGGGCTCGGATTTCCGCCGGCAGCTGTTCTCCGCGACCACCTTCAGCCACAGCTTCATCGGCGACCAGGGCTTCGAGGACTCGGCCGCGCGGCGCTTCGACGCGCAGTTCGGCCTGCACGTGGCGATGAGCTCGAAGCTGGGACTCAAGGTCAACTGGCGGATCCTGTACAACAACCTGCCGCCCTCGACCGAGATCCCGCTGTTCGGCCCCGGGGGAGTGCCGACGGGCCTGACCGTGCTCGCCCCCTACAAGAAGACCGACCAGGGCCTGAGCGTTTCGCTCGTCTTCAGCGTCGCCCCGCCCAAGAAGGGCTGAGCCGGGCTCAGCGCTGGTGGTAGTTCGGGTAGGGCGGCCGCGGGTGCACGGGTAGCGGGTTCTTCTCGAGCGCCGCGAGTGCCAGCTCGACGGCTTTCTCGAGCTGCGGGTCGTGGC
>DATEUE010000233.1:0-14802 GCA_035283305.1 Vicinamibacteria bacterium | reverse complement strand
GGGTCGCGGGCGGGGAGGGGGAGACCGTCTTCGAGACGGGCGAGCTGCGCGTCGACCTCGCGGCCCGGCTCGCCTACAGGCGCAGGGAGGAGGTGCGGCTCACCCGCACGGAGTACCGACTGCTGGCGGCGCTCGTGAAGCACGCGGGCAAGGTGCTCACGCACCGGCAGCTGCTGGTCGAGGTGTGGGGACCGGGCTCGGCGAGCGAGACTCATTACCTGCGTGTCTACATGGCGCAGCTGCGGCACAAGCTCGAGGACGACCCGGCGCGGCCACGCCACCTGCTGACCGAGACGGGCGTGGGCTACCGGCTGCGGGCTGACTGAGCCAGCGAGCCTAGACGGTCGCGGCCGCCGTGCGCGTGGCGGCGCTGCGGACGTTGCGCTCGACCATGGCCTTCGCCACGCGGCTCATCAGCTTGAGCTTCAGCGTCTTCAGCGGGAAGCGGCGCGGCGACAGGCTGCGGCACTCGTCGGGCAGCAGCACCAGGCTCACGTGGATGTTCGGGGCGACGCCGATCGGCAGCCCTTGCTCCATGCACGCCTCGTACAGCCGGCGGAACACCGGGATGAGCGGCTCGGTCTGCGGCGGGGCCATGTCGGCGTAATCGGTACCCGCGAGCGGCCGGAACACGCACACGGTCGGGATCGCCCCCACCGAGGTGATCCAGTCGATCGCCTTGATCGAGGACTCGGGCGGCTCGAGGCCGACGATGATCTCTCCGTTCGTGACCCACGGCTCGTGGCGCGGCCCCTTCTTTCCGAGCGCGGCGCAGTAGCGGACGGCCTCGAGGTAGCGCTCGAGCCCGTACTGGCGGTCCTTGCCCGGGCAGACCTCCTTGAACACGCAGGGGTCGAAGATCTCGAAGCAGAACGACACGCGGTTGACGCCCAGCTCGCGCAGCGCGTCGTAGCGCTTCAGGTCCGAGTGGGGCGGGGTCTGCACGCCCACCAGGATCCCGGTCTCCTGCTTGATGCGCCGGATGTAGGGCTCGAGGATGTCGAGGTAGGTCTCGCCCGCGTAGTGGCCGGTGTTGAAGTCCACGTAGGTGAGGCCCGACTCCTCGCGCGCGGCGTGGATCACCTCCATCACCTCGCCCACCGACTTGTCGTCCGCGTCGTCGACGCCGAGGTTCAAGCCCACCGAGCAGAACTTGCAGTTCGACTTCTCGGGCTTCTCGGTCCAGTACTCGCAGACCTTCGCGGGATAGACGCCCAGGTACGTGCCCTGGAGCGTGCCGATGCGCGTCATCGCCTTGCCGGTGGAGGTCTTCGCGTCGTACCAGGCCGGGCGCGGCGACAGCTCGAGGGGCGTCACGACCTCGTCACCGCGGTGGAGCAGGTAGGACCCGTTCTTGCGGTGCAGCACGTAGGGCGAGCGCTGCGCGAAGCGCTCCGTCACCGGCACGTTGGTCCACAGTCCCCCCGGCAGCACGACCTCGAGCCCGCTGCCGAGCCCCGCGCGCGTGCGCAGGATCTTGCGGCCGCCGTCCTGCTCGACGAGGCAGCTCTCGTCGATGCGCATCCCCTTGCAGTAGAGGTCGAGCTTCAGCAGCGCCGGGTTGTGGCGGACGTCCAGCTCCATGGTCCTTCTATTGTCCTTCCAAGGTCGCAGGGCCGTCCATGACGCCCGTCAGATCGGGAGCCGGGGCCCAAAAAACGAGGCGGCCCGTCGGAGGGAGGATGCCGACGGGCCGCCCGGATGCAGTCCGGTCAGCTGGCCGATCTCAGGTTGAAGTTGACGGTCACGGTGAGGATGAATCCGGTGGGCTCTCCGTTGAGGAGCAGCGGCTGGTAGCGCCACTGCTTGACCGCCTGCATCGCCGACTCGTCGAAGAGGGGATGTCCGCGCAGCACCTTGACGTTCCTCACGCGCCCGCGCACGTCCACCTCGGCTTCCAGGATCACGAGCGCGCTGATCCGCGACTGGACGGCGAGGTCGGGGAACACCGGCTCGACCTTGCGGATGATGCGCGGCTGCGCGATCTGGCCGCCGATCCTGACCACGCGTGCGGGCGGAGGCGGCGCTCCCGAGGGCAGGCCGCCCACCACGCCACCGATGACTCCGCCGGGAACTCCGCCCTCGACTCCTCCGGCGACACCGCCCTCGACGCCCAGGTCGAGCGCCTCCTCGGGCTTGATCTCGCTCGGAACCTCGATCGGCGCCACGAAGCCGGTGGGCTCCCGCATCTCGATCCTCGGGGCCGGCCGCGCGACGGCGCGCGCCCCGGACGGGGGCGGCGGGGGCGGCGGCGGCGGCGCCACTTCGAGCGGCTGGACGAAGAAGGCCTTGAGCGCCTCCTGGCTCGGCAGCGCGTCGTAATAGAGCAGCGGCAGGATCGCCACCGCCACAACCAGCAACGAGTGGAGCAGGAGCGAGATGAAGAAGGTGGCGCTCTTGCGCCCCTGGTGCCTTTCGGGCTCGGTCAGGATGAGGCTCTGGAACAAGACCGGCGAGTGGGCTGCGTTTCGCCCCGCGACGGCATCGACAACACTGGTGGCGTGGCTCATGAACGTGCCTCCCGACCAAAGTAACAACAAAGGCCGTGCCAGCCCGCGAAGGGCCCGCTAGCCAGGTTTCGCGGGCAAACGCCCCGAAACTGGCAGAAGGAATTGCGGGTGAGCGTTCTGGCGCCGCTCGATTTTCTGGCGCGTCCGTGCGACCCGGTCGCCTCGGGCGGATCGGTGGCGCCTCCCGCGCGGCACCCACATTGCACCTCTACTCCTTGGACGCCAGTCGTGCTCGTCGCGATCCGCCTGGAGGCGTGATGCCCCTTGCCGGCCTCGAGGATCCCTACCGCCCGTACCGGGAGGCCATCCGCAGGAGAGTCTGCGCCGTGTGCCTGGACGGCACCGACGACGCCGGCTGCGGGCTCGTCTCCCCTGAGCGCTGCCCCCTCGAAGAGCTGCTGCCGCGGCTCGTCGACGCGATCCGCGACGTCGAGCTGCGCCACCACGTTGCCTTTGCCTCAGCCGTCGAGGCGCGCGTGTGCGCGCACTGCACCCATCGCGACGCCTTCGGCCTGTGCCGGCCGCGCCGCGACGGCCGCTGCGCCGTCGCGGTCTACCTCCCGCTCGTGGTGGAGGCAGTTCTCGAGGTCGACGCCCGACCCTGACCCGGCGTAGTTCCTGCGCCCACGCACCCGCGGCTGCGGCCAACGAGCGAACGAATCGCGCAAAGCACTCGAACCCTTCCGTCTTCGAAGCGCGCCAAGGCGCCCTCCGGGTGTTGGTGCATTTGCATCACCCCACAGGATTTAGCCGGAGCTAAGGCGGCTAACTCGTTGAGGAACCTCAAGCGTCGGGAGGCGGGCACGTGGATTGCTGGGTTTGCCTACAGAACGAGTGAACTGGGGGAGATCATGAACGCGCGGGTCCTCGAAAGCCGCAGCCGCTTCAATACCGAGCCGGGCAGCGAGGTCCTGGACGCACTCGCCCAGAGCGACACGCCGGCGCTCGCCACGGACATTGGCGGTCACGTCGTCTTCTGGAACCACGCCGCGGAGCGGCTGCTCGGTCGCGCCACCAACCAGGTGCTCGGCCGTCGCTGCTACGACGTGCTCGGGGGCCGGGACGTGTTCGGCAACCGCTACTGCCACGAGAACTGCTCCGTGCTGTCGATGTCGAGGAAGAGCGAGCCCGTGAAGGGCTTCGAGATCGTGCTAAGCGGGACGGCCAAGCCGGAGCAGGCGGTCAACGTCTCGGTGCTTCGGGTCCCGGGGGCGCGCCCGGAGAACTTCATCCTCGTCCACCTGCTGCAGCCGATCGACCGCGCGAGCCGGCTGGCGCGCGCGCTCGAGCACCTCGGCGCGCGGCCGGAGGGCAACGGGTCCGGGTCGGGCGCGAACGGACAGCCCGCAGCCGCGGGACCGGTGTCGCTGTCGAAGGTCCCGCCGCTCACCGAACGCGAGCGCGAGATCCTGCGCTGGGTGGCCGGCGGCCTCCAGAACAAGGAGATCGCGCAGAAGCTCGGGATCAGCCTCGCCACCGTCCGCAACCACATCCACAACATCCTCGAGAAGCTCGACGTGCACTCGAAGCTCGAGGCGGTGTCGCTCGCGTTCCGGCAGGGCTGGGTGAGCGGTCCGCACGGCGAGCTGGGGATGTCCGCCGAGCCGAGCGCGCGGTCGTAGCCCGCCACAGCGCCACACGCCGAGCATGCGCCTCGCAGCCACCAGGGGAGCGATGTCCGTCCGCCCGCAGCCGACGCCGGGCCAAAGGCCGCGCGGCGGCCCGCCGCGCGCCGTCGACTTTGCGCGGGCGCCCTTCCTGGTGATCTGGGAGACGACGCAGGCGTGCGCGCTCGCCTGCCGCCACTGCCGCGCCTCCGCCCAGCCCGGGCGCGACCCCCGCGAGCTCAGCACCGCGGAGGGCTTCCAGCTGATCGACCAGGTGGCGGGGTTGGGCACGCCGATCCTGATCCTGAGCGGCGGCGACCCCGTCAACCGTCCGGACCTGTTCGAGCTGGTGCGCCACGGCAAGGCGCGCGACCTGCGCATGGCCACGATCCCGGCCGCGACTTATTGCCTGACGCGCGAGCTGGTGCAGGAGCTCAAGGCCTCGGGCCTCGACCAGATGGCCGTGAGCATCGACTTCCCGCGCGCGGAGCTCCACGACGCCTTCCGCGGCGTGCCCGGCGCCTTCGCCAGGACGATGCAGGCGGTCGAGTGGGCCCACGAGGCCGGGCTGCCGCTGCAGGTGAACACCACCGTCTGCGGCGACACGGCGCCCTACCTCGAGGAGATGGCGGCCTTCGTCCAGGGCCTCGGGATCGTTTTCTGGGAGGTGTTCTTCCTGGTGCCGATGGGGCGGGGCAGCGTGCTCACCGGCCTCACAGCCGCCGAGTGCGAGGGGCTCTTCGAGGTGATCTACCGCGTCCAGCGCCGCGAGGGATTCGTGGTCAAGGTGACGGAGGCTCCGCACTACCGCCGCCACGTCGCGCAGCGCGAGATGAAGGCCGCCGGCTTGCCGTCCGCGCGGCCCGACGGGCTCGCCGCGATGCCCGCGCGCCTCACGCAGTCGGAGGGCCCCGGCCACACCGTCGGGCTCGCGCCGCGCGGCGTCAACTCGGGCAACGGCTTCCTGTTCGTCTCGCACACGGGCGAGATCATGCCGAGCGGCTTCCTGCCGATCCCGGTCGGGAACGTGCGGGAGATGTCGCTCGCCGGCGCCTACCGCGACACGCCGCTCTTCCTGAAGCTGCGCACGCCGTCCGCCTATAAGGGCCGCTGCGGCCGCTGCGAGTTTCGCGACATCTGCGGCGGTTCCCGCTCGCGCGCCTTCGGGCTCACCGGGGACCCCTTCGAGACCGACCCCTGGTGCGCGTACGAGCCGCTCGCGAAGAGCTGAGCTCGAGCTCGGCCTGGCTCACGGCCCGTGACGGGCTAGAATCGGGCGTGGAGTTCTCGCATCTTCCGGGCGGTGACTTGGTCACGAAGGGCCTCGAGGATCTGGCTCGCTCGACCGAGACGGCTGAATCCCTGCTCGTCTCCATCGCCGCACCCCGCTTGCGGGACCTGGGCGTTCTCGTCGGGGCTCCGTTGCCCGATCCCGAACACCGGCTGTACGAGCGCCTGGCCCGCGAGGACCCCGACTCGGCCCACTCGCGCTACAACGCTCTCTTGCGGCGGCTCGTGAGCTTCGAGAGCGCGCTCGAATGCGTGGGCTAGCCGACGCCGAACGCCTACGACGCTTCCTGAGGGAGCTCGCGCGGGCGGCCGAGGTCGATGCGGCGGTCTACCTGACCGGCGGGGCCACCGCCGTGCTGTTCGGCTGGCGGGACAGCACGATCGACGCCGACATCCTGATCGTGCCGGAGCACGACTCGCTGTTCCAGGCGCTGCCACGCCTCAAGGAAGAGCTGCAGATCAACGTCGAGATCGCGAGCCCGGCACACTTCATCCCGGAGCTTCCGGGATGGCGCGAACGCAGCCTGTTCATCGAGCGGATCGGGGGCCTCTCCTTCTACCACTACGATCCCTACGCGCAGGCGCTGGCCAAGATCGAGCGCGGCCATGCCAAAGACCTGGGCGATGTGGCTGAGCTGCTCGATCGTGGCCTCGTGGAGCCGAAGAGGCTACGCGAGCTCTTCCAGGGGATCGAGTCGAGCCTTCACCGATACCCGGCGGTCGATCCCGTCAGGTTCAGGAAGCGCCTGGACGACGCATTGCGGACTAGGGGCTGACCGACGACGGAGGACGACGGACAACGGGACAACGGAACAACGAGACAACGGAACAACGGAACAACGGACACGGAAACAGGCATAGACGGCCTGGACCGAGCTAGAGGGGGGGCATCCCGCCCCCCCTTGCCCCCCGGGACATGGGCATCCCGCCCGCTTACGGCCCGGGGCTAATGCAGGTCGAAATCGACGATGACGGGGAGGTGGTCGCTCGCGACGCGGGAGATCGCGAGGCGGCAGCGGCGCGCGCCGACGAGGCGCAGGGGGCCGCGGTAGTAGACGCGGTCGAGCGCGCCCTGCGGGAAGAACGACGGGAAGGTGGCGGTCGCGCTCTCGCGCTCGTCGTTGCCGCCGGTGGCCGAGCGGAAGCCGAGCATGTCCACGAACAGCGGCCGCAGCAGCGAGCGCCAGTCATTGGTGTCGCCGGCGACGAGCGTCGGGACGCCGAACGGCAGCGCGGCGAACTCGCGCGAGCGGACGAGCAGCGAGACCTGGCGCTCGCGCTCGCGGGCCGAGAGCCCCAGGTGCATGTTGAACACCTCGAGCCGGCGCGTGGCGCCGGCGGGCGTCTTAACCGCGATCCGCGTGTGCTGGCAGCCGCGCCGGCGCATGAAGCCGACCGTCAGGTCGATGTTGCGCTCGCGCCTGATCGGCCAGCGGCTGAGCGTCGCGTTGCCGTAGCGGCCCTTGCGCAGGCGCACGTTGTGGCCGATCGCGTAGTGCTGGAAGTCGAGCGCCCGCGCCAGCTCGCGCGCGAGGTCGAGCTCGCGCGAGCGCGGCACTCCCTCGTCCACCTCCTGCAGCATCACGACGTCGGGGTTGTAGTTCCCGATGATCGAGGCGACGCGCTCCGGGCGGAAGCGGCGGTCGACGCCGATGGCACGGTGGATGTTGTACGACAGGACGCGCAGACGCACCGGTCTGAGGATAGCAGGTCGCCCTCCGCCTCCGCCGCTATCCGCGGCTCATGGACTTGGTCGGGCTCCCGTGCAGAACTCTGTCCAGACAGAGTCGCAGGATGCAGACGCTCTGGGCGATCGGCTTGCGCCTCCGTCGTGTAGGCTTGACGGCGATGGCTCGCTTTCGCCTCGACCTCGAGTACGTCGGCACGCGCTACTCCGGCTGGCAGATCCAGAAGAACGCCCGCACGGTGCAGGGCGCGCTCCACGAGGCCGTGCTCAAGGCCGCCAAGCGCACCGACTTCGAGAGCTACGGCGCCGGCCGCACCGACGCCGGGGTCCACGCGCTGCAGCAGGTGGCGCACCTCGACCTCGAGTCGCGGCTTCCGCCGGTGACGCTGCGGCGCGCGCTCAACGACGAGCTGCCGGCGGACGTCAACCTGCTCCGGGTCGAGAAGGTCGCGCGCCAGTTCCACGCGCGCCACTCGGCCGTCGCGCGCTCGTACCTCTACCAGATCGCGCGCCGCCGCACCGCCTTCGGCAAGCCCTTCGTGTGGTGGATCAAGGACCCGCTCGACTTCGGCGCGCTCGCTGCGACCGCCCGCGTGTTCGAAGGGATGCACGACTTCCGCTCGTACTCGGACGCGGACGCCCGCGAGGGCGACACGCGCGTCAAGATCGAGCGGGTGGAGGTGGCCGAGGCAGGCGACCTCGTGCTGATCCGGATCCTCGGCTCGCACTTCCTGTGGAAGATGGTGCGCCGGCTGGTGGGGGTGATCGCCGAGGTCGGCCGCGGCGGCCTCCCGGCGAAGGAGGCCGAGCGCTTCCTACGCGAGGCGTCGGACGTGCCGGCGACGCTCACCGCCCCGCCTTCGGGCCTGTTCCTGGAGCGGGTGCTCTACGCGGGCGACGCCCCGCCGGGCCCGCTGCGACCGGTGCTCAACCTCTAGCCGGCGCGCAGCCAGAGCCAGCCCGCGGCGAGCGCGAGCGTCGCGAGCGTCACCGGGATCCCGACGCGGGCGTGCCTTTGCCAGCCGATGCGGACGCCGAGCGCCCCCGCCTGCTCGACCACGATGATGTTGGCGATGCTGCCGACGATCAGCAGGTTGCCGGCGAGCGTCGAGGCGAGCGCGAGCACCGGTCCCGCGAGCGGGTGGCTGGCGTGGGGCAGGAGCAGCATCACCGCCGGCACGTTCGACACCAGGTTGGACAGCACCACGGTGGCGGGGAACAGGACGCGCACGTCGCCAAGGTCGACGCCAGCCGCGCGGAGCGCGGCGCTCGCGCGCTCCGCGTACCCCGCCTCGGCGAAGGCGTGGTTCACCACGAAGAGCCCGATGAACAGCACCAGCAGGTGCCAGTCCACGAGGCCGATCAGGTCGCGCGAGGCCATGCGGCGGCTCATCAGCAAGAGCGCGGCGGCGCCGAGCGCCATCACCTCGTGCGGCACGCTGGTGAACAGGAAGCCCGCCACGAGCGCCCCCAGCACCAGCAGGCCTTTCGTGGTCTGCCAGCGGTCGAGCGGGGGAGCCTCCACCGGCGTGGCCTCGCTCGCGGCCTCCCACCTCCCGCCGACCGCGAGCCGGATCACCGCCCACACCACCACCAGTCCGACCACGGCGGGCACGAGCGCCTCCTTCAGGAAGCCGGCGAACGACAGGCGCAGCGCCTGCCCGATCAGCATGTTCTGCGGGTTGCCGATCAGCGTGGCGGCGGAGCCCACGTTCGCCGCGCAGGCGAGGCCGAGCAGGAACGGCACCGGGTCGAGCCTGCGGCGCAGGCACCCCTCGACCAGCAGCGGCGCCATCGCGAGGCAGACGATGTCGTTCGCCAGCAGCGCGGACAGCGCCCCCGACGCGGCCACCACGAAGCCGAGCAGCGCCTGTGGCGCGGCGTCGGCCGACACGATCCGCCGCGTGAGCCAGGTGTAGAAGCCCCCGAGCCGGAACTGCGCCGAGACCACCATCAGTCCGAACAGCAGCCCGAGCGTCGGCACGTCCACCGCCCGCCACGCGGCGTCCGGCGTGACGCGCTCGGAGGCGACGAGTACGAGCGCGCCGAGGAGAGCGACGCCGGTGCGGTCGAGCGCCAGGCCCGGGATCTCGCCCAGCAGCATCCCGAGGTAGACGACCAGGAAGACGACGAGGACCAGCGTGTCCAGGGTCAGGCCTTGAGCTTGCGCAGCCGGCGCAGCGCCTCGTCGAGCGTCGCGTCGTCCTTGCAGAAGGCGAAGCGCACCAGGTGCTTCAGGCGGCGCTCGAGCGCGAAGGCGCTCACCGGGATCGCCGCCACGCCGATCGTCTCGACCAGGTGCCGGCAGAACGCGCGGTCGTCGTGGAAGCCGAGCGGGCCCACGTCGGCGAGCGCGAAGTAGGTGCCCGCCGGTCGCAACACGCCGAAGCCGGCCGCCTCGAGCCCGTCGCAGAGGCGATCCCGGCGCGTCCGGTAGTCGTCCCGCAGGGCCGTGTAGTAGGCGTCGCCCGTCGCGAGGGCCGCCGCGACGGCGTGCTGGAAGGGTGTCGAGACTGCGAACGTCACGAACTGGTGCACGGCCCGCACCGCGGCGGTGAGCGCGGGAGCCGCGCAAGCCCAGCCGATCTTCCAGCCGGTGAGGCTGAAGGTTTTGCCGGCCGAGGAGATCGACACCGTGCGCTCGCGCATCCCGGGAAGCGAGGCGATCGGCACGTGGGTGCCCTCGAAGACGATGTGCTCGTACACCTCGTCGGTGACGACCACCAGGTCGTGGCGCAGCGCGAGCGCGGCGATCGCCTCGAGCTCGGCGCGCGTGAAGACGCTGCAGGCCGGGTTGCTGGGGGAGTTGAGCAGCACGAGCCGCGTCTTCTCCGAGATTGCGGCCTTGAGCGCCGCCAAGTCGAGCCGGAAGGCCGGGGGCACGAGCGGCACGACGCGGGCCTCGGCCTGCGCCATCGCGATCCCGGGCAGGTAGGCGTCGTAGAACGGCTCGAACACGACGACCTCGTCGCCCGCGTCGAGGAGCGCGGCGATCGTCGCGCAGAGAGCCTCCGTGGCCCCGGCGTGGACCGTGATTTCGCTCGCGGGGTCGTACGCGAGGCCGTAGAAGCGCTTCTGGTGGTCGGCCACCGCCTGCTGCAGCGCCGGCAGGCCCGGCATCGGCGAGTACTGGTTGTGGCCCGCGCGCATCGCTTCGATCGCGGCCTGCTTCACGAACTCGGGCCCGTCGAAGTTGGGGAAGCCCTGGCCGAGGTTGATGGCGTCGTGGCGGCGGGCGAGCGCCGTCATCTCCGCGAAGATCGAGGTGCCGAAGCCGTCGAGGCGGCGGGTGAGACGCGGCCGGTCCATTCAGCCGCGCAGTGTACCGCGGGCCGTGGCAGGGCCGTGGCGCGGTCGCCTTCCGCGGCGGTCGCGCTTCCCATGTCGGGTCCATGAGCCAGACCTGGGACCCGCCACGGGAGCCCTCGGGATCCGCCGCTATCCGTCGCTCGTCGGCCGTGGCCCTGCCGTGGCGCGATCGCCTTCCGCGGCGGTCCCGCATCCCATGTCGGGTCCGTCGACCAGACGTGGGACCCGCCATGGGAGCCCTCGGGATCCGCCGCTATCCGTCGCTCTTCGGCCGTGGTCGGGCTTCGGCGCAGAACTCTGTCCAGACAGAGTCGCAGGACGCAGACGCCGTGGCCATCGTCTCAGCGGCGGTTTGCGCGGGCGTCGGGAGTGCGAACAGAATGGGCGCCGCCTGTCGGCAATCAAGATCCCGGAGCTGAACGTGAAGAAGCTGATCTCCTTGATGACGATCCTGTCGGTGGCCGCTGCCCTGAGCCTGCGGGCCGTGGCGCAGGAAGCCACGCCAGAAGCCCAGGCGGCGCCCGCGAAGGCCGCTACGGCGGCAAAGCCGGCCGCGATGCCCGAAGCTGCCAGGGCGGCGAAGCCGGCTGACAAGAAGGCTGAGGACGACAAGCCCAAGCCCGTCTGGTCGGCCGACACCTGGTCCGGCCTCGCGCTGCGCGGCATCGGGCCGGCCGTCACCTCCGGCCGCATCGCCGACGTCGCGGTGGACCCGACCGACAAGAAGAGGTGGTTCCTGGCCGTGGCCTCGGGCGGCGTCTGGAAGACCGAGAACGCCGGGACCACCTGGACGCCCGTCTTCGACGGCGAGAGCTCCTACTCGATCGGCTGCGTGACGATCGACCCCCGGAACCCGCACGTCGTCTGGGTCGGCACCGGCGAGAACAACTCGCAGCGCAGCGTCGGCTACGGCGACGGCGTCTACAAGAGCGAGGACGGCGGCAAGAGCTGGAAGAACGTCGGCCTCAAGCGCTCCGAGCACATCGGCAAGATCCTGATCCACCCCAAGGACTCCAACGTCGTCTACGTCGCGGCCCAGGGCCCGCTGTGGGCGCCCGGCGGCGACCGCGGCCTCTACAAGACGACGGACGGCGGCAAGACCTGGACGGCTGTCCTGACCATCTCCGAGAACACCGGCGTGAGCGACGTCGTCATGGACCCGCGCGACCCCGAGGTGCTGCTCGCGAGCGCCTGGCAGCGCCGGCGCCACGTCTTCACCTTGATCAACGGCGGCCCCGAGTCGGCCCTCCACAAGACGACCGACGGCGGCAAGAGCTGGCGCAAGATCACGAGCGGGCTACCCAAAGAGGAGATGGGCCGCATCGGCCTCGCGATCGCGCCGACGGACCCCGACACCGTCTACGCGCTCGTCGAGACGGCCGCGGCCGCCAAGGCCAGCGGGACCTACCGCTCGACGAACCGCGGCGAGTCCTGGGAGAAGCGCTCCGACTACACCCCGCAGGCGATGTACTACCAGGAGATCTTCGTCGACCCGAAGGACCACGAGCGGCTCTACTCGATGGACGTCTTCCTCAAGGTGTCCGACGACGCCGGCAAGACCTGGCGCAACCTGGGCGAGCGCTTCAAGCACGTCGACAACCACGCCATCTGGATCGACCCCGACGACACCGACCACTACCTGGTCGGCAACGACGGCGGCCTCTACGAGAGCTTCGACCGCGCCGCCACCTGGCGCTTCTTCGAGAACCTGCCGGTGACGCAGTTCTACCGCGTGGACGTCGACAACTCCTCGCCGGTCTACTACGTCTACGGCGGCACCCAGGACAACAACACCCTCGGCGGCCCCTCGCGCACGCTCACCGAGCACGGGGCGATCAACAGCGACTGGTTCGTCACCTGGGGCGGCGACGGCTTCCACGCCCGCATCGACCCCAGCGACCCGAACATCGTCTACTCGACCTTGCAGCACGGCGTCCTCGCGCGCTACGACAGGAAGAGCGGCGAGCAGGTGCTGATCCAGCCCCACGAAGCGCCCGGCGACGCGCCGCTGCGCTGGAACTGGGACAGCCCGCTCGTGCTCTCGCCCCACAAGAACACGCGGCTCTACTTCGCCGCGCAGCGCGTCTTCAAGAGCGAGGACCGCGGCGACAGCTGGACGCCGATCAGCGCCGACCTCACCCGCCAGCTCGACCGCAACACGCTGAAGGTGATGGGCAAGGTCTGGGGCCCCGACGCCGTGGCCAAGAGCCAGTCGACGTCCCTCTACGGCAACATCGTCTCGCTCGACGAGTCGCCGCTCGTCCCGGGCCTGCTGTACGTCGGCACCGACGACGGCCTCGTCCAGGTGACCGAGGACGACGGCAAGACCTGGCGCCGGCAGGAGAACTTCCCCGGCGTGCCGGAGCGCAGCTACGTCAGCGACCTCTTCGCCTCGTGCTTCGACAAGGACCTCGTCTACGCCACCTTCAACAACCACAAGAGCGGCGACTTCAAGCCCTACGTGCTGAAGAGCGCCGACCGCGGCCGCACCTGGACCTCCGTTTCCTCCGACCTGCCGGGAAGCGGCGCCGCCTGGACCATCGCCGAGGACACGGCCCAGAAGGAGCTGCTCTTCGTCGGCACCGAGTTCGGCCTCTACTTCTCGAAGGACGGCGGGGCGAAGTGGATCCGCCTCAAGGGCGGCCTGCCGACGATTCCCGTGCGCGACCTCGCGATCCAGAAGCGCGAGGGCGACCTCGTGATCGCCACCTTCGGCCGCGGCTTCTTCGTCCTCGACGACCTCACGCCGCTCCGCGTCGCCACCCCTGCTCTCCTCGAAGACCCGGCCGTGACCTTCCCGGTCAAGAAGGCGCTCGCCTACATCCCGCAGACCCCGCTCGGCCTCAAGGGCAAGTCGTTCCTCGGCGAGACCCTCTTCACGGCGCCCAACCCGCCCTTCGGCGCCGTCTTCACCTACTACCTGAAGGAGGAGGTGAAGACGAAGCGCAAGGCGCGCCTCGACGCCGAGAAGGAGGCGGACAAGAAGGGCGCCCTTATCACGTACCCCACCCACGCCGACTTGCGCGCGGAGGCGCGCGAGGAGGACCCCGCCGTCGTGCTCACCGTGAAGGACGCGGACGGCCACGTCGTGCGCCGACTCACCGGCCCGTCGAAAGCCGGCATCCAGCGCGTCGCGTGGGACCTGCGCTTCCCGCCCGCGAACCCCACTCGCATGACACTGCCGCCCGCCGACAACCCCTTCTTCGACCCGCCCGAGGGCCCGCTCGTCGTCCCCGGCAGCTACAGCGTGTCCTTCGAGAAGCGGGTCGACGGAGTGCTCCAGCCCTTCGGGACCCCGCAGAGCTTCAGCGTCGAGTCGCTCGGCCTCCAGACCCTGAAGGCGCAGGACGCGGCGGAGCTCCTGGCCTTCCAGAGGAAGACGGCGCGCCTCCAGCGCGCGGTGCTCGGCGCCGTCGAGGCGACCGAGGAGGCGCAGACTCGCCTGAAGGCCGCCAAGAAGGCGATCGACGACACGCCGGGCGCCGACCCCGCGCTCGGCACCGAAGCCCGCCGCATCGAGCGCGCGCTCGACGACCTGCTGATCGGCCTGCGCGGCGACCGCGTCCTCGACGCGCGCTACGAGGCGACGCCGATGACCACCACGGACCGCATCCGAGCGATCGTGGGCGCGCAGTGGTCGGCCACCGTCCCGCCGACCGGCACCAGCCGCAAGGCCTACGCCGACGCCGCGGACGCCTTCGAGAAGCAGCTCGCCACGCTGCGAACGCTCGTGGACACGGACCTGCGCGCGCTCGAGACCGCGATGGAGAAGGCGGGCGCGCCCTGGACCCCGGGCCGCCTGCCGACCTGGGTCAAGGAGTAGGGGAGCGGCAGACGGACGACGGGCGGTCCGCCGTCACTGGCGGATCGCCCCCTGCCCGTCCACGCTGAACTCCAGGGCGGCTCGCGCCCCCGACGGCAGACCCTCGCGGACGACCTTCGTCAGCTTCGTCCCGTTCAGCAGGATGTCCTCGAGCACGGGCGGGTAGTTGCAGGCGTCGAAGCAGCACATCCCGATGTCGCGGCCGAAGAGCTGCAGCCGCGTGTTCGTCGGCACCGCGGTCAGGACCCCCTCGTAGCGTCCTGGCCCGGTCTCGGCGAGCCGCAGCGTCGGCGCGCCCCACAGCGGCGCGATCGCCTGGATCCCCGCGGGCGCGTTGCTGTGCGCGCACATCGGGTAGCAGATGTTGCCGCCGTCGGGGCATCCCGCCGGGAGCCGTGACACGTAGACGACCCTCACGTCCACGAACGGCGGGTCGGTGACCTCGTCCCCGCACGAGCCCAGGCACGACACCGCGACGACGGAGAGGGCCACGGCCCGACGCGCGTCCACCCGTCCAGTCTAGGGCACGGCGCGCCACCCGCGACCCATCCAACTTCTTGGCCGAGCCCGCGAATC
>DATEUE010000232.1:0-11240 GCA_035283305.1 Vicinamibacteria bacterium | reverse complement strand
CAGCCCCCCGTAAGTCCAGTCCAGAGAACCTGGCCGCTGTCTGGGCCTCCAGCCTGAGGGTTCGAGCTGGGATCGGCCGCCCTACGAGCGCTGCTTCGCCGCCTCGACGTCCCGCAGCAGGCCTTCCATCTCGCCCGGCTGCATCGTCTCGAGGTCCCGAAGCGCCGCCACCAGTTGGCGCGCCAGTTCCTGGCAGTGGGCCAGGATCGGTCCGCTCGTCGCGACGCGCACCCCGCCGTTGTCCAGGCCCCACTCGGCGCGCTGGTCCTTCGTGAGCGGGCCGCAGGCGCCGCCCTCGACGCGGTGCGGCGGCCTGCGGTCGTGGCGGAAGCCCGATACGCCGGGGAACGCCTTTTCCAGCAGGTGGTCGATCACCCGCACGATGCGTTCCTGGTCGGTGCCGAGCAGCCGGCTGTCCGCGCGCACGGACACCTCGACGCCGCGGGTGGTGACGCCGATCGCGATCGCGATCGAGGTCTTCTCGATCCGCAGGAGCTCGGTCGCGATCTCGGCGATCACGTCGCGGTGCGCATCGCGCACGAACCCGACCGGGGCGACCCGGACGGCGCCCGTCACCTCCTGGTTGCGGAAGGCCGCGGCGCGGTAGGCGTACCACTCCGGCGGCACGCGGTAGTCGCGCAGCTCGTCGAGGATGTCCTGCGTCTCCTCCGAGCGCGTGAGCACCTCGAACATCTTGAAGTCGAGCGGCGTCGCGCCGTGCAGCAGGGCGCTCGTGTCGGTGTAGATGCCGAGCGCGGCCGCGGCCTTCTCCGCCGGGCTCAGGCTGTCGAGCACGTCGAACATCGCCGCCAGCACCGCCATGAAGGACGACGTCGAGCCCACGGCCAGGCCCACGAACGGCAGCCGCACGCGCTTCACGCCGCTGGCGCGGCAGTTCTCCTCCACCTCGGCCGGATCGGCGTGGTGATCGGCCACGAAGAAGTAATCGCTCACGGGCTCGACGCCCGTGGTCGCGAGCATCCCGAGCGGGGGCGAGGTGTCGACCGTGCAGTGCAGGCCGCGCCGCAGGCGGTCCTTGTTCGGGTCGAGCAGCTTCAGGCCGCAGCGCTCGACCAGATTGCGGTTCTGGGGGTGGCCGAGGCTGCCCGTGAGGATCCGCACCTCCTCGGCGCCGAGCTCGCGCAGGATGGCGGTGAGCAGCACGGCGCTGCCCAACGCGTCGGGGTCCCCCACCCACTGCGTGAAGACGTTCGCCCCGCGGCCCTTGATCGCCTTGGCGCTCCGCTTCAGGCCCATGTACGCGGCGTGGGCCTGCGTCAGGACCGGCAGGATCTCCAGCGTGCGCCGCTTGCCGAGCATGCCCTGGAAGCGGCGCCGCACCACGGAGGCTCCGGCCGTGCGGGGTGGCTTCAGCACGCGACCGTTGCGGCTCATCGATCAGTGTCCTGCGGCATGAAAGGTGCGGCCCTCCCGGGCCAGGGCCACGAGCAGCGGCGCCGGCTCGAAGCCGAGCGCCTCCGTCGTCTCGAGGGCGAAGCGGGCCCCCAGCCGGTCGAGGTGGCGGAACGGCCCGCCGAGAAACGGCGGAAAGCCGAGCCCGAACACCGCGCCCACGTCCCCGTCGCGGGGCGAGCGCAGGATGCCTTCCTGAAGGCAGCGGATCGACTCGTTCAGGAACGCGAACACGAGCCGCTGCTGCGTCCGGTGCACGTCGAGCGGGCGGCGGGCGGCGCCCTCGGGCAGAAGCGCGTACACGGACGAGTCGACGCGCTTCTTGCCCCCGTCGTAGGTGTAGAAGCCGCGTCCGGCCTTGCGCCCCTTGCGCCCGTCGGCCACGAGCGCCGCCATCGAGGCGGGCGGCGCCATGCGCTCGCCGAAGTGGCGCTGCATGACACCCGCCACCCGCGCCGCGACGTCGATGCCGACCTCGTCGAGAAGCGCGCACGGCCCCACCGGGAAGCCGAACCGGATCATCGCCGCGTCGAGCGCGTCGACGGCGGCGCCCTGCTCCAGCACGCGCGTGGCCTCGTTCATGTACGCCGCGAGCGCCCGGCTCGTGTAGAAGCCGGGCCCGTCCCGGACCACGATCACGTGCTTGCCCACGCGGCGCCCAAACGCGGCGGCGGTGGCGATCGCCTGGGCTTCGGTCTCGGGCGTGATCACGATCTCGAGCAGCGGCATCTTGTGCACGGGCGAGAAGAAGTGCATGCCCAGCACCCGGCCCGGGCGACGGCAGCCGCGCGCGATGTCGCCGATCGGGATCGACGAGGTGTTGCTCGCGACGACGCAGCCCGCGCCCACGACCGCCTCGACCTCGGCCAGCACGCGCCGCTTCAGCTCCAGGTCCTCGAACACCGCCTCGATCACCAGCTCCGCGCGGGCGAAGCCCCGCAGGTCGAGGCTCGGCGAGATGCGGTCCATCCGCTGGCCCACCTCCCGGCCGGTCAGGCTGCGGCGCTTGCGCCGCTCCTCGAAGACACCGCGGATCTGTCCCAGGCCGCGCCCGAGCGCCTCGAGCGAGGCGTCCTTCATCCGCACGGCGACGCCGGCCTCCGCGGCCACGCAGGCGATCCCCGCTCCCATCAGTCCCGCGCCCAGCACGCCGAGCTTCACGGCCTCGACCGCGCGCGTGCCCTCGGGCACGCCCGTGTCCTTCTTGATCTCCTGCGTGGCGAAGAAGATCGACACCAGCGCCCGCGAGACGTCCGTGACCGAGAGCCGGCCGAACTCGCGGGCTTCGAGCGCCAGACCCTCGGCGAGAGTCGCGGCGGTGCCGAGCTTGACGACGTCGATCGCGGCGAGCGGCGCCGGGTAGTGGCCGCCCGTCTTCTGCAGCACCGAGCTCCTGGCCTTCGAGAAGATGAGCGGCCGCAGCAGCCGCTCCTGCAGCTTGATCCCCGCGCGCTCGGGCCGCAGCCGGCCCTCCGCGAGCGCGAGCGCCTTGCGACGAGCCACCTCGGTCAGTACCGGCGCCGCGCACAGCTCGTCCACGAGCCCCGCGCGCAGCGCCCGCGAGGGCTTGAGCGCTCGGCCCGTCAGGATCAGGTCGAGCGCCGTCGCGAGGCCGGCGAGCCGCGGCAGCCGCTGCGTCCCGCCCGCGCCCGGCACGATCCCGAGCATCACCTCGGGCAGGCCGATCGTCGTCTTGGGCTCGTCGCTGGCCACGCGGTAGCGGCACGCGAGCGCGAGCTCGGTCCCGATCCCGAGGCAGCTGCCGTGGATGGCGGCCACGACCGGCACGCGGCAGGCCTCGACGCGGCCGAGAACCCCGTGCCCGGCGCGCGACAGCGCCTCGCCCTCCTCGGCGGAGCGGATGCGCGTGAAGTCCTCGATGTCGGCGCCGGCGATGAAGTTGTCGGGCTTGCCGCTGCGGATCACGACCGCCTTGACACTGGCATCCCGCTCCACCTCGTCGAGCAGTCCCTCGAACTCGGCGATGCGCTCGCGGCCGAGCGTGTTCACCTTCTCGCCAGGCACGTCGAGCGTCATGACCAGGACACCGTCCGCGCCGCGCTCGCAGGCGAAGGCGCCGCTCATCGCTCGAGCACCATCGCGAAGCCCATCCCGCCCTGGGCGCAAACCGAGACGAGGCCGAGCTTCGCTCCGCGCCGCATCATCTCGTACGCGAGCGTCGTCACGAGCCGCGCACCCGTGGCCCCGAAGGGGTGGCCGAGGGCGATCGAGCCGCCGCAGACGTTGAGGCGGTCACGGTCCACCTTGCCGACCGCCTTGGAGCGGCCCAGCTTCTCGCGGGCCCAGCTCTCGGACTCGAGCGCCTGGATGTTCGAGGCCACCTGGGCGGCGAATGCCTCGTGCATCTCGATGAGATCGACGTCCGAGAGCTCGATGCCGGCCCGCTCGAGCGCCTTCGGCACGGCGAGCGCGGGGCCCATCAACAGCTGCCAGCCGGGGTCCACGGCCGCCACCGCCCACGAGCGGACGAAGGCGAGCGGCTCGCGGCCCTCGGCGCGAGCCTTGTCCTCGGCCATCAGCAGGACGGCCGCCGCCCCGTCGGTGAGCGCGGACGAGTTGCCTGCCGTCACGCTCCCGTAGCGCTTGTCGAAGGCCGGGGGCAGCGCCGCGAGCGCCTCCATCGAGGTGTCCCGCCGCAGCAGGTTGTCGGCGCTCACGGGCTCGTAGCGGGGCGGCACGAAAACGGGGCAGGTCTCATGCGGCAGGCGGCCGTCCTCGGTCGCCGCCCAGCCGTTGCGGTGCGAGGCGAGCGCGATCCGGTCCTGCTCCTCGCGCGTGATGCCGTTCTCCTTGGCCATCCTCTCCGCGGACTGGCCCATCGTGAGGCCGGTCGAGGGCTCGGCGACCGCCGGCCACTCGGGCACCAGGTCGCGCGGCCGCAGCTTCGAGAGGACCGAGAGCCGCGCGCCGAGCGACCTGGCCCGCTGGGCCTCGACGAGCGCCCGCGCCAGGCGGCGGCTGAGCGGGATCGGGACGTCGGACAGGCACTCCGCCCCCCCGGCAATCCCGGCGTCGATGTGGCCCCGCTCGATCTCCACGGCGACGTCGGCGATCGCCTGGCTGGCCGACGCGCAGGCCCGGTTGACGGTGTGGGCGGGCACTTCCTTGGGCAAGCCGGCGCCCAGACCCACCTCGCGGGCGAGGTTCGGGGCCCTCACGGAAGGGACCACCTGGCCCATCACCACCGCGCCCACGCAGGACGGATCGGCCTCGGTCCGCTCCAGGAGCTCGCGGACACAGGCCTTGCCCAACTCGACGGCGTTCAGGTCCCGGAACACGGTCCCCGAGCGTGCGAAGGGCGTGCGGCATCCAGCGATGACGGCCACGCGGCGTTCTGGCATGGAGTTCTAGGCGGGGGGCACCCCGCGACTCGGGGTCGCGGAGAGCAGGACGTCTTTGGGGGTTTCCTGGGTGGAACCCGGGCCTGGGCCCGTCACAACACAATCATGCTAGCGCAGCCGCGGCGGGGTTTCATAGGGATAAGAATCCGGGCCAGTACGCCATGTTATTGCACCCATGAAGGTTGTTCACCGCGAAGCATGAGAGGATTCGGCCTTTACGAGGAGGACGTCCGATGTCCCGTCGCTTCCGCTGGACGTTTGTCGCGCTCCTGGCGGGCCTCCAGGCCCCCGTCACCGTCACCGGTCAGGCCCCGCCGGTCGGCCAAGCCCCGCCTGCAGCCCGCGGGGCTGCCGAGGCTCGACCGGCGCCAAAACCCCAGCCCCGGCCTCACGGGCTCCGGGTTCCAGTCGACCCGGCGAAGATCCTCATGGACGACGGCGACACCGTGGACATCCGCTGGTCCAAAGACGACCTCGAGACGGTGCGCATCCTGGGGATCGACTGCCCCGAGACCCGCCACATCGAGCACAACCTGCCGTACCCGCAGGATTTCGGTCCGGAGGCCCGCGCGTTTGCCAAGGGTGCCTTCGCCACCGCGACCGAGGTGGAGCTGCTGCGGTCGAGCACCCTCGACCCGTACGGCCGCACGCTCGGCTACGTGTTCCTGAACGGGCGCAACTACTCCGTTCTGGTGGTTCGGGCGCGCCTCGCTGCCGAGAGCGTCAGCCACTACGGGGACAACGGCCTGCCGAAGGAAGCGGCCGAGGTCCTCGCTGCGGCGAAGGCCGCCGGGCCGGTGCCGTTCGAGCCGCCGCACCAGTTCCGGGCCCGCATGCGCGACGTCACGAAGTGGATGCAGGAAAAGGGCGTCCTGGCCGAGAAGTAGGGCCTGCCGTCCATGGCCGCACCCCGCCGCCTGCTGCTGCCGCTCGCCATCGCTGCGGCCGCTCTCGTGCTCTGGGACACCTTCCTGGTCTATCCGTTTCGCCTCTTCGTCGTCCTGCTGCACGAGATCTCGCACGGTCTCGCGGCCGTCCTGACCGGCGGCGCCATCGAGTCGATCGACCTCCGCTTCGACGAGGGCGGCGTCTGCCGCACCCGCGGGGGGTGGCCCTTGCTGATCCTGAACGCGGGCTACCTCGGCAGCCTCTTTTGGGGCGCGACGTTCCTCGTCCTGGGTGAGCGCCGCACCCGCTCCCGCAGCGTGATTGCGGCGATCGGGGCGTTCACGCTCGTCGTGACCCTGCTCTACGTGCGGACGCTCTTCGGCGTCGTGTACGGCCTCCTGGCCGGGGGCGCGCTGCTGGCCGTCGCCGCCAGGCTCCGGCCGGCAGTGTCCGAGGTCCTGCTCGCGGCGATCGGTGCGACGAGCGCGCTCTACGCGGTGTGGGACATCGCGTCGGACGTGCTGTTCCGCCACTCGAACCAGAGCGACGCCGCGGCGCTGGCCGCGCTCACCAGCGTTCCGGCGATCGTGTGGGGCGTCGCGTGGATCGCCGTGTCGGTTGGAGTGCTGGGGTACGTGGTCAAGCGACTCGCCTGAGTGCGCTCCGTCCTGGGGCGGTGTCAGACGGCCCCTACTCGTATCTCAGCGCCTCCACCGGGTCGAGCCGGGAGGCCTTGAGCGCGGGCACGAGCCCCGAGACGACGCCTACGAACACGAGGATCAGCGACGAGCCGAGCACGGTCGCGCCCGAGAGGCGAAGCTGGAGGTCGGCCTTGCCGCTCGTGTCGTCGTAGAGCGGGCCCAGCACCGGCAGGATCGGCATCAGCCACGTGACGGCGTAGGAGACCAGGATGCCCGCGGCGCCGCCCACGAGCGTCAGCACCAGCGCCTCGACCAGGAACTGGAAGCGGATGTGGCGCTTCCTGGCACCGAGCGCCCGCCGCAGGCCGATCTCGCGCACGCGCTCGTCCACCGACACGAGCATGATGTTGGCGACGCCGACGCCGCCGATGCCGAGCGTGAGCGTGCCGATGAAGATCAGGAGTACCTGTAGCCCGATCGTGATCCCGTCGATGATCGGCCGGAACTCCTCGCGCCCGAACATCTGGATCGCGCGCTTGTCGGTGCCCGAGAAGCGCTGGCGCTTGCCGACGGCCTCGCGCACCTGCTGGATCGCGGCCTTCTCGAGCGCGGGCGTCACCGCGCTGAAGACGAGGACCCTTGCGTAGCGCGTGTCCCACAGATCGCCCGCGGTCGTGTAGGGGATGAACGCGCACTCGTCGTCGCTCGTGAAGTAGTTGCTCATCTGCATCTTGCGGTCCATGCTGCCCACCACCGTGAAGCGCATGCCGTCGATGCGGATCGTCTCCCCCACCGCGGGTCGCCCCTGGAACAGCTTCTTCCGGAGCTGCGAGCCGAGGAAAACCACGCGCCTTCGCTCGACGAAGTCCTCCGGGCTCAGCCAGCGGCCGTCGCTCGGGCGCTCGTTGCGGATCTCTCCGTAGACCGGCTCGACGCCGCGCACCGCCGTGTTGGCGGCCGAGTCGCCATAGGAAATCTGGCGCCACTCGACGGTCTCCATGCTGATCGCCTTGACCAGGCTCGCCTCGGCCTCGATCAGATCGCGGTCGGCTTTCTCGAAGCGGACCTTGCGCCCGGCCCGCTCCCCGCCGGCCTGCTCGCTGGTCTGGCCCGGCCACGCCACGACCGCGCTCTTGCCAAAGGCGTTGAAGGCGTGCGTGAGGATTCGGCGGAAGCCCGAGCCGTAGGCGATCAGCACCGTCACCGCCACGATGCCCCACACGATCCCGAGCATCGTGAGCGCGCTGCGGGTGCGGTTGCGCGTGATGTTGGCCCAGCTCTGGGCGATGAGCTCGCCGAGCACGCTAGCCTCCCGCCTCGTAGCGCAGCGCCTCGATCGGGTCGATCGAAGCGGCACGTCGCGCCGGGTAGACGGCTGCCAGGAGCGCGATCGTCCCGAGCAGGGCGAAGGCCAGCAGGCCCGAGGACAGGGTCGGCAGCAGGCCGGCGAAGAAAGGCGGCATCGGGATCAGGTTCACGAGCGCGCACAGGCCGTAGGCGACCGCCAGCCCGGCTCCCCCGCTCACGAAGACCACGAGCAGCGTCTCGACCACGAACTGCCGCACGATCGACCCGCGCGTGGCGCCGAGCGCCTTGCGGACGCCGATCTCGCGCGTGCGTTCACGCACCGCCACCAGCATCACGTTCATCACGCCGATCCCGCCGATGAAGAGCGTCGCGATGCCGACCGCGCCCAGGAAGTACTTCATGCCGTCGGTCATGGTGCGGAAGGCCTTCGCCTCCTCGACCGTGTCCCAGATCTTGGCCGCCTCCTCGTCGCGAGGGTCGAAGGAGTGGATCCGCGCGAGAGCCCGCCGCAGCTCGGCCTTGCACGCCTCGTCGTCGGCGACGGAGCGCGGCGCGACGAGCAGGCGGTCGACCGAGTTCGCGAGCGACGGCGGCTTGTTCGGGAAGTCCTGCAGGATCGCGCTGAACGGCAGGAACAGCTTGCTGATGTCGCGCCCGTCGTAGCTCGAGTCCTGCTCCTTGTGCGCCATCACGCCCACGATCCTGTAGGGGTAGTCTCCGATGCGGACCGTCTCGCCCATCGCCGGCCGGCTGCCGAAGAGCTGCTTCTTCGCGTCGCTGCCGATGAGCGCCACGCGCCGCACCGCCTTCTCGTCGCCCCAGTCGGGGTAGCGGCCCTCGGCCACCTGGATCGAGCGGATCCAGGCGAAGTCCGGCAGGGCACCCGTGATCGTGAGCATGCCGCTGTTGTACGCGCTGCGCACGGAGGCGTTCTGCCCCAGCTCGGGCATCACGTAGCCGCACGAGGGCGCCTGCGGCTTGATCTTCTCGTGGTCGGTCGCGGTCCATTGGATGCGGCGTCCGGCGCGCAAGCCCCCGGCCTGCAGGCTGGTGCGCCCGGCGAAGACGATCATCACGTCCTTGCTGAACGCCGAGGCCACCTTGGCCTGGCCCACGCGCAGGCCCTCTCCCGCGGCAACCATCAGCGTGATCGACACGATTCCCCACGCGATGCCGAACATCGTGAGCAGCGTGCGGAGCTTGTGCGCGAAGAGGGTCCGTAGCGTGTCGCGGAAGAGGTCGCTCCAAACCATGGTCTGCCTACTGGAGGACGATCTTGTCGCCTTCCTTCACGCCCTCGACCAGCTCGGCCTTGACGCCGTTCGAGATCCCGAGCTTCACCGCCACCTTGCGCTTGCCCCCGTCGGCCTTCGGGTCGGGCACCTCGAGCGACGGCTTGCGCTCCTTGTCGTACAGGAGCGCGGACTCCGGCACCGTCAGGATGCCTTTCTTCTCCTCGAGGATCACCTCGGCGTTCGCGGTCATGTTCGTCTTGAGCTCGCCGCCGGGATTCAGGATCGAGACGCGCACCTCGAAGGTGGTCACGTTGTCCTTCTCGACGCCGAGCGGGGAGATCTTGGTGACCTTGCCCTCGAACGCCTTCTCCTTGAAGGACTCGACCACGATGCGCGCGCGCTGGCCGATGTAGACCTTGCCGATGTCCGCCTCGTCGACCTTGCCGAGCACGTACACCTCGCTCACGTCGCCGAGCGTCATCACCAGCGTCGCCTGCGAGCCGAGCACCAGGATCGAGCTGACGGCGTCGCCCACCTCCACGTCGCGCGAGAGCACCAGGCCGTCCATCGGGCTCGTGATCGTGGCGTAGCGCAGGTCGGTCTGGGCGCGTTCGAGCGAGGCCCTGGCCTTCTCCACCTCGGCGCGGCTCACCGCGGCCTGGCTCTTCGCCGCGGTCTGCTTGTTGATCCCCATCTGCCACGCCTTGTCCGCGTCCTCGAGCAGCGAGGGTGCTATCAGCCCGTCGGCGTAGAGCTTGCGGGCGCGCTCGAGCGCCGACTTGAGGAACGGCAGGTCCGGCCCCTCGGCCTCGATCTTGTTGCGCTCCCAGGCCGCCTCCGCCGCGAGCAGGTTGGCGCGCGACTCGCGCACGCCCGCCTCGAGCAGCTCCTTGTCGAGCTCCGCCAGCACCTGGCCTTCCTTGACGCGGTCACCGTAGTGCACCAGCAGGCGCTGCACGATGCCGCTCGCCTTCGACTTGATCTGGACCTTGGTGAGCGGCTGGATCTTGCCGGTGGCGACCACCGAGCGGGCGAGGTCCCCCTTCTCGACCGTGGCGAGGCGCGAGGGGTCGAGCTCCTTGCCGTTGCTGCGGGCAGCCATGATGCCGAATGCGGCGAGCAGCACGACCCCAAGGCCCACGAGGCCCAGGCGCCGATTGCGCTTCTTGTGGCCGTTCCCGTTACCGTTCGCCATCCTCACTCCATTTCGTTGAATCGGGCCCGATACACCAGACTCCACCGGCTTGTACGCGCCGGGGCCACCCGGGGTTCACGGACCTCGGGGACGGCGGGCCATAATGCGCCTGCATGGACAGCGACCTCGTCCGGCGGCTCCCCAAGACGGACCTCCACGTGCACCTCGACGGCTCGCTGCGGCTCGGATCTCTGGTCGAGCTTGCCCGCGAGCGCAAGGTCGCCCTTCCCTCTGAGACGCCCGAAGGCCTCGAAGCGTTGGTTTTCCGTCCGCGCTACGCGAGCCTCGCCGAGTACCTGGAGGGCTTCCGCTACACCGTCGGCGTGCTGCAGGACGCGGAGGCGCTCGAGCGGGCCGCGTACGAGCTCGCCGAGGACTGCCAAGCCGACGGCGTGCGCTACGTGGAGGTGCGCTTCGCACCCCAGCTCCACGTGCGCCCGGGCTTCGAGGTGCCCGACGTGGTCCGAGCCGTCGACCGCGGCCTGCGCCGGGCGGCGGCGGCGTTCAACGCCCGGCCGGAGGTCGCGCAGGGCCAGGAGCCCCCGTTCGCCGCGGGCATCCTGCTCTGCGCCATGCGCTTCTTCCGTCCCGAGTTCTCGCTCGGCTTCCGGCGCTTCTTCGAGACGCTGCCCGAGGCCTCGGAGCGCGAGATCCACGCCGCGGCGAGCCTCGAGGTGGCGCGGGCCGCCGCGAGGCTCAAGAACGAAGAAGGCCTGCTGGTGGTCGGGATCGACCTCGCCGGCCAGGAAAAGGGTTACCCGGCGGAGGACCACGCCAAGGCCTACCAGATCGCGCACGAGGCCTTCCTCGGGAAGACCGTCCATGCCGGCGAGGACTACGGGCCCGAGTCGATCTTCCAGGCGATCGGCGATCTCCACGCCGACCGGATCGGGCACGGCACCTGGCTCTTCGACGAGACCAAGATCACGAGCCCGCGCATCCTCGACCGCAAGCGCTACGTCGAGAACCTCTCGGAGTTCATCGCCGACAAGCGCATCACGATCGAGGTCTGCCTCACCTCGAACCAGCAGACCGTGCCGGAGCTCAGCGCGGACCTGCGCCGGCACCCGTTCGGCGAGATGCGGCGGCGGCGGCTCAGCACCACGTTCTGCACCGACAACCGGCTCGTCTCGCACACCACCGTCAGCCACGAGATCGCGCGCGCGGTAGAGGCCTTCGCCCTCACGCCCCAGGAGGT
>DATEUE010000231.1:0-2193 GCA_035283305.1 Vicinamibacteria bacterium | reverse complement strand
CCCCCCCGCCCGCGGCGCCCGCGCGTCCGCCGGAGCAAACGCACCCCCCCGGCCGGCCCGACGACTCGATGCGCACGGCTGCCCCAGGCGCGAGCGCCTTCGAAGGCCGCGCGCAGATCGAGCACCTGCTGATGGAGGGCGAGGTCCGCATGACCGTGGCGGACTACGCCAACGCGGTGAAGGTGTACGAGAAGCTCGTGACAGTAGCGCCGAAGGTCGCCGCCTTCCGCCTGCGCCTGGCGGTTGCCATGGCCTGCTACCCGCGCAGCGCCAAGCTCGCGGAGCGCCAGTTCTACGAGGCCGCGCGGCTCGAGCCCGACAACGCCGAGCTCCACTACCAGTGGGGTCTCTACTACAAGGTGATGAAGATCAAGAGCCGCGCCGTCGCCGAGATGCGCACGGCCGTGCGCTTGAGCCCCCGCCACAAGGCCGCCCGCGCCGAGCTCGAGGCGCTCTCGCCGAAGGATTCGGCGCTCACCAGCCTCAAGAAGATGTTCCGGTAGACTCCGGGCCGATGCTGCTCGAGTGACGCCTCACCAGGGCCGGACGGCGAACTCGTAGAGGAACGCGAGCGTCACGAACACGAGCGCGAGCTGCGCCTCGTGGGGGGCGCGCTTGGCCGTGCGCCAGAGCCAGGCGGCGGCGAGCAGCACCGGGATCATCAGCACCACCACACCCGTGGCGCCCGCGAAGCCGAGCGTGCCGTGCCAGGCGGTGAGCGGTGAGGGGCCGGAGACTCCCCCGAACAGCAGCGTCAGGTGCAGCACGTACACGAGCAGCGTCTCGTGGCCGAGCAGCGCGAGCGCGCGGATGCCCGGAAGCCCCCGAGTCGTCGCGGCTTCGACCACCCGCAGCAGCAGCAGCAGCGCGCCGAGCCGCATGAGCACGTAGGCCGGCGAGGGGCCCCAGAAGTCCACGCGACCCCGCAGGACGAGCGCCAGGACGCCGCCCACGAGCAGCAGGCCGGCGCCTGTGGCGATCTCGAGCCGGTGCCGCCCGTCCGCCGCGGCGTGGCCGAGCCGCGCGCCCGCAAGCGTTCCAGCCAGGACGAAGGCCGAGAAGGGGAACACCGGGAAGCGCGAGCCGGTCGCCTCGTCGAGCCAGGGTGCGAGAGCCTCCGGCAGGCGTGCGGCAAGGCCCGACGCCCAGACGAAGGGCGTCGCGCCGACGACCGCGAGTGCAAGGACGCCCGCCCACCGCGTCCAGGTCGTTCCCGCGAGCCACTGCAGGACCAGCACGAAGAGCTGCGTCGCCGCGATCACCTGCAGCGCGTCGCAGGCGAAGAGCAGCGCGCGCTCCGCGCTCGTCGACGCGCCGAGCGTTTTCCACAGCGAGAAGTAGGGCAGGTGGAGGTAGTAGCCGACGCCGAGCACGAACAGCAGCCGCCGCGCCCGCCGCAGGCCGGCCCGCAGCGACAAGGGTGCCCGCGGCAGGCCGGCCACGAACCCGGACGCGAAGAGAAAGCCGGGCGCCGTCGAGCCGTGCAGGATCTGCTGCCAGACGTACAGGGGCTCCGCGAGCGCCGCCCGCGTGAGCAGCGTGTCCATGACGTGGCCCTGGACCATGACCAGGGCCATCAAGCCGCGGAAGGCGTCTAGATAGAGTTCTCTCTTAGACGGGGGGTGCTGCGCCGCACCCCCCGCACCCCCCCGCTCGCTGCGCCCGAGTGAATCGGGCTTCGCTCGCAGCCCGTCGCTCATGGCGTCGTGCTCGGTGGCGTCAGGCGACGACGAGCCCGCCCCCACGGCGCGCGGCCTCTTGCAGGTGCTGCAGCAGCATCGCCTCGGGGCCGGCCCCCACGAACTCGACGCCGCCGTCGCCCACCACCGTCTTCGGCACCGAGGAGACGCGGTACTGCCGGGCGAGCTCCGGGTAGCCGGTGACCTCGATCGCGTCCGTCCTCACGCGCGGGCTCTCGATCGCGAACTGGATGGCCAGGCGGACCGCCCGGGGGCAGTACGGTCAAGTCGGGGTGGAGAAGACGCGCACGCGGACGTCCTTGTCGAGCGCCGCGAGGCCCGCGCGCGTCTCGTCGGAGAGGCCGCTCGATCCGCGCGAAACGTCCAGGATCGCCTCGACCAGGCTCCCGAACTCGTAGCCCGTGGGCAGGCCGTAGAAGCGCACGCCGTAGTCCTGGGTCTCGCCCAGCACCGCGATCGCGGGGATGCGCTCGATCCCGAGCTCTTTGGCGCG
>DATEUE010000230.1:0-11972 GCA_035283305.1 Vicinamibacteria bacterium | reverse complement strand
CCCGGCGAGGAGCGCCAGGCGCAGCTCGGGCCCGGTGGCGCAAACTTCGTCTTCGTGAGCGACGCCTCGGGCAACCCCGACATCTACCTGCAGCGCGTGGGCGGACGCAACCCGCTGAACCTCACACCCGACAGCCCCGAGGCCGACACGGCGCCGGCCTTCTCGCCCGACGGCGAGCGGATCGCGTTCTGCTCCGAGCGGGATGGCCCCCGAAGCATCTACGTGATGGGCTCGACCGGCGAGTCGGTGAAGCGACTCACCGACTCGGGCTTCGACCCCGCGTGGTCGCCCGACGGGAAGCAGATCGTCTTCTCGGACCGGGAGGGGCAGGACCCCTACAGCCGGAACGTGCCCGCGCACCTGTGGGTGGTCCCGGCCGCCGGTGGAGAGATCCGGCAGCTCACGCGGCAGGGCGACGCGGTCCAGCCCCGCTGGTCCCCGAACGGGCGGCGCATCGCCTACTGGGGCCTCAAGGAGGGCAGCGGACAGCGGGACATCTGGACGATCCCCGCCGACGCGACGGGCGAGCCGGTGCCGCTCGAGGTCACGAGCGATCCGACGATGGACTGGAATCCCGCCTGGTCGCCCGACGGCCGCAGCCTCTACTTCGCGAGCGAGCGCGGCGGCTCGATGAACCTGTGGCGGGTGGCGATCGACGAGGCGTCGGGGCGCCTGCGCGGCGAGCCCGAGCCCGTCACGACACCCTCGCGGACGAGCGGCTCGATCAGCTTCTCGCGCGACGGCCGTCTGCTGATGTTCGTGAGCTCCGACCGGCGCTCGACCATCCAACGCCTCGGCATGGACCCCGCCACGGGCCACGTGACCGAGCCGCCCCGGCCGGCGTTCCAGGGCTCCCGCGTCATCTACACGCAGGACATCTCGCCGAACGGCGAGTGGATCGCCTTCACGCCGCTCGGCGGGCGCGAGGACCTGTTCGTGGTCAAGAGCGACGGCACCGGCTACCGGCAGATCACGGACGACGCCGCGCGCGACCGAGGCCCCAAGTGGACGCCGGACGGAACGCGGATCGGCTTCTACAGCGACCGCGGCGGGCGCTACGAGACGTACACGATCCGCCCCGACGGCAGCGGGCTCGAGCAGCTGACGCAGGCCACCGGCCCCGCGCGGACGGATTTCGCGTGGTCGCCCGACGGAAAGCGCATCGCCGTCGACGACGGGACGCGCACCTGGGTCGAGGACCTGACGAAGCCGCGCGACCAGCGCCAGTCCGAGCCGCTTCCCGCCCTGGAGGGCGGCAATTCGCTCCAGCCGCGGTCCTGGTCCCCGGACGGAAGCACGCTCGCGGGCGGGCTCACCTTCTATCCGACTCCCAACAGCGTCACGCTGCTCTACTCTTTCGCCTCAGGCAAGTACACTGCCCTGCCCGAGGGCCGGGGCTGGCCGGCGTGGCTCAGTGACAGCCGTCGGCTGCTGGTCGCACGCTACGATCAGATCGTGCTGCTCGACAGCCGGACGGGACACGCGACACCCGTTCTCGACACGGCCGCACAAGGGGTCAGCGTCTCGCGCGACAACCGCTGGGTGAGCTACATCGAGACCCGCGCCCAGTCCGACGTCTGGATGGCGAAGCTCGAGCCCTGAGCCCGTGGGCGGGCTGCGCTACGTCGAGCACCGCCTGCGGCCCGAGCTGCAGCCGTACGTCGAGTGCCTGTGGCTGGCCTCGGACCCGCGCGCGCGGCCGCGCGCCCCGGAGCGCGTAGTCCCGGACGGGTGCCCCGAGCTGATCCTGCACCTGCTCGATCGCTTCGCGCGCCAGCGTGGCGGCCGCTTCGTGGTCCAGCCGCGGGCGTTCCTCGCCGGCACGCTGACGCAGCCGTGGCTGCTGCGCGCGGGCCGTCGCGTCCTCACGTTCGGCGTGCACTTCCGTCCCGGCGCCGTTACGGCCCTGCTCCCGGTGTCGATGCCCGAGGCGACCGACCGCGAGACGCGGCTCGCTGCGATCGTCGGAACCGCAGCAGCCACGGCGCTTGGTCGTGCGCTCAGGACCGCCCGTAGCGAGACGTCCCGCTTCGCCGCCGTCGAGGAATGGCTCGTGGGGCGCCTGGCGTCCGCGCGTTCGCGTCGCGGTGACGGCGCCAGCGCGGGCGTCCGCCTCGTGCTCGAGTCCCGGGGCGCCTGTCGCATCGACGACGTCGCACGTGCGCTCGGCTGGACGCGGCGGCGCCTGGAGCGGACGTTCACCCGCGAGCTCGGGATCCGCCCGAAGCTGTTCGCACGCATCGTCCGGCTGAATGCCGTGCTCGCGGTCCTCGATGCGGCGGAGCGGGCGAGCGCCGTGGACATGGCGCTTGCTGCGGGCTCCTTCGACCAGGCGCACCTGCTGCGCGACTTCCGCGGGCTGGCGGGCCGCCCGCCGGGTGCCGGCCGGGAGCTCGACGGGGAGCTCGCTCGCCACTTCACTCACCCAGAACGGTTGCGGCTGCTGTTCGCGGGTGAGTAGCGTCGCTTTTTTCCAAGAGCGAGGAGGCGTGCGCCGCGTACCTTGTCGTCCACGACGAGATTCCGGAGGGGAGACCTGATGCGACGAACGATGGGGACGACACTGCTGTGGCTTCTGGCCGCGGGGGCGCCTGGCCAGGCGCCCCCGAGCGAAGTCGAGGGCTTGGCGTGGCTCGAGGGCCGCTGGCAGGGGGAGAGCGGGGGAGTCGCGATGGAAGAGCAGTGGACCTCGGTCCGCGGAGGGGCGTTGCTGGGGCTGCACCGCGACGTCAAGGGCTCGCGCATGGTGTCGTTCGAGTTCCTGCGGATCCAGGCGACGCCCGAGGGCACCTTCTACTTCGCGAGCCCGGGCTCGCGGCCGCCGGTGGCGTTCAAGCTCGTCGAGGCCGGCGAGCGGCGAGCGGTGTTCGAGAACAAGCAGCACGACTTTCCGCAGCGAATCCTCTACTGGCTCGACGCGAAGGGCGCGCTACACGCACGCATCGAGGGACCGCAGGGCGGCCAGGCTGTGTCGGAGGAGTGGGTCTGGACGAAGGCCCGCTAGGCCGGCGCGACCGCGGCCAGACCCGCCGCGTCAGCGCGCAGGGTGCTGGCGGAGCTTGACGCCCGACTCGCTGATCAGCCGCCGAAACGCCTGCTCGAGGCCCGCGCCGTACTCGTAGGGCTCGTCGTAGACGAGCTCGCGCAGGCCTGCCTGGATCGACTCCTTGGTGCAGCCGAAGCAAGGGCGCAGCGTCGCGTACAGCACGCCGCCGTTCGTGGCGTTGCCGTGGCGCGCGGCGAGCACGATCGCGTTCTGCTCGGCGTGGACGCAGACGCAAGTGTCGTAGCCGGCGCCGGGCGGCGCGTCGGACGCGCAGCGCGGACAGCCGCCGTCGGCACAGTTCCTCACTCCGAGCGGCGTGCCGTTGTAGCCGGTCGCGATGATCGCCTTGTCGACCACGATCAGCGCGCCGACCTGCCTGCGGCTGCAGCTCGAGCGCGTGGCGACCGTGCGTGCGATCGCCATGTAGTAGTCGTCCCAGCCCGGTCGTGCGGCCATCGAGGGAGGCTCCACTTCGGTGGCGGAGTCTCCCGCACGCACGGCCGGCGCGCAAGCGCTGTCCGATTTTCGGCCCGGCGCGCCCTGCCGCGATCTCGGGGCACGGGTGTGCCGCCCGGGCAAACCCCGCCTCGCCAGCCAGTTGGGCCGATCGCCGACCGAGGTCTCCCTGGCCCGGCGCTTGCACTCCCGGCCGCGGGTGGAGGCGGAGATGAGAAGGCGAGTCACGCGCTGGACCCTGGGGGCCTGCATGCTGGTTTCGTGCGCGGTGACGGCGGGAGCCGTCGAGCCGACGCCCGGGCTGCCGGCGCGGCTGCGCGTGCTCGTACCTGCGGACGAGATGCCCGAGATGTTCTCGTTCGATACGAAGGGCCAGCCCGGCTTCGAGCGCGAGCTGATCGAGGGCTTCTGCCGGATCCACGGGCTCGCGCTGGAGGTGGTCCAGGTGAAGGACTTCGACCAGATCATCCCCATGCTCCAGCGCGGTGACGGCGACGTGATCACCGGAATCGTGGACACCGAAACGCGGCGGCAGAAGGTCGCGTTCACGAGCGAGGTGTTTCCCGTGCGCCACATGGCGATCTCGCGGCGGCCGGGTCCCGCCGTGCGGACCCTCGACGACCTGCGTGCGCTTCGCGTGGGGGTGATCCCGGGCACGACGTGGGAGCAGGTCGTGATCGACGCCGGAGTCCCGAAGGCCAGGCGCGTTCCGTTCCGCGACGCCGAGCTGCTGGTTGCCGGACTACGCAGCGGGCGGGCCGACGCGATCGTGATGACGGTCTTCGACTTCGCCCTGGCCAAGAAGCACGACGCCGAGCTCGTGGCCGGTGCCTTCGTGGGCAAAGCCGGGGCCGCCGCCCTGGCGGTGCGGCCGGAGGACGGCCGCCTGCTCGAAGCCCTGAACGGCTACCTGCAGGGGATCAGGCAGGCGCGCCACACGCTGCTGTTCAAGTACCTGAGCGAGGAAGCGCTGACGTTGATCGCGCAGGCGCGACGCGAATAGGCAAGGGGCGGACGGAACGATTCGACGACGTACCTGCAGGGTCGTGACCGCGACCACGCGGGGCACGGAGGGTGTGAGGATGCAGACTGACGAGGCTCGAGAGCAGCAGGCGGCAGACGCCGAAGAGCGCGTCACGGACGCGGCAGGAAATGAAAGGCGGCGTGCGTTCAGGCGCAAGCTCCCCTTCGGGCGGGGGGCCGTGCTGGTGGTGGGCAACCGCGCGCACATCGTCGGGCTCGCGGACCTGAGCCTGACCGGCGCCTACCTCTCGACCCGCGCCCCAGTGAGCGTCGGCGACACCCACCTGCTGCGGCTGCTGCTGCTTCCCGACACCGTCGAGGTCGAGCTGCAGGCCGAGATCGTGCGCGTCGCCCAGCTTGACGTCGAGTCGCCCGACCATCCCCGCGGCGTGGCGGTGCGTTTTCTGGAACCCGGCGAGAGAGCCATGGGACGGCTGCGGACGTTCATCGGCCGCGCTCAGGGGGGCAAGTCCTGAGCTGAGGGTGCCTCGCAGCGCCTCGGCTCAGTTCAGCAGGTGCTCGCGGATGAAGGCGATCGTGGCGTAGAACTGGAAGTCCTGGTTCTTCTTCTTCGCGAAGCCGTGGCCCTCGTCGTTCGCGAGCAGGTACCAGACGGGGCCGCTGTTCTTCTTGACCGTCGCGACCATCTGCTCCGACTCGGTGTAAGGCACGCGCGGATCGTTCTTGCCCTGCACGACGAACAGCGGCTTCGTGATCTTGTGCGCGTTGGTCGCGGGCGAGATCTTGAGCAGGTGCTGCTTCATCGCCGGGTCGCGTTCGTCGCCGTACTCGACGCGGCGCAGGTCGCGCCGGTACGACTCGGTGTTCTGCAGGAAGGTCACGAAGTTCGAGATTCCCACGACGTCGAGCGAGCAGCGGATCTTCGCGTCGTAGTGCGTCGCGACCGCGAGCGTCATGTAGCCGCCGTAGCTGCCGCCCGTGACCATCACGCGTGAAGCGTCGAGGTCCTTGCGCGTCGGGATCCAGTCGAGCAGCGCGCCAATGTCCTTCACCGAGTCCTCGCGCAGCACGCCGTTGTCGAGCTTGACGAAGCTCTTGCCGAAGCCCGTCGAGCCGCGCACGTTCGGGTACAGCATTGCCACCCCGAGCTCGTCGTAGAAGAAGTTGGAGCGGCCCTGGAATCCGGGGCGCGACTGGCCCTCGGGCCCCCCGTGGATGTTGACGATCAGCGGCCGTGGGCCGGTGAAGCGCGGGTTCGGCTTGTACAGGAAGCCCGAGATGGTCTTGCCGTCGAAGCTCTTCCAGCGCACGAGCTCGGCCTCGGAGAAGTTCGCCGCGTTGAGCCCGCCCGTCTCGCTCTCGGTCCAGCGCTCGAGCGTGCCGGTCGCGACGTCGATCGAGTAGACGTCGGCGGGCGAGCGGGCCGAGGACAGCACCAGCCCGAGATCGCGGCCGTTGTTGTGCCACTCGAGCCCGAACACGAGGCCGGTGGGCAACTTCGGCGCGGGCTTCTCCTTGCCGCGCTGCGTGTCGAGCAGGTGCAGCACGCTCAGGCCCTCCTCGTCGGTGACAAACGCGATCGTGCGGCCGTCGGGCGAGAGAGCGAAGCTGTCCACGTCCCAGGGGATGTGCGAGGTCAGGTAGCTGTGCTTGCCGGTCGCGAGATCGAGATGGGCGAGGCGCTGGAACTCCGACTCGCGGTCGGTCGTGACGTAGAGTCCCTTGCCGTCGGAGCTGAAGCGGGCGCCGCCGTAGGCGACCTGCTCCGCGCCCTTGGGGGTGGAAAGCGTCTTCGCGCCCGTGGCCACGTCGACGAGCCAGATGTTGCTTTCGTTGACGGACAGGTACTCGAACACCGCGAGCTTCTTGTCGTCGGGTGACCAGTCGGCCGGGCCCCAGCCGCCGCCCTTCACCTCGAGGACCATCCGTGCCGAGGCCTGGTCCTTCGGGTCCATGACGTAGATGTCGCGGTCGGCCCCGTTGCGGCGAGTCGAGCCGAAGGCCATGCGGTCGCCCTGGTACGACCAGGGACCCAGGCTGTTCTGCGAGCGCCCGCCGGGGGAGAGCACCGTGATGGCGCCCGTCGCGACGTCGAGGCGATGGATCTGGCCGAACTCGTCGCCGCCCTTGTCCTTGGTGAAGACGATGTAGTCGGCCGAGCGCCGCGGCCAGCTCGAGCCGCCCACGCGCTCGGGAAAGAAGGTGAGCTGGCGTCGCGCACCGAGCGGGGAGCGCACCTCGTGGAGCTGCGGCGAGTCGCCGAAACGCGTCGAGATCAGCATCTCGCGCTTCGTCGGGTGCCACGACGCCAGGCTCGCGGAGCGGAACTCGGTATAGCGACCCACGACCTCGGCGATCTCGGCCGGGATCTCCGGCAGCCCGTCGGCCACCAGGTTGTCCGCGGGCTTGATCACGGCGGCCTTGGCTGGGGCGACGCTCGCCGTCGCCTGGGCGTGGGCTTCGGGAGCAAGGGCGAGGGCCAGAAGGGCTGCGGGCAGCGTCAGCAGGATCGAGCGTGGGCGAAAGGACATGGCATCTCCTCGTGAGAGTCCGAGGCGCAGGAATCTAGCACGCTGGATGGCGGAAACGGCGTCCAATCTGATGGACGCTGGCCTCTCTCACGGTCACACCAGCCTTTGGGCCTTGGCAAGCGCGCGACGCAGCCCATGGTCCGGATCGAGCGCGTCCGTCTCGTCCCACGCGACCCAGCGGATCTCGTGGAGCTCGGCGAGCGCGGGTGAGACGCGCGCGCCCTCGGGCGCCCGCACCAGGTAGCGCAGATCGAGGTGCTGGTGCGCCGGCTCGTTGCCGCGCGCGGGGATGTCGTGGACATCCACGTCGAGGGGCCGCGGCGCGCCCGCGTCGAGCGCGAGCCCGGCGATGCCCGTCTCTTCGAGGGCCTCGCGCAGCGCGACCTCCTCGCCCGTGGTCTCGCCGGGGTCGCCGTGGCCTCCCGGCTGCAGCCAGCGGTCGAGCTTGCGGTGGTGGAGCAGCAGCACACGCGAGCCGTCCGCCGAGACCGTGATGGCGCTCCCCGTCAGGTGGCCTTCGCGGAGCTTCCGGTCGAAGGGCCGCTCGTGCCGCACCACGAAGTCGAGGATGCGGTCGCGGTCGCGCGCCTCCTCGGCGTCGGCGGGGAGGTGCCGCCGCAGCGCAAGAACGAGCGCTGTCCGTGGATCGTCGGCGCGCGGGAACACGCAGGCCGATTGTATCTGCTAGATTTCGAAAGCCGCGATGCCTGCTGCTTCGACAACACCGAGGTCTCACGACAGCGTCGCGCGCGCGCTGCCGCTCCTCGTCGGGCTCTCGGGCGCCGCGGCGCTCGTCTACGAGTCGCTCTGGTTGCGCTCGTTCGGGCTCATCTTCGGTGGCACGACCTCCGCCGTGGCGATGGTGCTGGCCGTGTTCATGGGCGGCCTGGCGATCGGCAGCGCCCTCGTCGCGCGCCGCACGGTCGCCGATCCGCTCCTGGCCTACGCGCGGCTCGAGCTCTCGATCGGTGTCGCGGCGCTGCTGACGCTGCCACTGCTGCGCGCGCTGCCGTGGGGCTACGGGGCGCTCGTGGCGCGAAGCGGCCTCACGGGTGCTCTGGAGCACGCGGGAATCGCCCTGCTCGCCGCGCTCGTCCTGCTGCCGGCGACGATCCTGCTGGGGGCAACCGTGCCGCTCGCCGTCGAGTTCCTTTCGCGGGCAGGGCGGGAGGTACACGCCGGCTTCGGACGGCTCTATCTGCTGAACACGCTGGGCGGTGCCATCGGAGTGGCGCTCGCGCCCTTCGTGCTGGTGCCGGCTCTCGGCGTGCAGGCGACACTCGTGGTCGCGGCGGCTGTGAGCCTGTTCGCCGGCGGCGTCGCGCTGCGCTTTTCTCGAGAGACGGGCGCGGCGCCGCCGGCCTCGGTCGACTCGCGGCCTGCGAGCGAGGCGAAGGCCGCGGACGTGCCGGCCGGCCCGGCACTGGGCCTCGTGCTCGCGTTCGCCTCGGGCGCGGCGACTCTCGGCGTCGAGGTGCTGTGGACCCGCTCGTACGTGCTCGTGATCGGCTCGTCGGTGTACGCGTTCAGCCTGGTGCTGCTGGCGGTGCTCCTGGGCATCGTGGCTGGATCGGCGATCTATGGCGCACGGCGGAGCCACATCCATCACCCCGCGCGGCTGACGGGCCTGCTGTTCGTCTTCGCCGGCCTGGCCATGCTCGCCGGACAGTGGGCGATCGGCCGGCTCCCGATCGCCTCGCTGGTCGCGCTCAAGTTCCTGCCCGTCTCATTCGAGCTCCACCAGCTCACGTACTTCGCGCTCTGCTTCGCGACGCTGTTGCCGGTGACCGTCGCCCTCGGGCTCACGTTCCCGCTGCTGCTGCACCTCTCCTCCGGCGCCCAGCAGGGGCCGCAGCGCGCAGCGGGCCGCCTCTACGCGTGGAACACGGCGGGTGCCATCGCGGGTGCGCTCGCCGCCGATCTCGTGCTGGTGCCGCGGCTGGGCGTGCAGTCGCCCTACCTGGTGTTCGCCGCGCTCCTGGTCGGTGGCGGCGTCTGGGCCCTCTTCGCTGCCGCGCGCCGCGGCGCGCTCGTGGGCCCGGCCGTGTGCGCTGCCGTCTGCGCGGCGGCAGTCTGGCTCGCGCCGCGCTACGCGCCCTGGGATCCCGTGGTCATGAGCTCGGGCGTGCACCGCTACGGGCTCGAGTGGATCCATAGGCTCGACGAGCCGGGACGGCTCGGAGCGTGGCTGCGCGACCAGCGGACACTGCTCTTCTACCGCGAGGGCCGCGAGGCGGTCGTGGCGGTCTCGGAGGCGACGGGCAGCGCGCGCCGCTTCCTGTCGGTGAACGGGAAGACGGACGCCGGCAGCGGCACCGAGGACGTGGTGACGCAGAAGTTCATCGCGCACGTGCCGATGCTGCTGCACCCGGGGCCGCGGCGCGTGCTGGTGATCGGCTGGGGCGCCGGGGCCACGGCGGCAGCCGTGGCCGCGCACCCGATCGAGCGGCTCGAGTGCGTCGAGATCGAGCCCGCGACCTGGGACGCCGCGCGCTTCTTCCCGGAGTTCCACGGCCCGCTCGAGAGCGACCCGCGCTTCGGGATCGTGTTCCGCGACGGGCGCAACCACCTGCTGCGCTCGGGCCAGGCCTTCGACCTGATCGTCTCCGAGCCATCGAACCCCTGGATCACGGGCGTCTCCAACCTGTTCACGCGCGAGTTCCTGGAGACGGCCCGCGCCCGGCTCGCTCCGGGGGGGCTCTTTGCGCAGTGGTTCCACTACTACAACCTCGACCCCGCGGACCTGAAGGTCGAGATCCAGACGTTCCTCGCCGTGTTTCCACATGCCTCGCTGTGGCTGGTGCCGCCGGTCGGGCCCGACGACGGGATCAAGAGCCTGGGCGCCGACATGCTGCTGGTGGGGGGGCGCGAGCCGCAGCGCCTCGACTGGCCGCGGCTCGAGCATGCGTTTGCGGACGCGGCGCTCGGGCCGGAGCTGCGCTCCATGCTGGTGCTGAAGGACCCGCTGGGGCTCGCGGCCACCTGGACCATGGGCCGCCCGGAGCTCGAGCGTTTCGCGGAGGACCGGCGGGCCTTTCCCCGCGGCACCCCGCTCAACACCGACGACCAGCCGTACCTCGAGTTCGTGGCGCCGCGGCGCACCGTAGTGCGGCCGTCCGAAGCCGCGCGCCAGGCCACGGCGCAGTACGCGGCCATCGGCGCGGCCGGCGGCGAGGTGACGAGCGTCCTCGGCGGCGTCTCCGCGCTCGCCGCGGGCGGCGCGGCCGCAGCCGGGTTCCTGCGCGAGCTGGCCGAGCGCCACGTGGCCGCGGTGCAGCCCGAACGGGCGCTGCGCGCCCTCGACGCGGCGACCGCGGCCCATCCCGACGACGTGCCCGCGCACGCGCGCGCCGCGGGGCTGCTGGTCGAAAGGGGGCGCCTGCGCGAGGCGCTCGAGCGCTACGGCCAGGTGGTGCGTCTCGATCCCTCGCACGCCGCCGCGTGGGAGGCGATCTCCGGCCTGGCGCTCGACCTGCGGAACTACACGCGCGCCGAGGAGGCGCACCGGGCGCTCCTGCGCCTCGACCCCACGAAGGTCTCGGCCTGGCTGCGCCTCGCCGCGACGCTCGCGCGCCAGGAGCGCTGGCGCGACGCGCGCGAGGCGATCGCGAAGGCGCAAGCGCTCGACCCGAAGGCCGCCGTCGACCCGGCGCTCGTGGCGTTCCTGGAGCAGCAGATCGCGGGCCGGTCGCCTGAACAGCGGACCAGGAAGTAACGGACGACGAACCGGACAACGAACCGGAGAGCCAACGGATCTATCGCCGGGGGGATAATCCCGCTGCGGGTCCGCCCTGCTTCGCGATGGCCCGCGAGGAGCGGTGATGACGACCTGGCGCGCCCTGGCCCTCGTGATCGTGGCGGCGACGGCGGCCGCGCAGCCGCAGGATGCTCAGTACGACGAGGCGAAGGTCCCGGCCTACACGCTGCCCGACCCGCTGCGCTTCGCGGACGGGCGAGGCGTGACCAGCCCCGACGAGTGGCGCGCGCGTCGCTCCGAGATCCTCGGCCTTTTCGAGCAGCACGTGTACGGGCGCAGCCCGGGGCCGCCACAGGCCGTGCGCTTCATCGTCGTCGAATCGAGCGAGAGCGCGCTCGCCGGTCTCGCCACCCGCCGCCAGGTACGCGTGCTGCTCGACGGCACCGAGAACGGCCCGGCGTTCGAGCTGCTCCTCTACGTACCACGCGCGGCGCGCCGCCCCGTACCCGCGTTCCTGGGGCTGAATTTCGGAGGCAACCAAACGGTCCACCAGGACCCCGCAATCCGCATGTCGAAGGCTTGGATGCGCGACGGAGCAGGTGTCGTGGATCACCGCGCGATCGAAGGCTCGCGGGGCAGCGGGGCCCCTTCCTGGCCGCTCGTGCGCATCCTCGAACGCGGCTACGCGCTCGCGACCGTGTACTACGGGGACCTCGAGCCCGACCACGAGAGTGGCTGGCGGGACGGCGTGCGGGCTCGGATCGGCCCGGGCGCGCGCGGCCGCTTCGCGACCGACGACTGGGGAGCGCTCGGCGCCTGGGCGTGGGGCCTGCGGCGGGCGCTCGACTACCTGGAGACGGGTCCGGACGTGGAAGGCCGCAAGGTCGCCGTGATCGGCCACTCGCGGCTTGGCAAGGCCGCGCTCTGGGCGGGCGCCCAGGACGAGCGCTTCGCGATGGTCGTTTCCAACGACTCCGGAGAGGGCGGAGCCGCGCTCGCCCGGCGCAAGTTCGGGGAGCGCACCGAGGACATCACCGGCGTCTTCCCCCACTGGTTCTGCGGCCGCTACCGCGAGTACGCGGGGAAGGAAGAGACGCTGCCGGTGGACCAGCACCAGCTGCTGGCGCTCGTGGCCCCGCGCCCGCTCTACGTCGCGAGCGCGACCGAGGATCTCTGGGCCGATCCGCGGGGCGAGTTCCTGGCCGCGAAGGCCGCCGAGCGGGTGTATCGCCTGCTCGGCCTGGAGGGCCTCGGCGTC
>DATEUE010000229.1:0-10690 GCA_035283305.1 Vicinamibacteria bacterium | reverse complement strand
TGAGGGCGACGAGGGCGATCGTGGCGGCTTTGGCGCGGCGCATGCTCTTTCTCCTCGAGGAGTCTGGCTGCGAAGGGTGGCGAGCACGCGCTCGAAATCGGCCGGGAGCGGGCTCGTGACCACGACCCGGGCACCGGTGACGGGGTGAGCGAAGGCGAGGTGCGCGGCGTGGAGCATCGGGCGACGCGCGAGCGGCCGGCCGCGCCCGGGCCGTCCGTAGACGGGGTCGCTGAGGATCGGCAGACCCAGGTGGGCGAGGTGGACGCGCACCTGGTGCTGCCGCCCCGTCTCGAGCGTGAGCTCGAGCAGCGCGGCATCTGCCAGGCGCTCGCGCAGGCGCCAGTGCGTGCGGGCCGATTGCGCGGCTTCGCCCGGTGAAGCGACGCCGCGGCGACCCGACACCCACGCCTCGCGCACAGGCGCGTCGATCGTGCCGCTGTCGGTCTTCGGCTGACCGACCACGATCGCCAGGTAGCGCCGCTCGATCCGGTGGTCGCGGAACGCCTGGATCAGGCCGGCCCGCGCCTCGCGCGAGAGCGCGAACGCCAAGGCACCCGAGGTGTCGCGGTCGAGGCGGTGCACCCGCTCGGCGTAGCCGCCGTGCGGCTTGAGGCGTCGGGCGTAGTCCTGCACGCGGCCGAGCGCCGTGTCTTCCTCGCCCGCGCCCCGCGTCGCGGGGACGCTCAGCAGCCCCGCCGGCTTGTCGATCACGATCACGTGCTCGTCCTGGTACAGCACGGGCAGTGTCGAGCGCGCCTTCGGCAGCGCCTTGCGGTTCGGGTCGAAGGCGATGGCGGCGGACTCGGGCAGGTCACGACCCGCCTCGCGCACGAGCTCGCCCCCCACGCTCACCTGGCCCTTCTCGATCACGTCCCTGGCCTTGCGGCGCGACAGCGCGGGGTACTTGCGGATCAGCAGCAGGTCGAGGCGCATGCGGAGAGGCCTAGTGTAGACTCTCGCTCCGTCGCCAATCCAACCGGAGGTCCCGATGCTCGCGCCCCTCGCTCTGCCGCTGCCCCCGTCGTCACGAAGCACGAGCTGCGGCTCGCGAGCGGGCGCGTGCTGCGCTACAGCGTCACGACCGGCCTCATGCCCCTGAAGAGCGACACCGGCCAGGTGGAAGCGCGCATCTTCTTCATGGCGTACACGCTCGAGCGCCCGGGCGGTCCCGAGACCCGCCCACTGATGTTCTCGTTCAACGGTGGACCGGGCTCGTCATCGGTCTGGCTGCACCTCGGGGCGCTCGACCCGAAGCGAGTGAAGATGCGCACTGACGGCGCCATGCCGTCTCCGCCCTACCGCCTGGTGGACAACGAGCACACCTGGCTCGACGACACCGACCTGGTGTTCATCGACCCGGTGGGCACCGGCTACAGCCGGCCCGCGAAGCCCGAGCTCGGGAAGAAGTTCTGGGGCGTGCAGGGCGACATCGAATCGGTGGGGGAGTTCATCCGGCTCTACCTCACCCGCCACGAGCGCTGGGGCTCGCCTCTCTTCCTGGTGGGCGAGAGCTACGGCACCACGCGCGCCGCGGGTTTGTCCGGCTATCTGGTCGAGCGCTCGGGCATCGCCTTCAACGGCATCCTGCTGGTCTCCTCGATCCTCAACTTCCAGACCGCGCGCTTCACGCGCGGCAACGACCTGCCGTATCCGCTGTTCCTCCCGACCTACGCCGCGACCGCGTGGTACCACAAGAAGCTGCCGGCCGATCTGCAGGCGAAGCCGGTCGTCGAGTTCCTGCGGGAAGTGGAGGCGTTCGCGGGCTCTCTGAGTACCCGGGCGCGCTGCAGAAGGGCGACCGCATGACCGCCGGCTTCGCCGACACCTCCGAGGCGCTGCGCAGCGCCTTCGCCAAGAACCCCGACATGCGGGTGTTCGTGGCCAACGGCTACTACGACCTGGCGACGCCCTACTTCGCGACCGCCTACACGCTGTCGCACATGGGGCTCGACGAGGTGCAGCGCGCCCGCATCAGCACCGCCTACTACGAGGCCGGCCACATGATGTACATCCACGAGGGCGAGCTCGCGCAGCTGAAGCAGGACGTGGCGAAGTTCATCGCCTCGGCCCTCGCGAAGCCATAGCAAATGCCGAGCTCATTCGCGGATTCCGCGGGCGTCGTCCCAGGCGGCGGGGTCCTGGCGGAAGTACTCCGAGAGGATTGCGTAGACCTCGGGATGGCGGCGCCTCACCCGCTGCGGGATCTCGAAGAAAGCCTCGACCGCCACGCCCAGGAACTCCACCGGGTCGTGAGCGCCGTAGTCGTCGAAGGCGGAGCGTCCGTGGCGCAGGCGCTCCATCTCCTTCTCCGCGACAGCAACCCACTCGCGGGCCTGGTCGCGCGACAGGCCCACCGGGATCCCGTCGAAGTGCGTCTGGTCCACGTCGAGCAGGTGCGCGAACTCGTGGATCCCGACGTGGTAGGCGTCGTCCGGCACCTCGAAGCTCTCGTGGAGCGACGGCACCGACAGGATCACGGTGCCCCAGGGGTGCGTCTCGCCGGAGCGCTCGTCGCCCCCGAAGGCGTAGTCGCGGTCGAAGTCGTCGGGGTAGAGCAGCACCTCCGTGAGCTGGTCCCACTCGTACTCGGGCCACCCCACGCTCAGCGTGACCGCCGACGCGGCGACCAGCAGCCTCAGCTCGTCGGTCGCCTCGATGCCGATGCCGGTGATGCGGGTCTCGGCCAGGAACAGCCGCACGTCGTCCTCGAAGCGTGCGCGCCAGGCGGGGTCCATGCGCTCGTAGTGGTCGTAGCTCTCGAGCAGGAAGGCACGCAGCCGCGCGGGCAGGGGCGCGGCGAGCGCCGCGCGGCGCCGGGCCGTGCGCGCGAGCATCGCGCGCCGCAGGCCGAGGCCCGCGAGCGCGCCGCCCGCGAGGCCGAGGCCCGCGCCAGACCAGCCGCCCACGAGCGCGCCGAGCGCCGACCCAAGCCCGGCTGCGCTGACGCCGGCGATGCGTGCGAAGCGCCGGTCGTGCGGCCGTTCCGGTCTCAAGGCTCCGCGGACTCGCCCGCGTGGCGCGAGAGCAGGCGCGCGAGCACGCGCGCGTCGATGTTCGCCCCGGTGACGATCGCGATCACGGGGCCGCTCGGGATGCCTTTCAGCTTGCCGGCGCGCAGAGCGGCGACCCCTACGGCTCCCGAGGCCTCGGCCACGATCTGGTCGCGGGCGAGAAGCGCCATGACCGCATCCTCGATCTCGGCCTCGCTCACGCTCACGACCTCGTCCACGAGGTCGTGGTGGTCGAAGGCGATCTCGCCGATGCCGCCCGCCAGCCCGTCGGCGAGCGTGGGACCGGCCGGATAGGTCAGCAGCGCGTGCCCGACGCGGATCGACTCCGCGAGCGCGGGCGAGGCGGCTGGCTGGACCGCCACGACACGGACGCCCGGCGCCCGGGCCTTGAGCACGGTCGCCACCCCGGCCAGCAGGCCGCCGCCGCCCACGGGCACCAGCACCGCCGCGGGCGCCGGGCACTCCTCCAGGATCTCGAGCGCGAGCGTGCCCTGTCCGGCGGCCGTGCGCGCGTCCTCGAAGGCGTGGACGAACACGGCGCCCTCCGTCTCTTCGAACGCGCGGGCGGCCAGGACCGCGTCGTCGTAGCTCGCGCCTGATTCGCGCACGTCCACCGGGAAGCGTCGCAGCTTGTCGACCTTGGCGCGTGGAGCGGTCGTGGGCACGAACACGGTCGCCTTCACGTCCCCGAGCTGGGCGGCGGCGAACGCAACGCCGAGCGCGTGGTTGCCGGCCGAGGCCGCCACCACGCCGCGCCGCCTCTCGGCTGCGCTCAGGGTCGAGAGCAGGTGAGTGGCCCCGCGCACCTTGAAGGAGCCCGTGGGCTGCCAGCACTCGAGCTTGAGCCGCAGGTCGACGTCGCCCGCCGCGAGGCTCGGGCGCAGCGGAGTCGGAGGCAGCCGCCGCGAGACGATCGCCGCGGCACGCTCGACATCCTCGAGCGTCAGGCGGATACCCATGTCCCGCTCAGGCCGATGCCGGCCGCGCGAGCCCGGCCGCCACCAGGTCGAGACGCGGCTCGCCGCAGTGCTCGGCGATCCGGTCCATGGCTTCGGCGCGCAGCGCGACGAGCGCCGCCATGTCGGTGCCCCGCGGCTGGATCGGATCGCCGACCCACAGCGACAGGCGGCCGGGCCGCGGCAGCCCCCAATCGCCGCGCAGCACGTGGCGCGTGCCGCGCAGCGCCAGCGGCACCAAAGGCGCGCTCGCCCGCGCGGCCGCCATGAACGCACCCAGCCGGAACGGTCGCAGGCCCGTCGCCGCCACGAAGGTGCCCTCGGGAAAGAACAGCACGTCGCTGCCCGCGGCGAGTGCCCGCGCCACGACGTCGGCGTCTGCGACGCTCTGGACGGCGTCCCAGCGATCCACGGTCAGGTGGCCGCAGCGGCGGACGAAGCTCGCGACGAGCGGGTAGCCGAGCACCTCGCGCTTCGCCACGAACAGCACGTCGATCGGGAGCAGCGCCACGAGCGCCACGATGTCGGCGTAGGACCCGTGGTTGCAGGCGAGCACCAGCGGTCCCTGGCGCGGCAGCCGCTCGAGGCCCGAGGCCTCGAGCCGGATGCCGACGAGCCGCAGGCCCGCACGCACGGTGAAGCGGGCGAGCGCGAAGCCGAAGCGGCGGCTCGGCACGAGCGCCACCAGCGCCCAGGCCGGCAGCAGCAGCGGCGGCAGCACGAGTGCGAGCCACGCGGCATAGAGAGCCCGGCGCGCGCGGCGCGCCCAGGGGCGAGCGAGCTCGAGCGCGGCCGCGAGCACGAGCCGCGCCTTCTGGCCGAGCGTCGTCCGCTGTGCCGCTCCGAGCGCTCCTTTGACGAACTGCTCCTTGGTGGCCGCACGCCGCACCTTGCCGCTCGAGGTCTTGAGCACGCGGCCCGGCGCCACCAGCACGACCTGGTCCGGAGGCAGCTCCACGGCCGCGGCCACGCGCTCGGTCACGGCGCCCACGATCCGCTCGCGCTCGAGCCGGTCGCTGGCGCGCGTCTCGGCCACGATCACGAGCGCCTCGGTTCCGAGCGTCGCGTTCTCCACCCCGAACGCGACGACACAGCCGCGCCGAACGCCGGGGACGCCGGCCGCCGCCTCCTCGATCTCCTGCGGCACCAGGTTGCGCCCGGCCTTGATGATCAGGTCCTTGCGCCGGCCGCAGACGTGGACCTCGCCGTCCGCGCGGTAGGCGAGGTCGCCGCTGTCGAGCCAGCCGCCCGGCAGCGTGATCGCGGCCGTCGCCTCGGGCTTGCGGTAGTAGCCGCTCGTCATCGAGGGCCCGCGGAAGACCAGGCGGCCCACAACGCGCTCGCCGACGTCGTTGCCGGCGTCGTCCACGATGCGGATCTCGTGCTCGGGCAGCTCGCGGCCGGCCGAGACGAACTCGAGCGCGGCCGGGTCGCCCGGCGCGGCGGGACGCTCGCGGCCCTCGCGCTGGAAGGGCTCGCGCGCGATGCGGTCGACGCGCGGGCCGCGGCCGATCGGGGGAAAGGCGAGCGCCACCGAGCATTCCGCGAGCCCGTAGACGGGCGTCATCGTTCCCGGCCGGAACCCGTGGGCCGCGAAGCGGCGCGCGAAGCGCTCGAGCGTGCCGGGGCTGACGGGCTCGGCGCCGTTCAGCGCCACGCGCCAGGAGGAGAGGTCGAGTCCCTCGAGCCTCTCGTCCGCGATGCGCCGCGCGGCGAGCTCGTAGGCGAAGTTGGGCGCGGCCGAGAGCGTGGCGCGCCGCTCGTGGATCGCCCACAGCCAGCGCTCGGGTCGCGCGAGGAACGCCGTCGGGGGCAGGAGCGTCAGCGGCAGGCCGTGGTGCAGGCAGTTGAGCCACGCCCCGATCAGGCCCATGTCGTGGTAGAGCGGGAGCCAGCTCACGCCCACGTCCGTCGGCTCCATCTCGAGGCCGGCAGCGATCGCGCGGATGTTGGCGAGCAGGTTGGCTTGGGTGAGCAGCACGCCCTTGGGCTGGCCGGTGCTGCCGGAGGTGTACTGGACCAAAGCGGGATCCGACGCGTCGCCGTCGGGGCCCGCGATCGCGGCGCCAGCCGCCGCGAGCTCGTCCGCCGTCACGACGTCCCGCAGCGTCGGCACCGACGGCCTGAACAGGCTCACCACGGGCCGAGCGCGCGCGATCGTCACGAGCAGAGCCACGCCGGCGTCGCCGAGGATCCCGGACTGGCGGCTCGCGTACTCCTCGAGGCGGTCGAGGCGGAGCGGGGGGTAGATCGGCACGGGCACGGCGCGCAGCAGCAGGATGCCGAAGAAGGAGCGCAGGAAATCGAGCCCGGTGGGCAGCATCAGCGCGACCGTGTCGCCGCGTCCGATGCCGCGCTCGCGCAGGCCGCCCGCGATGGCCGCCGCCTCGTCGCGCAGCCTGCCGTACGAAACCTCCTGCTCGGCCCCAGCCTCGTCCTCCCCGCGCAGGAACACGTGCACGCGCTCGGGATCGAGCTCGGCGTGCCGCCAGAGCGAGTCGCAGAGCGTGCGCACGCCCGTGCCGATGGCACTCGCCGCCCCGAGCGCCGCTTCGCGCGCGGGCAAGCGCAGCGGCTCGCCGGGGGCGGCCTCGAGGATGGCCCGGGCCAGGCCGGCCGCGGTGTCGACGGCCAGGCAGGCGTCGTCGAGCGGACGAGCGAAGGCCCGCTCGAGGCGCGCCATGAGCTCGACGCGCTCCAGGCTGCCGAGGCCGACCTCACGCTCGAGCGAGGCCTGTGCCGAGACCGCGCGCTCGGCGCGGGAGCCGCCCGTCTCGCGTGCCAGCTGCCGCACGACGTCGAGGACGTGCTCGACCACGTCGTTCGGCGGAGGCGTCGCGGCGCCCCACGTGTCGGCCATGAGCGCCACTCTATGTGGGGGCCGCCCGAGTGCGCAATCGCGGGGCAGAAAGACGAAGGGCGCGGGAACTTGCCCGCGCCCTCAGAAGTTCCGTTGCGAAAAGGCCCGCCGGTGCTACAGGCAGGCGTCCTTGGCAGCCTTGGCCACCACGAACTTCAGCCGCTTGCGGGCAGGGATCTTGATCGCCTCGCCCGTCTGCGGGTTGCGGCCCATGCGGGCCTTGTAGCTGCGCACGACGAGCTTCCCGACGCCCGGGAACGTGAAGCCGTTCTTGGCTTCCTTGTACGCCATCTGGGCCAGGGTCTCGAGAACGAGCGTGGTCTGCTTCTTGGAAATGCCGGACTTCTCAGCAACCGCCGCCACGATCTTCGACTTGGTCATCGCCTTTGCCATCGAGTTCAATCCTCCTCAGGAGTCGGGCCTTGAAACGCGGCCCCATCTAATCGCGTTTCTCGCTCTGGTGTCAAGGGCGAAGCGCATTCCGGGCGCTCCCCTCAAGGGTTTTCGAAGGGCGGCGCCTCTCAGGGCGCGTCGCCGTCCGCGCCGTCGCGGATCAGGAACACCGTCTCGTCCGGGCGGGCGAGACCGAGCTCCTCGCGCGCGAGCCGCTCGATCGCGCGCGGGCTCGTGCGCAGGTCGGTGATCTCGGCCGAGAGCCGGGCGTTCTCCACCCGCAGCTGCTCGAGCTGGGTCTGCAGCGCTTCGACCTTCTCGCGCTCGGCCAGCATGTTGAGGATGCCTCGGTCGCCGAACACCGACCCGACGCCGAGCGCGATGAGCGCGATGACGGTGCCCAGCACCCAGGCTCGCATCCTGGCCCGGGGCTCGCTCCTTTGTGTCTCGTCTCGCAGCGCCACTTGATCTTTCGCTTTAATGACAATCGATAAACTGTGATTATAGCTCACCTTTTTCTAAGCCTGGGCCTGGAGGCCGATGCCCACGCGCCGGCTGCCCCGGCGGGTGGTGGCCTCCTGGTAGCGCCGCAGCAGGGCGACGAGCTGCTCGTTGACCTTTCGCAGCCGACGCATGCCGGCACGGTAGTCGCGATAGGACTTCACGAGCTCGCGCGCCTCGCGGAGACGGTCGGACTCGAGGTAGGCGAAGCCGCCGCGGCCCCCGCTGCGGGTGGAAAGCACGTAGTACGGGCCGTGCTTCTGCCCCGTGCGGCAGACGCAGCCCTCCTTTCCGCAGACCCCGAAGCGCACGAACAGCGAGCCCGCCAGCTGCTCGCGCCGGCGCAGCAGCTCCTCCACGAGCGCGCGCTGCTCCTGGAGCCTCGCCCTCACGCGCTGCCGGATGTCGTCGGGTGTGAGCGCCATTTCTTACAGTGCAATTTCTTAAAAGCACTGCAAGACTACGGAAGCAACGCCCGCGAGTCAAGCGCTTTCTGCGCCCAGGGCGCCGCCTCGCGGCGCTTGCGAGCGGCCTTGCGCGCGCATGGGCGCGCGGTAAGATCGCGCCAGGCGGGAGGCGATGCGATGTGGCTGCTGAAGACCGAGCCCGGTGACTACTCCTGGGACGCGCTCGAGAAGGCGGGGCGCGCGCGCTGGGACGGCGTGCGCAACCCCGCGGCGATCCGCAACCTCGCGGCGATGAAGGCCGGCGCCCGCGTGCTCGTCTACCACACCGGGGACGAGAAGGCGGTCGTCGGAACGGCCGAGGTGGTGAAGGCGGCCTATCCGGACCCGAAGTACCCCGACGGCAAGCTCGTGGTCGTGGACATCGAGGCGCGCGCGCGGCTCGCCCGGCCGGTCACGCTCGCCGAGATCAAAGCGCTCGCGGAGTTCAAGGACAGCCCGCTGGTGCGCCAGGGTCGGCTGTCCGTCGTGCCGATCACCGCCGCCCAGTGGAAGGCGGTCGAGACTCGAGGACGGGGATGAGCGGACGCGTCGTGGCGCTCTCGAGCGTGGGTTCGGCCGAGGACGCCGACCGCCTGGCGCGCGCGCTCGTCGAGCGACACCTCGCCGCGTGCGTCAACGTGGTGCCGGGAGTCGTGTCGCACTACCGGTGGAAGGGCGAGCTCCACCGCGACGAGGAGCGGCTGCTGGTGATCAAGACCCGCTCCGAGCGGATGGACGCGCTGCGGGCGGCGCTCGCGGAGCTACACCCCTACGAGCTGCCCGAGCTCGTGGCGCTCGAGATCACGGACGGCCTCGGGCCCTACCTGGAGTGGCTGGACGGGAGCGTGTCCTAGAGCACGGACAGGGCTTGGTCGAGGTCGGCGACGATGTCGGCGGCGTCCTCGCAGCCGACGCTGATGCGGACGAGGCCGTTCGTGATGCCGAGGCCCTCGCGCTGCTCCTGGGTGTAGCCGGCGTGGGTCATCGTGGCCGGGTGCGAGATCAGGGTCTCGACGCCGCCGAGGCTCTCGCCGAGCGAGCACAACCGCACCCGCGAGAGCACCTTCTTCGCGGCGTCCAGGGTCCCGAGATCGAAAGAGACGAGCGCGCCGAAGCCGGTCGCCTGGTGCTTGTGCACCAGGTGGCCGGGATGGTCCGGAAAGCCGGGCCAGAGCACCCGCTCCACCTTCTTGTGGTTGTAGAGGAAGGGCGCGACCTGGCAGGTGTTGTCCTCGTGGCGGGGCATGCGCATGTGCAGCGTCTTCGTGCCGCGCAGCGTGAGCCAGGAGTCGAACGGCGACAGGATCGCGCCGATCGCGTTCTGCACATACTGCAGCCACTGGGCGTGCTTCTCGTCCTTCACGACCGCGACCCCGCCCACGCTGTCCGAGTGCCCGTTCAGGAACTTCGTGGTCGAGTGCACGACGATGTCGGCCCCGAGCGCCAGCGGCTTCTGGAAGAACGGGCTCATGAAGGTGTTGTCGACGACCAGGATCGCGCCCTGCTTCCTCGCGACCTCGGCGAGCGCCCGGATGTCGCAGATCTTCATCATCGGGTTGGTGGGCGACTCGAGCCACAGCATGTCGAAGCGGCCCGCCTCGGCGGCGAAAGCCTGTGGGTCGGTCGCGTCGATGAATGCGAACTCGACCCCGTAGTTGGCCAGGATCCTCGTGAACAGCCGGTGGGTGCCGCCGTAGACGTTGTCGCAGACCACGACGCGTCCACCGCCCTTCACCAGCGTCAGCACCGCCTGGGTCGCCGCCATGCCGGACGCGAAGCAGTAGGCGTCCGTCCCGCCCTCGAGCGCCGTCAGGTTCTTCTCGAGCGAGCGCCGCGTGAGGTTGTGGGTGCGCGCGTACTCGTAGCCCTTGTGCTGCCCGATCCCCTCCTGGACGTAGGTCGAGGTCTGGTAGATGGGGACGCTCACCGCTCCCGTGGTGGGGTCCGGCTGCTGGCCAGCGTGGATGCAGTCGGTCGCAAATCCCATGGTCACCTCGTCGAAGGTGCGCGCATTATCGCATCATGCTTCGTTCTGGGGGGTGCTGCGCCGCACCCCCCAGACCCCCGCGCACTCCGGCGAAGTGAATTCGCCTGCGCGCGCAGCCCGTGGCTGGGACCGGCGAAGTCGGCGAGGGTCAGCGCAGGGAGACGAGCAGTGAGACCGGCTGGCCGTTACGCACGACCACGGCGCGCAGCTCGCTCGCGGTCTGCAGCCGCGGCCACAAGCCGACGAGCGCCGCCATCCCGTCAATCTCGGTCCCGTTGATCTGGGTGATCACGTCTCCTACGCGCAGTCCCGCGTCGGTCAGCAGGCTGCCCTCGGGCAGCCGCGCGAGCTGGACGCCTTTCACCCGGCCGTCCTCGAGCACGGGGACGACCGCCGTCTCGGCCAGGATCCGCGGGATCTCGTCGCCGAGGCGGCGCTGCAGCTCCACGCGCTCCATCGAGCGCGCCGGCGTCTCGGGGTCCTCGGCCGGGCCGCTCGGAGCGGCCTGCGGGCGCGGCGCCGGCGTGGGCCGGCTC
>DATEUE010000228.1:0-2666 GCA_035283305.1 Vicinamibacteria bacterium | reverse complement strand
GTGGCGCCCCTTCCACTGACCGCCCGTCAGTTCCCCTGTGACCAGCCGGCCAGCTTGCGCCGCTGGTCGAAGCGCCACAGGCCGGCCTGGCGTGCGGCCTCGTAGACGGCCTCGATCTCGGCCGGGCGCGGCGTGCGGTCGATCTCGGCGAAGCGGCGTGTGCTGCCGCCCGGCTCGCCCACGTGCCAGGCTGGCCGGTACTGCGCCATCACGTTGACGTAGGTGTCCGGCGACAGTTCGTGTGCGAGCCACTCGAGGATCGCGCCCGACTCTTCGGCGTGGCCGGGCAGAACGAGGTGCCGCACCAGCACCCCGCGCCGCGCGAGGCCGTCCTTGCCGAAGCGCAGCGGCCCGACCTGCCGGTGCATCTCGACGAGGGCCCGCCGCGCGACGTCGGGGTAGTCGGGGGCGTTCGCGTAGCGCGCGGCCGTATCGGTGCGCCAGAACTTGAAGTCGGGCATGTAGACGTCGACGACCCCGTCGAGCAGAGCCAGCGTTTCCGCCCGGTCGTAGCCGCTGGAGTTGAAGACGATCGGCAGCCGCAGGCCTTGCGCCGCGGCGATCGCCACCGCCTCGACGAGCTGCGGGACGACGTGTGTCGGCGTGACGAGGTTGACGTTGTGGCAGCCGCGCTCCTGCAGCGCGAGCATCGTGGCCGCGAGGTCGGCCGCGCCGTGCTCGCTGCCGGAGACGAGCCACGAGATGTCCGCGTTCTGGCAGAACGCGCAGCGCAGGGAGCAGCCGCTGAAGAAGATCGTCCCCGAGCCGTGCGTGCCGCGCAGGCAGTCCTCCTCGCCGAAGTGCGGGAAGGCGGACGAAACCACGGCACGGCGGCCGACCTGGCACGTGCCCGTCTCGCCGTCGAGGCGCCGCGCTCCGCACGCCCGCGGGCACAGGCGGCAGGTCTCGAGGGCAAAGCGGGCGTTCTCGGCGCGCGCCTTCAAGCGACCGTCACGGTGCAGCGCGAGGTAGGCCGGCTCGAAGCTCGCGACACGAAACCGGTCGAGCATCGGGACACCACCCGGAACTGCAGGATACACCCTGAGCGTGAACTTCCGCCCGAGGTGCGGCCGCTCAGTAGGACGGGTCCGCCGATGGCGCCGCGCCCACGAGCCGCTTCAGGCTCGCCTCGGCCTCGTCGGGCTTGAAGCCGAAGGGCCCGGGCTTCGCCTTGTACTCGATGCGCCCGCCGACGCCGATCACGTAGATGCGTTCGGGCCACGCCGAGTAGGCCTTCTCGGCCGGGCCCTCGATCGGGTCGAGCGCGACGCGAAGCCGGAACTTCAGCCGCTCCGGGAGCAGCTTCGCGAGCGTACGCCGCTCGTCCATCGTCTGCGGTTGCTTGTAGACGAACTGGTCCTTACGATTCGACTCCATCTGCCACTCGTCGTCGGGATGCGCTTCCTCGATGTAGACGGTGAGAAAGTGGGCTCTGTCTTTATAGGCGTCGTAGATTCTGTGAAGATCGCCGATCTTCCTTCGGAAGGGCGGTCAGGTGCAGCTCCCGAAGACCAGGAACACGGGGCGCTCCCGCCAGAGCTCCGAGAGCCGGACCGATCCTTCGTCCAGCAGCGGCAGCTCGAGGTCGGGCGCGGGCTGGCCCACGCGCAGCGTGCCCTCGGCGCGGCGATCCCACTTGTTGTACTTGAGCCAGCCGACCTCGACGAGTTTCATGTAGCCGTAGAAGCCCAGGCCCCCGACGATGGCGATCCCTGCCGTCCAGGCGAGGGCCGGGCGCCAGCGCGCCTGCCAGAACTCGGTGAGCTCGAAGCCTACCTGCATGGGATGTCGTGGCCGGGACTGAAGCGCCCGCCGCGAGCGCACACTCTAGCAGAATCCGGCGGCGCGGCGAACCCAAGCCGACGGAGGCACTCTCCGGGACCGCGAGGTCGTCCGGGCCGCGCCTGAATCGGCTCCAGCGCGATTCTGATAGCCCGTGCCGCCATCGCAGACTGTGACACTTCGCGAAGTGTCACAGTGACAGTCGGCCGACTGTCACAAGACCGGGTGGACTCCGCGTCTCTCCCGCCCAGACTGCCGCCAGAGCAACCCTCCTGCTCCATGTCGTGGCGGGCTGTCCCTGCCAAGCGCCGGGTCCTCGACGAGGGAGGCGACGATGGGCGAGAACGACGACGTCCCCACCTGTCGGACGGAGCCCTGCCGGGCGACGGCGTGCGCAGGGGTCCGCTGCCGCGTTCTTGCTCGACACTCGCTCTCGACCGCCCCCGAGCAGGCCCGGGAGGCGCTCGCGGCTTTCTGCGAGCCGAGCTGGCCGATGGTCCATGCGACCGTCCGCGCACAGGGCTACCGGGGCGCCGACGCCGAGGACCTGACCCAGGGGTACTTCGCGCGCTTCATCGAGCGTGGCGACCTGGCGTACGCCGCAGGCTGGCAGGGGTGCCTGCGCACCTTCCTGCGGGTCTCCGTGCGGCACTTTCTCTCGAACGTGCGCGACCGCGATCGCGCCCGCAAGCGCGGGGGCGGCCTGCGCCCGCTCTCGCTCGACGCACCGGACGGGGACCCGAGCTGCGTGCCGGAGCCGGCCTGCGGCGTGACGCCGGAGACGCTGCTCGCGCAAGACCAGGCGGAGGCGGCGATCCGAAACGCGCTCCGGCTGCTGCGCGGCGAGATGCAGCGGGCCGGGTGCCCGGAGCGCCTGGCGCGGG
>DATEUE010000227.1:0-18780 GCA_035283305.1 Vicinamibacteria bacterium | reverse complement strand
CCTTGAACTGAACCTTCGGGTTCGTCGCGGCAAGGCACTTCGTGATCGCCGCCGTCAACGACGTCTTCCCGTGGTCCACGTGACCGATCGTCCCGATGTTCACGTGCGGCTTGCTTCGGTCGAACTTCTCCTTGGCCATCTTTCTTTCTCCTGGGAGATGCTGCGTCGCATCCCCCAGACCCCCTCTTCGCTACGCGGGAGTGAATCCCGCTTCGCTCCGAGCTTGTTGCCTGCGTTCACCCGTCGGGTTGGAGCCCACGATCAGAATCGAACTGATGACCTCGTCCTTACCAAGGACGCGCTCTGCCGACTGAGCTACGTGGGCGTTTCCTTCTTTCTTCTGGGAGGGTGCTGCGTCGCACCCCCCAGACCCCCCCTCGCTCAGCGGGAGTGAATCCCGCTTCGCTCGAGCTCGTTGCTTCTTTGCCTCCTGCAGCTTCCTGACTCGATTCCCCGCGTGCGGCCCGGGAACGCGTCCTGACTTTCTCTCCTGCACTTTCGACTCCTGCCCCCGCTCCCTCGAAGTGGAGCGGGCGACGGGATTCGAACCCGCGACATCCAGCTTGGAAGGCTGGAACTCTACCAGCTGAGTTACGCCCGCCTCGCACTCTCGTTCCCCCCGGCTTTCCCGCCCGGGAGTCCCATGCAGGTGGTGGGGAGGGAAGGATTCGAACCTTCGAAGGCCGAGGGCCGTCAGATTTACAGTCTGATGCGTTTGACCGCTTCGCTACCTCCCCGTCGGCTGTCGTCTGACCCTGCCCTCGCGACCCTCATGACGCGCATCTTCGGCGCTTGCGGCGGCGGCTCTGAGCTGGCGGAGGGAATTGAACCCCCGACCCGCTGATTACAAATCAGCCGCTCTACCGCTGAGCTACGCCAGCGACAAACGCTGAGTTTAGCAAACGGGTTCGCCCTGTGCAAGCCCGATGCCGACTCCCCGCTAGCGTCTCCGCCGGCGCCGGCGCCGTTTTCGTCCCCCGCCTTCCGCAGGCGCGCCGTCCGGCCCGGGCGGCCGCTCTGGAGCTGCGCCTCCGGCGCTCTCCGGGCCTCGGGAAGTCGCGACCGGGGGCGGCGAACCGGCCCCGGGGACGCCGTCACGGTGTCCGCGGCGGCGGCGGCGCCGACCCTTTCGCTGGGGCGCGCCCTCCTGCGGTCCCTCTCGGCCATCGGGGCCCTCGCGCGCTTCCCGACCAGCGCGATCGTTGCCGGCTGCGGCCGCTGCCGGCGGCGGACCGCGGCGCTCCTGGCCGGGCGGCCGGTGGCGGCGGCCCTTGCGGCGGCGGTCGTCGACTCGCTGCGGCCGGTCGAACCCGACCGGCTTCAGGATCATCGGCCCCTGGCCCCACGCCACGTCGTCGCTCAGGTCGACGTGACGCACGGACGCCGCGGCGACTTCCGAGGTGGCGTCGTCGCCGACGAGCGGCGGCGCCGGGCGGGCGCCGGGATCCGTCTCGGCGTCGTCCGCGGCGGGACCGACGATCTGCAGCGACTGAGGGCGCGCGGGGATCGGCCGCACGCCGCTCGGCACGGAGCGCCGCTGTCGCACGACCTCGTAGAGCGCTATGCCGGCGGCCACCGACACGTTGAGCGAGCCGATGTGGCCGAAGTGCGGGATCGAGACCAGGTGGTCGCAGTGCTCGCGCACCAAACGCCGGATGCCGCGGCCCTCGCCGCCGAGCACGAGCGCCACGGGCTTCGTCAGATCCACCGCGTCCCAGCGCTCGCTGCCGGCCGCGTCGAAGCCCACCACCCAGATCCCGCGCGCTTTGAGCGCCTGAAGCGCCTGCACCAGATTGCCGACGCGGGCGACCTTCACGTGCTCGAGCGCCCCGGCCGAGGCGCGGGCCACCGTTTCCGAGAGCCCGGCGCTGTGGCGCTCCGGCAGCATGACGCCGTCGGCGCCGGCCGCCTCCGCCGTGCGCAGGATCGCGCCGAGGTTGCGCGGGTCCTCGACCCCGTCCAGCACCACGACGAGCGCCGGCTCGCGCGCGGTGTCGAGCAGGCTCTCGAGCGACAGCACGGGCTTCTCGGAGACGATCGCGATGATGCCCTGGTGCGCCACCCCGCCCGCCATGCGGTCGAGCGTCTCGCGCATCTCGAAGCGGAGCGGGACCGCGAGCGTCGTGGCGCGCCGGATCGCCTCGCTCAGCCGCTTGCTGCGCAAGCCCTTGACGATCAGCAAGCGGTCGAAGTGGCGGGTCTGTGCGGTGAGGGCCTCGATCACCGGGTTGATGCCGCAGATCAGGTTCATTCGCTCGATGCCTCTTTCACGAGCAGCACGGTCGCAAGCGCCGCGATGCCCTCTGCGCGGCCGAGCGCGCCCAGATGGTCGGCGCTCTTGGCCTTGACCGACACCGCGGCCAGGTCCACTCCCAGCAGCGAGGCGATCGTCGCGCGCATCCCGTCGAGGTGCGGCGCGAGCAGCGGCTCCTGGGCGATCACCGTCACGTCGAGGTTGCCGAGGCGGAATCCCGAGGCGCGCACGAGCCGCGACACCTCGAGCACGAAGACGCGGCTCTCGACGCCGTGCCAGCGGGGGTCGCGGCTTGGGAAGTGACGCCCCATGTCGCCCTCGCCGATCGCCCCGAGCAGGGCGTCGCAGACGGCGTGGAGCACGCAGTCGCCGTCCGAGTGGCCCTCCAGGCCGCGCGTGTGCTCGAGCGCCATGCCCCCGAGGCGCAGCGGACGGCCGGCCACCAGGCGGTGGACGTCGAATCCCTGGCCGACGCGCGGCGAGCTCACGTGTGCAGGATACCCGCAACCACGCTTTCGGCCCACGCGAGGTCGTCGGGCGTCGTGATCTTGCGGTTTCGCTTCGAGCCGGGGACCGCGTACACGGCGTGGCCGAGCCGTTCGACCGCCATCGCCTCGTCGGTCAGCGCGACCCCCGCGCGCAGCGCCGCTTCGCACGCTTCGCGCAGCAGCGCGATGCGGAAGCCCTGCGGCGTCTGGGCGCCCCCGAGCTCGGCGCGATCGAGCGTCTCCACGACTCGCCCTCCACGCACCCGCTTGACGGTGTCCACGAGCGGCAGCACCGGCAGCGCCGCCCCGGTCACGGCGGCCTGCTGCGCCACGGCCTCGATCAGCTCGACGTCCACGAGCGGGCGCGCCGCGTCGTGGACCAGCACGACGCCGTCGAACGCTTCGGGTACCTGGCGCAGCCCCGCGAGCACGGAGTCCTGCCGCCGTTCGCCGCCTTTGACCACGGCCAGAAGCTTCGCGAGCGGGGACAGGTGCTCGCGCGCCGCCTGTAGCTCCTGCTCGGGCACGACCGCCACGATCCGGCCCACCGACGGTGCCGCCTCGAAGGCGCGGGCGGCGCGCAGGAGCAGCGGCTCGCCCCCCAGCTCGAGGAAGGCCTTCGGGCGCCCTTGTCCCATGCGCTCGCCGCGCCCGGCGGCGACGACGATCGCGACTGCCTGCATGCGAGCGGCGAGCCTATCCCGCGGCCTCGGGACGGGTCAAACCCGCTCGCCCGCGGCCCGCTCGAGCGTCTTCACCACGGCGCAGATGTCCTCGCGGCCGAAGCCCTGGGCCCGTGCCGACTGGAACACCTCGCGCACCGCGGCCAGGCCGGGCATCGGCACGCGCGCGGCGGCGGCGGTCTCGAGCATCAGGCCCTGGTCCTTCACCAGCAGGTCGATCGCGAAGTGCTCGCTGAAGTCGCGCTTGCCGATCGCCGCGCCCTTGAAGCTGTAATACGGCGAAGCGAAGCCCGAGGCCTGAATCACCTCGAGGATCGTCTCGAGCGGCAGCCCGGCGCGGCGGCCGACCACGATCCCCTCGCACAGCGCCTCGAGCATCAGCGAGATGAGGCTGTTGCCGATCAGCTTCATCGTGGCGCCCTGGCCCATCTCGCCGCAGTAGATGGCCTTCGTGCCCATCGCCATCATCAACGGCAGCAGCTCTTCGTGAACCGCCCGGTCGCCGCCGGTCATGAACAGCAGAGTCCCTTGCTCGGCCCCGTTCTTCGAGCCGGTCACGGGCGCCTCGAGCGCGTCGGCCCCGCGCTCGCGCAGAGCCGCCTGCACGCGACGCGTGGTCTCGGGGCTCACGGTCGAGCACTCGAGATAGCGGAAGCCGGAGCGCACGCCCGCCAGCAGGCCGTCCGCGGCGAACACGAGCCGCTCGACGGCCGGCGGGTCTGCGACGCAGGCCACGACGACGTCCGAGCGCTCCGCGAGCTCGCGCGGCGTGGCCGCGAGCCGGGCGCCCTCGGCCGCGAGCGCAGCGCCGCGCTCGCGGGTGCGGTTCCACACCGTCGTCTCGAATCCCTTCTTGAGCAGGTTCCTGGCCATCCGGCTTCCCATCAGGCCCAGGCCCGCGAATCCGATCCTCTGGCTCATGCTCGGCTACTCCTCTGGTTCGCCCCACGCGGTGTGGGGGCAGATCTCACGGAACGGACACTGGCTGCAGGCGAAGAACGTCGGACGCGCCGGAAACTCGCGCTTGCGGATGGCGCCCGCCGCTGTGCGTATCCGCGCCTCGGTGGCCGTCGCCTCCTGCGGCGTCGGACGACGCGAGCCCACGAGGCCCGTCTCGAGGAAGCGCAGCTCGACCCGGCCCGGCAGGCGCCCCTTCGTCCGCAGGTGCGCGAGCGCGTAGATGTCGAGCTGCAGGCTCTCTCGCGCGCGGCGCTCGGCGGCCTTCGCCTCGCGCACGTCGCCGGTCTTGAAGTCCACGATCGTCGTCTCGCCTTTCTCCTCGAGCACCAGGTCGTAACGGCCCTGGACCCGGTTTCGCTCCAGGGGGAAGGCAAACTCCTCCTCGACGGCGATCGGATGCCAAGGCTCGTTCGCCTCCTCCGCATGGAAGCGCCGCAGCATCGCTTCGCCCGCGCGGCGGCGCTCTTCCTCGTGCTCGCGCGAGAGGAAGCCCTCGGAGACCCACGCCGATCGAAAGGCGGCGACCAGGGCGTCGGCGTCCGATTCGCGGCCGGCCAGGCGGTTCTCGAAGTGGCTCCGCACCGCCTCGTGGACGGCGTGGCCGTAGACCACAGCGTGGTGCGCGAGCAGCGGCACGCGCAGCACGTGCAGGTACCGGTACTTGAGCGGGCAGGTCTCGTAGTCGTCGATCTGGCGGTAGGACAGGCGCAGCAGCTCGTCCTCGGGAATCTCCGCCTCGGCCGGGGGCTTCGGCTCCGGGGCGGGCGCCTCGCGGGCGAGGGCCTCGAGCGGCGCCGTCCGCCGCGAGAGCGGCCTGGGCGAGGGCAGGTCGAGCGCCTCGACCGCGAAGCGCGACAGCTTGCGCGTGCGCGAGGTGCCGTAGTCGGCCGCCGAGGTCAGCAGGAGCTCGTCCATCGCCCGCGTCATCGCCACGTAGAAGAGCCGGCGCTCCTCGAGCATGTGGCCGCTCACGCCTCCCGTGAGCTCTTCCTTGACGAGCGGCTCGGGCAGGCCGAGCGCATCGCCGCGACGCTGCAGCGGGAACTTGGACTCGGCGCAGCCCACCAGGAATACGACCGGGAACTCGAGGCCCTTGGCCTTGTGCACCGTCAGCACGTGGACGGCGTCTTCGTCCAGCTCGGCTTCGGCCACCGCCGGGTCGTCGCCGGCCTCGCGCAGCAGCTCGAGGTGCGCGACGAACGCCGGCACGCGGTCGTGCTCGGCGACGTCGCCGTATCCTTTCACCACGTCGAAGAAGCGCGCGATGTTCTTGACCTTCGCCTCGGCCTCGGCCGAGGCGGCCTTCGCGAGCCGTCCGAGCAGACCCGACCACTGCAGGAAGCCGTAGAGCACCTCGCCCGTGCGACGGCGCGGCACCTCGGACGCGGCGCGCTCCAGATCCGCCACCATCCGGGCCGCGGCCTCTCGCGCACGGCCCGAGACCGAGGCGAGCTCCTCGTTCCCCGGCAGCTCGCGCAGCAGCTCGAGAAGCGGCCGCGTCTTGCGCCGGGCGTAGTGGTTGAGGCGCAGCAGGTCGGTCTCGGGGACGCCGTAGAGCTCCGACGCGGCGAGGTAGAAGAGCGCCACCGAGTCGTCGGGATTCGCGAGCACCTTCAGGAACGAGACCAGCAGGCGGATCTCCTCGCGCGCGTAGAGGCCGCGGCTGCCGCTAAAGCGGTGCGGCACGCCGCGCACGTTGAGCGCGCGCAGGAACGGGTCGGCGTCAGCGTTGCTGCGCACGAGGATCGCGAAATCCCGCGGACGCAGGCCCTTCGTGAGCCGCTCCTCGACCAGCGCCGCGACCGCGTCGGCCTCGGCCGACACGGTGTCGAACGCCAGGTGCCGGACGGCCGCGCCCGTCGCGCGCGACGAGTGCAGCCGCTTGTCGATGCCGGCAATCGCCTCGAGCCGGTGCGGGTTGTTGTAGCCGATGAGGCGCGCGGCCACGTCGAGGATCACCTGCGTCGAGCGGTAGTTCTCGGTGAGCACCACCTCGCGCGCGCCCGGGTGGCGGCGGCGGAACGCCAGCAGGTTGGCCGCGGCCGCGCCGCGCCAGCGGTAGATCGCCTGGTCGTCGTCCCCGACCACGGTCAGGTTCCCCGTTTCCCCGGCCAGCAGCTCGAGCATTTCGAGCTGGGCGTGGTTCGTGTCCTGGAACTCGTCGACCAGCACGTAGCGGTAGCGCGCCCGCAGCCGCGCGAGCGCAGCCGGTCGCTCGCGCAGCAGCGCGAGCGTCCTGTGGATCTGGTCGCCGAAGTCCACGAGCCCGGCCTCGGCCAGCAGCCGCTGGTGCGCCTCGTAGAAGGCGGCGAGCTCGAGGTGGGACTGCGCCTCGTCCTTCTCCTCGTCGCTCGCCGCGGCGAGCAGCCGGCCTTCGGCCCATGCGCGGTATTGCTGTGGCGAGACGTCCTCGTCCTTGGCGCGGCTCACGAGCGTCGTGAGCGCGGCGAGGTGCCGAGTCGGGTCGCCGAGCGGACGGAAGCGCTCGAGCGGCAGCTTGAACAGCCGCTCGCGCAGGAAGATCACCTGCTCGGGCTGCGAGAGCACGCGGAACTGAGGGTCGAGCCCGATTTCGAGCGCCCACTCCCGCAGCACGCGGTCGCCGAAGGCGTGGAACGTCGAGATCGCCGTCTCGGCGTAACCCCACGGGATCAGCTGATCCACCCGCTCGGACATCTCGGCGGCGGCCTTCTCGGTGAAGGTGAGCGCCAGGATCTCCTCGGGCCGCGCGCGCTTCGTGGCGATGAGGTGCGCGATCCGGCGCGTGAGCACGGTCGTCTTGCCGGTCCCAGCCCCCGCGATGATCAGCAGCGGGCCCTCGCCGTGCCGCACCGCCTCGCGCTGCGCCGCGTTCAGCCCGTCGAGGATGCGCTCCTCGGCGGTCGCGAGCGCCGGCTCGACGGGAGTGGTCACGAGGGCATCTTATAGGCGAGGGTGGCAGGCTCGGGTCCGGAGACCTCCGAGCCCCCGCGGGGATCAGGGCGCCTGGCGCTTGAGGCTGGACGTGCCGCCGCAGGCCCGGGTGAGCGCCGCGGCGGTGCGGTCGAGCACCCCGTCGAGGCGAGCGGTCGCGTAGCCGGCCGGAGCGTACGCGACGACCAGGCAGCGGGTCGTGCCCAGGGTGATGCACGTGCGCTGCGAGTCCGAGGTGGGGTTGCCGAAGGGTCCCTCCGCATCGACGAGCACCGGCCGTCCATCCACCTGGACCGGGCCCTTGCGGATGCCCTCGTAGGCCTCGCCCGCTCCACCCAGGCGCAGCTCGACGGGGGGCCTCACGCGATCGAGGTCGTAGAGGCCGAAGGGCAGCTGCTCGCGCAGCGACGAGAGGTTGAGCGCGTCGACGAGCGTGTTGATCCGGTAGAGCGTCTCGCCCTTGAGCGCGCGCCGGAGCAGCGCCTCGTTCGAAGGGCGCGTCTTGGTCGGGTCGATGCCGAGGGCCTTGTAGAGCGTGCGCGCGTCCTGCGCACCCGGCACCTCGGAGCTCTTGCCCTCGCCGTAACGGGCGCGCAGCGCCGCGCACTCGGCGTCGACGACGGCAGCGAGCGCCGCGTCGTTCTCGCGCACGCTCACGCCCTCGATCACGAGCAGGCCGACCCGCACGCGGCCCGCGAGGCCCGTGCCCATGGCGAAGTCGAGGTCCATCAGCGTGCCTCCGCGAGCGCCACGGCCAGCCGGTCGATCGCCGCCACGGCCTCGCGCCCACGGGCGGCGTGGTTGTTCACGAACACAGCGAACGCGAGCCGCTCCCCGCGCGTGGTCGTGACGTAGCCGGCGAGCGCGTTCGCGAGCTGGAGCGTGCCCGTCTTGGCGAGCACGCGCCTCTCGGCCGGCGTCCCGCGCAGGCGCTTCTCGAGGGTCCCGTCGACGCCGGCGATCGGCAGCGAGTCGCGGAAGACGGCGGCGTGCGGGTGGCGGTCCATCGCCGCGAGCAGCGCCACGAGACCGTGAGGAGTCAGAAGGTCGGTTCGCGCGAGCCCGGACCCGTCCGCGAGCGCCCAGCCGGCGTCCGCCACGCCGAGGCGCTTCATCGCGTCGGCGACCGACGCCTTGCCCTGCTCCACGCTGCCCTCGCCCTTGAGCTTCGATCCCAGCAGGCGCAGCAGCATCTCGGCGTGGAGGTTCTGGCTCTCCTTGTTGACGACCTGGATCACCTGCGCCAGCTTGACGCCGTCGTAGGCCGCGAGCACGCGCGCCCCGGCAGGCAGCGCCGCGCTCGAGGTGGCGACGCCGCCCGTCACGCGGATCCCGCGCCCTTCGAGCACGGACGCGAAGACGGCGGCCGCGCAGCTCGCCGGATCGGCGACCGAAAGCCGCGCCTTCCACTGGCCGCCGATCGGGAGGCGGCCGGTGAGCCGCACGTCGTTCGATCCCGGCTCGCGCAGTAGCACCAGCTCCTTCGCCGCCTCGGCATCGTCGACTGCAGCCTGCCCCGCGCCGCCCGGCGCTTCCTTCGTGGTGACCGACGCCACGACGTTCAGGCAGCCCGCGTCCGGCACGAGGCCCAGCAGCGCGGGATCGCCGACGCGCTCGCCCGGCGCGAGCGAGGCCTCGGCCAGGTTGTCGGCGAACGACAGCGCGGACACCTCGGTCCCGTGCCCCCAGGCGAGGTCCTCCCAGGTCCAGGAGGAGCCGCGGCGATCGCCGACGAATGCGCCCTCGTGGCCGACCAGGCGCCCCTCGACGCGCCTCACGCCCGCGGCGACGAGCGCCTCGGCCATCGCCTCGAACGCGGCCGTGGGACGGCCCGGCGAGAAGCGGGCCGAGAGGTTGGGGTCACCGCCGCCCACCAGGAACACGTCCCCGAGGATGCGGCCGAGGCCGTCGAGGCGGCCGGCCGTCTGGAGCGTGGTGCGCGGACGCTCGTCGGGGCCGAATGCGTCGAGCGCGGCGGCGGTGGTGACGAGCTTGAGCGTCGACGCCGGCCGGAAGGCCTTTGCGGGATTGAGCGCGTAGAGCGTGCGTCCGGAAGCGAGGCTTTGCACCTCGATCCCCCAGAAGGCCGCTTCCAGCCCGGGACGTGCGACCACCGCCTCGATCGCCTTGCGCAGGCGCGACGGTGACGGGTCAGCGGCCTCGAGCGCGGGCGCTCCCAGCAACAGCGAGACGAGGAGGAAGCCACGCAAGCCCATCGCCCCCCCACGAGGATCCCCCTTGAGGAATCGCAGGTGCCTCATGCGCCCGCCTCCCTTTCACAGCCGGCTGCGACGACGAGGCGCGCCTCCTCGGCAAGCGCCTCGGCATCGTCCCTGGATCTCCCCGAAACGGGGATCGCGGGGTGGACTCGGAGCGTGATCTCGCCGGAACGCAGGCTGGCGAGACCGCGCGGCACGAGCGTCTTCACGCCCACGAGCGAGAGCGGCACGACCGGGACCCCGGCTTCGAGCGCGAGGCTGAAGCTCCCGCGCTTGAAGTGCCCGACCGCGCCGTCCGGGCTGCGCGTGCCCTCCGGGAACACGAGCACGCTGGTTCCGGCCCGGATCCGCTCGGCCGCCTTCTGCAGGCTGCGGCGGGCGCGGAACGGGTTCGAGCGATCGATGGGTATGTGGCCGCCGACCGCGATCGACCAGCCGAGCAGCGGCACGAGCGAGAGCGATTTCTTGTAGATGATGCGGACGTCCACCGGCAGGTGCGCCAGCACGACGAGGATGTCGAGTGAGCTCGAGTGGTTCGCGGCGTACACGGCCGGCCCGGCGGGAATCTGCTCCTGACCCTGCGTCCGTACGGCCACCCGGAACAGGCGCAGCAGCAGGCGACTCCACGCGCGCGACAGGGCCTGGACGGCGGCGGGACGGACGAGGCCGGCCAGGCTGGCGGCCGCGGTGAGCACGGCCGTGGCCAGCACGGCGAGCGGCATCTGGACGACGCAGAAGAAAAGCGGCCCGCCCACAGTGCGGATGACTCAGTCGCCGCGCGGGCCTGGCCCGGTGCCGGTCGGCGCGGCGCCCTGAGTCGGCGGAGTGGGGCCTGCGCCCTCGGCCGGCTGCGGCGGCTCTGCGGTCTGGGAACGCTCGACCGGCCGGTCCGACTCGCGGCGTGACTCGCCGCGATAGGCGTGGCCGTTACGCGGGTCGCGGCGGTCCTGCGGGCGGGGCTCACGGCTCGCTTCCCCGCTGGCGAGGCCCTCGGGCCACTTGCAGAAGATCATCTTGCCGGCGGGCAGCTGCAGCACGCTCGTCACCGTCACCTCGATCATGCGCCCGATCGCCCTGCGACCCTGCTCGACCACGACCATCGTGCCGTCGTCGAGGTAGGCGACGCCCTGGCCCGCCTCCTTGCCCTCCTTCACCACCAGCACTCTCAGTACCTCGCCCGGCAGCACGACCGGCTTCAGCGAGTTCGCGAGCTCGTTGATGTTGAGCACGGCGACGCTGCGCAGCTGGGCGACCTTGTTGAGGTTGAAGTCGTTGGTGACGATCTTGCCGGAGAGGCGCTTGGCGAGCTCGATCAGCTTGAGGTCCACTTCCTTGATCTCGGGGAAGTCCGTCTCCACGATCTGGACCTGGACACCCGTCATCTTCTGGACCCGCTGCAGCACGTCGAGGCCGCGCCGGCCGCGGTTGCGCTTCAGCGAGTCGGAGGAGTCGGCCACCTGCTGCAGCTCGCGCAGCACGAACTGCGGCACCACCAGGGTCCCCTCCAGGAAGCCGGTCTCGGAGATGTCGGCGATGCGGCCGTCGATGATCACCGAGGTGTCGAGGACCTTGTACTGGTGCAGCCGCGAGGCGTCCTTGAACGCGGCGATGATCCGCGCCGGCTCGAACCACTCGCCGCGCCTCGCGCCGATCACGATCCCGATGTAGATCAGGAACGCGATCACGATCGAGTGGATGAAGTGCTCGGCCGCGAGGTCGAGCCCCTGGATCACGCCCCAGACCAGGCTCGCCCCCAGCAGGCCCGTGACGCCCCCGACGAGGGCGCCCACCATGTTGTGCGCCGGGACGCGGTGAAGCCGCGCCTCCAGCCCGATGATGGCGAGCGCCGCACCCGCTCCGAGCGCGACTCCCGCCAGGGGCTGGCCGGGCAGCGGGTCATAGTGCCAGCCGGCCCAGGCCAGGACGACGACGACCACGGTGCGGAACAGGATGAGCCACATGAAGAAGCCTCTCGGACGTTGGCCCGCAATCGCGAGCTTGAATGAAGAGGAATCGACATCTCGCTGCGCCTCGGACGGCGCAATGATACCGCCGCCGGCCGCGGGGGCAAGCGCCCCGCCGAGCTTCAGTCCGCGAGGCGCTCGAGCGCTTCCTCGAGAGTGTGGACGCCCGTGAGCCGGATTCCCGGCGGGGCGTCGTCCGGCACGTTGCGGGCGGGCAGCAGGCAGCGGGTGAAGCCCATCTGCGCGGCTTCCCGGACGCGCAAACCGGCCTGGCCCGCGCCGCGCACTTCGCCGCCCAGGCCCACCTCGCCGAAAAGCACCGTGTGCGGCGGCAGCGGACGGTTGCGGAACGAGGAGGCGACGGCCGCGGCGACCCCGAGGTCGGCGGCCGGCTCGTCGACCTCGAGGCCGCCGGCCACGCTCACGAACACGTCGTCGCCCAGGAGCTCGAGCCCGACGCGCTTCTCGAGCACGGCCAGCAGCAGGTTGGTGCGGTTGGGGTCGATCCCGAGCGACATCCGGCGCGGCGTGCCGAACGAAGTGGGCGACACGAGCGCCTGCACCTCGACCAGCATCGGGCGCGTGCCCTCCATCGTGGCCACGACCGCCGATCCGGCGGCACCCGCCTGGCGCTCGGCCAGGAACAGCGCCGAGGGGTTGGCGACGGGCTGCAGTCCGGCGCCGGTCATCTCGAAGATCCCGAGCTCCGAGACCGCCCCGAAGCGGTTCTTCACCGCGCGCACGATCCGGTGGTGCTGGCGCTTCTCGCCCTCGAAGTAGAGCACGGTGTCGACGATGTGCTCGAGCGACTTGGGCCCCGCGAGGCTGCCGTCCTTCGTGACGTGGCCGATCAGGAACGTCGTGATGCCGCGGCCTTTGGCCACGAACAGCAGCTGCGTCGCCACCTCGCGCACCTGGCTGATGCTGCCGGGGGCGGACGGGAAGCGCGACGAGAAGACGGTCTGGACCGAGTCGATCACGAGCGCCCGCGGCTTCAGGCTCTCGACCTCCTCGAGGATGCGCTCGAGCGAGGTCTCGGCCATCACGAAGAGACCGCCACCCTCGATCCCGAGCCGCTCGCCGCGCAGCTTGATCTGGCGCTCCGACTCCTCGCCCGAGACGTAGAGCACGCTGCCGTGCGTGCGCCCGAGCAGGTGCGCCACCTGCAGCAGCAGCGTGCTCTTGCCGATCCCCGGCTCGCCGCCGATGAGCACCAGCGAGCCCGGCACGATGCCGCCGCCGAGCACGCGATCGAACTCGTCGATGCCCGAGGCGACGCGCGCGTCCTCGGAGTTGTCGATCGAGTCGAAGGGCTTCGGGCGCGAGACCGCCTGCGCGAGCAGCTTCGGGTCGGGTCGGCCCTTTCCGGCGGGCAGCGCCACTTCCTGGCGCTCCTCGACGAAAGTGTTCCACTCGCCGCAGTCGGGGCAGCGGCCGAGCCACTTCGAGCTCTCGAAGCCGCACGCCTGACAGGCGAAGACGACGCGGGTTTTCAGGAGGCCGTCCCTCCGCGCCACTCGAGGTTCTCGAAGCGCGTGAACTCCTTGATGAAGGCGAGCTTGCGCGAGCCGGTGGGGCCGTTCCTCTGCTTGCCGATGATGATCTCCGCGAGCCCGCGGTTCTCGTCGCTGGGCTTGTACTCCTCCTCGCGGTAGATGAACATCACGATGTCTGCATCCTGCTCGATAGCTCCCGAGTTGTGGCTGACGATGCCGTCCGCGAGCCAGCACGCCGGCCCCGGGACGGTCAGGTCGTAGACGTCCTCTACGCCGGCCGGCTCGATCGTCATCACACGGTCCCAGAACAAGTCGCTCTCGGCCTGAACCCGGAGGGCGTTCGCGTCGAGCAACTCGGCATAGTGAGCGACAGTCGCCCGGGAAGGCGCAAAGGCGAAATGGGCGGTGCCTCCATAGGACGTCCCGCGCAGAGCCGCCATCCCGCGCTGCGTCACGCCACGCTGGGACATGGCCGTCCTGACCTCGGCGAACACCTCTTGCGGCAGGGTGTCGACGTTCGTGTTGGGAAGGGTTCCAGCCAGGGCGCGCTCGAGGGCCTGGGCCTGCACCACTCTCGGCCCGAAAGCCCCCACCACCTCGAGGAAGCGTCTTTGCGCTTCGGCTCCCGACACCGCGACCACGTGGCAGGGACGCGCGCCACGTTGGTGCACGGTGTGGATGCGCGCCACGATGCCGAGGCGGAGCAGCAGCGCGGCGACGTCGGCTGCGAGGAGTGAGCTGCTCGTGGAGAATTTCACAGCCGCACTCCCACGCGCTCCGGGTCTGCGCACCGAGATCGTCCCGTCGGTGGCCCAGAGGTGGCGCAGCAGCACGGCTACCTGAGCATTCGAGAGAGTGAACACGTCGGTCGGCAGTTGCTTCTCGTGCGAGCGCTGGCCAAAGACGCCGAGCTCCCGCAGCCAGCGGTTGATCCCCGCCGGGTGCCAGCGGTTCCCGTTGCCACTGAAGACAAGCTGGTGCCAGGCACCGCGACCGGCGTGCCGGTTCACCACGATCCCGAACTCGCCGCGTGCGGCCTCGCTCACGAGCCGGCTGTTCTCTTCGGACGCGGTCGTGTAGCGCAGGGGCTGGTGAATCAGGTAGCTGCCGTCACCGACGAGGTGCCCCAGCAGCGCCAGGCGTGCTTCCGGCCACCCTCCTGGGTTCGCGGGTTCGGGAATCCGACGGGCGAGCGCGAGGCGGGCCCCCGGCTCCAGGTCAGCCACCCCGACCCAGCCCGTGGCGCCGAGCAGCCGGTGCTTCGCGGTGGCTCGGATGCGCCGGCCGCTCGCTAGCTGGACGTCGAAGACGGGCCGCTGGCCGACGCACCAGACCTTGTCCGTCGCGGCCGTGACGATCCGCTGCTCTCCCGACAGGGACAGGACCTCGGGTGTCGTGCCCTCGAGGTCGCGGATCGGGACCCGGCGTCCGTCGGCCAGCTGCACGAGCGTGTCGCCAGTCACGCATTCCCTGAGGTCCGAGAGCTGCGGCCTGCGGTCGGTGCGGGCCTCCGGGGCGCGCGAGAGCTGCGAGAGCGCGATCACCGGCACGCCCAGCTCCTTGGCCAGGCCCTTCATCGAGCGGCTGATCGCCGACATCTCCTGCTGGCGATTCTCGCTGCGGCCCGCCGAGGTCACGAGCTGCAGGTAGTCGACGATCACCAGCGCCAGGCCGTGCTCGGCCTTCAGGCGGCGGCACTTGGCGCGCATCTCGAGCGGCGAGATCGTGGCCGAGTCGTCGATGAAGATGCGCGACTGGGTGAGGTCGCTGTAGGCCTTGGCGAGCCGCGCCCAGTCCTTTTCGTTGAGCTTGCCGGTGCGCAGCCGATGCGCGTCGACGCGGGCGTCGGCGCACAGCAGGCGCAGCGCGAGCTGCTCCTTCGACATCTCGAGCGAGAACAGGCCCACCGTCTCGCCCACGCGCATCGCCACGTGCTGCGCGACGTTCAGGCAGAAGGAGGTCTTGCCCATCGCCGGGCGCGCGGCCACGATCACCAGCTCGCCCTTCTGCAGCCCGCTCGTCATCTCGTCGATGTCGACGAAGCCGGTGGCGAGCCCGCTCACCACGTCCTTCGACTGCGAGAGCTGGTCGATGGTGCGGAAGCTCTCCTTCACGATCTCGCGCATCGAGGCGAAGCCGACCCGGATCCGCTTCTCGGCGATGTCGAAGATCGACTTCTCGGCCTGGTCGAGGAGCGACGCGGCCTCGTCCTCGCCCTCGTAGCACGACTGCACGATGCGGTTGCCGGCGTGGATCAGCTTCCGGACGACGGCCTTCTCCTTGATGATCCGGCTCCAGTGCTCGACGCTCGTGATGCGCGGCACGCCGTCGACGAGCCCGCCCAGGTAGGCGGCGCCACCCACGGCCTCGAGCGCGGAGGCGCGCAGCAGCTCGTCCTTCAGCGTGACGAGGTCGATCGGCTGGCTGCGCTCGGCGAGCGCCGCCATCGCGTCGTAGATGCGGCGGTGCGAGTCGCGGTAGAAGTCCTCGCGCGTCAGGAGCTCGGCTGCGGAGTTGAACGCCTGGTTGTCGACCAGCACCGCGCCCAGCACGGTCCGCTCCGCCTCGAGGTTGTGCGGGAGGGTGCGGTCGGTCGGCGGGGCCTGGGTGGTCAAGGCTGGACCATATCAAAGGAGGGGGGCGAAACGGGACCGGAGCAGCCGGGGACGAGCCAGCCATCCATGAACGAACACTCCCGACGAGGCCAGGGAGAACGGATCACGAGTGACGGACAACGGAAACGGACAACGCAGACGGAAAACGGCAGACGGAAAACGGCAGAGCTCGCGCCGCTTCGCGGCGCGAGGTCATCCCTCCTTCGTGACGAGCAGCTTGAGCGCCGCCTGCACCTCGGGGTGAAGCCTGATCTTGATCTCGTGCTCGCCCAGGTGCTTGACCGGCTCGTCGAGCAGCACCTTGCGCTTGTCGATCTCGATGCCCTTCGCCTTCAGGAACTCGGCCACGTCGCCGGACGTCACCGAGCCGTAGAGCACGTCGTTCTCGCCCACCTTGCGCGGCGCGATGAAGCGCAGCGTCGCGACGCGCTCCGCGAGCGCCTCGAACTCGGCGCGCTCCTTCGCGAGCCGCGCCAGGTTGGCCTTCTGCTCCTTGTCGATCATCGCTTTGTTGGCGGCGTTGACCGGCATGCCGAGGCCCCTCGGCAGCAGGAAGTTGCGCGCGAAGCCGTCCTTGACCTTCACGATGTCACCGCGGCGGCCCAGCTTGTCGACGTCGTCCCTCAGGATCAGTTCCATGACATTCCTCGAGATTGAATCACGCCGCCGGTCCTTGTGGGGTCCGCTGCCCCGGCGGGGGCTCGGCAAAGCGGCGGAAATCGAACCAGTTGTCGAACAGCCCCAGCAGGGCGAGGATCTGCGGGGCCCATGGGTTGACGAGCACCAGCACGAGAGCGAACGCGCGCAAGAGCGGCGGGGCGGCGAGCCGCCGCGCGTAGAAGCCCACCACCGCGAGCCCCTGCAGCGCGAAGAAGAACGCCACCACCAGCAGCACGTTGTAGGCGGCCGGCCGCGCGAGCGGCAGCGCCACCGCCGCCCCCGACAGCACGAATGCCAGCACCAGCGGCAGCGGGAAGCGCACCCGCTCGAACTCGCCGTCCTCCAGCCAGCCCGGGTCGCGGCGCAGCAGGTAGAGCCGCAGCAGCGCCGCGTTCACGGCCACGAGCACGGCCGCCGCGATCACCCAGAAGGCGGGATACACGACCCCGAGCGCGTCCGTCAGCGCGCCCACCTGCTCCTTGAACTCGGCGAGACGCTCCGGCGGCATGCCGCCCTTGCTGAGCTCCCCCAGCACCGCCTCGGAGCGCAGGCGCTCGACCGGCGCGAGCACCCGTTCCGCCATCGGCGTCGGCGCGAGCAGCAGGCCGGCCGCGACCTCGGCGAAGAGCGCGCCGAAGGCCCAGCCGCAGCCGCGCAGCAGGCCCCGGCCTCGCGCGAGCGCCTCGGCCAGCAGCAGCCCCGGCAAGGCCAGCACCGCCAGGAACGCGAGCGCGGCTATCGGAGCGCTCGCGGCCGCGACGAGCGCCGCGGCGAGGGCCGCGGCGAGCCACGCGCTCGTGGCGCCGCCGTGCAGCCTCTGGATTGCGAGCGGCAGCGGCGCGAAGAGCGAGAGCGGTGCCAGCGGCGGAACGAAGCCGGCGGCGCCGAACATCAGCGCCGACAGCAGGCCCGCCACCAGCAGCCCGCCGAGGCGCGGCTCCGAACCCGCCCCGCTGCGGGCCGACACCGGCCCATGCTCGACCATCACCGCGCCCACCGCCCGCCGAGCCGACGTCAGTCCGCCGCGTACGGGAGCAGGGCGATGTGGCGGGCGCGGTTGATCGCTTCGGTCAGCTTGCGCTGGTGCTCCGCGCAGGTTCCGAACATCCGGCGCGGCAGGATCTTGCCTCGCTCCGGCACGAACTGGGAGATCAGCTTGACGTCCTTGTAGTCGACGTAGTCGATCTTGTCCGCGCAGAACTTGCAGACCTTGCGCCGCCGGAAGAAGAAGCGCTTGCCGCCCTCCTTGCCGTCCTTGCCGGCGCCATCCCTGCCGCCGCCCGCGCCGCGCGCGCCCCCGCCCCCGCCCCCGCCCCCGCCTCCGCCCGGACGCGGACGCCCGATGCCCCTGAAATCGCCGTTCGCCTGCGAGCTCACTGCTGCACCTCCGCCTCACGCGGAGCCTGCGCTCCGGGCTTCGTCTTGCGCTTCTCGTCGGCGAGCGTGCGCTTGGCTTTGCGCCGCTCGGCCTTGCGCAGCTCCTCGTCCACCCGCACCGTCAGGAAGCGGAAGATGCCGTCCGTCACCTTCAGCCGGCGCTCGACCTCCTTGACCAGGGAGCCCGGGCCAGCGGTGACGATCAGCGTGTAGTAACCCTCGCGGTGGCGGCCGACGGTGTAGGCGAGGCGCTTCTTGCCCCACATCTCCCGCTTCTGGACCACACCGCCCTCTTTTTCGACGAAGCCCTGCACCTGCGCGGCGAGAGCCTCCACCTCCGGCTCCCCTAGGTTGGGATCGGCGATGAACAGGATCTCGTAGACTCGTTCGCTCAACTGGTCCTCCTCCTGGACCGCCTGCGCCACCCTTTGGGTGACACCGGCGAGCCCCTTCCGGGCCCGAAGGGCCCTACCGGGAGCAAGGGTTCCGCTCCCGGACGACCACCGTCCGGACGCGGGAAATGACAGTATACCTCACACGCGCCGGCCGTTGAAGCGGTTCATGGCGGCCTCGGCCCCGTCTTCGAGCAGGCACGCCACGGCGTCGGCCGCGAGCACGGTCACCTCGCGCAGCCGCGGCAGCTCTTCGGGCAGGAACTGCGCGAGGACGAAATCCGCGAGGTCCAGGTCGGGAGGCGGCTCGACACCGACGCCGATCCGGACGCGCGCGAACTCCTCGCTGCCGAGAGCCGCCACCAGCGAGCGCAGGCCGTTGTGGCCCCCGTCGCTGCCGTGCGCGCGCACCCGCACCCGGCCGAGCGGCAGCGCGACGTCGTCCACGACCACCACCAGCTCCGCCGGTGAGAGGCCGCGCTCCGCCAGCAGCCGCGCGACCGGCTCGCCGCTCAGGTTCATGAAGCTCAGCGGCTTGACGAGCAGGGCTTGCGCGCCGCCGAGCGTCGCCTCGGCGATCCACGCGTCCGTCAGCAGACGGCCCGCCGCCCGCGTGCGGGCGGCGAGCTCGTCGATGACCAGGAAGCCGGCGTTGTGGCGGGTCCGCTCGTAGCGAGGCCCCGGGTTGCCGAGGCCCACCACGAGACGCGTTACTTCTTCTCCCGCTTCTCGCCCTTCTCCGGCTTTTCGGGCTTGGCT
>DATEUE010000226.1:0-11513 GCA_035283305.1 Vicinamibacteria bacterium | reverse complement strand
GGGGGGGTGTGAGGGGGGACGCGACTCAGCGTTCCCCCTACTAGGAAAGATCGTGCAGGATCTCGCGGGCGGCGTTCATGCCCGGGCCGCCCGTCACGCCGCCGCCAGGGTGTGTGCCGGCGCTGCACAGGTAGAGCCCGCGTACAGGCGTGCGGTAGCGGCCGAAGCCGAGGAACGGGCGCGCCAGGAACAGCTGGTCGAGCGAGGGCTCGCCGTGCGAGGGGTGGCCGCCGCTCGTGCCGTAGGTCGTCTCGAGGTGCCAGGGGGTGAGGACCTGCTGCCCCACCACGAGGCTACGCACGCCGGGCGCGTACTCTTCGAGCAGCGCGAGCACGGCGTACGCGACTTCCCCGGCTCGCTCCGGCCATGTCCCGGCCTTCAGCTTGAAGGGCGTGTACTGAACGTAGACCGACATCACGTGCTGGCCGGCCGGCGCGAGCGAGGGATCGCTGAGCGTGGGGATCGTGATGTCGAGGTAGGGACGTTTCGAGATCCCGCCGTACTTGGCGTCGTCGAAGGCGCGCTCGAGCGTGTCGATGTCGGCACCGATGTGGATGCGGCCGCGCAGCGACGCCTCGTCGCTCGCCGCCCTGAAGCGCGGCAGGCCCGAGAGCGCGAGGTTCAGCTTCGACGCCATCCCGGCGGTGCGGAAGTTGCGGACGCGCTGCACGTCGTCGGGATCGAGCGCGACCGGGTCGAGCAGGCGCAGCAACGCTTGCTGCGGATCCACGGCGGCGGCGACCGCGCGCGCCTCGATCTCTTCCCCACCCGCGAGCACGACGCCCGTCACCGCGCCGTCGCGCTGCAGCAGGCGCTCGACGCTGGCTCGGGTGCGGACGACGGCGCCGAAGCCGCGCGCCGCGCTCGCGAGCGCCGAGGTCAAGGCACCCAGGCCGCCCTTCACGAGCACGGTCGAGCCGGCGCCGTTGCCCTCGCCGGCTGCCGCCTGCAGCAGCAGGTTGGCGGTCGTTCCCGCCGACCACGGGCCGGCCATCATTCCCTGGATCCCGCGGGCGGCGATCACGGCGGCCAGCAGCGGCGTCTCGAACCACTCCTGCGCGTAGTCGGCGACGGCCATCGGGCCCCAGCGCAGCAGGTCCTGGCCGTCTTCCCGGCCGAGGCGCCGCAACGCCCAGCCGAAGCCGGCGAGCGGGAACAGATCGCGCAGGTCCGGGCGCTCGACGTCGGGCGGCGTCAGCTCGAGCAGGCGACCGAGCACGGCCGAGAGACGGCCGAGCGAAGCATGGAACGCGGGATAGCGCGCCGCGTCAGGAGCCGAGAAGCGCGCGAGCTCGGAGGCGCTGCGCGCCGGGTCGCCGAACAGGCTGAGGCCGCGACCGTCCGGGTGCGGGGCGAAGACGCGTGGCTCCGGCAGCGTCCACTCGAGGCCGTGCCGCTGGAGGTCGAGGGCCGCCACGAGGCTCGGGCGCAGCGGGCCCGCGGTGTGGGCCACGGTCGAGGCCCGGAAGCCAGGGTGGAACTCCTCGGTTACCGCCGCGCCGCCCACGACCTCGCGCCGCTCGAGCACCACCGGCTTGAGACCGCCCTTCGCGAGCAGCGCGGCCGCCGCGAGCCCGTTCGGACCGCCACCGATGACGACGACGTCGGCCTTCACCGGGCGCCTCCGTGCCCGACGTCCTTCAGCACCTCGAGCGCAGCCAGCCGACCCGGCGCGCCCATGATGCCGCCGCCCGGGTGGGTCGCCGAGCCGCACATGTAGAGGCCGGCGAGCGGCGTGCGGTAGCGCGCCCAGCCCGGCACCGGCCGCAGGAAGAAGAGCTGCTCCAGGCTCAGCTCGCCCTGGAAGATGTTGCCCTCCGAGAGGCTCCACTCGCGCTCCATGTCGAGCGGCGTCAGCACCTGCCGGTGCAGGATGATCTGCTTGAGGTTGGGTGCGTACTCCGCGAGCGTGTCGATCACCGTGTCGCCGAAGGCCTCGCGCTTCTCGTCCCAGGTGCCCTCGCGCAGCTTGTACGGCGCGTACTGCACGAAGCACGAGAGCACGTGCTTGCCGGGCGGAGCGACCGAGGGGTCGGTGAGCGACGGGATCACGATGTCGACGTAGGGCCGGCGCGAGAAGTCGCCGTATTTGGCGTCGTCGTAGGCGCGCTCCATGTACTCGACGCTCGGCGAGATCGACATCGCTCCGCGCAGGTGCGCGCCTTGTCCCGGCAGGCACGTGAAGTTCGGCAGGCCGTCGAGCGCGAGGTTGACCTTGCCGGAGGAGCCGCGGAACTTGTAGCGAGAGACGCCCTCGAGGAACGAGGCCGGCAGCGCCCCGGGCTCGCAGAGCTTCTGGAAGGTGATGCGCGGGTCGACGCTCGAGAGCACGAGGCCGGCGTCGATCTCGTCGCCGTCCGGCAGCACGACGCCCGCCACGCGACCGCCGCGGGTCTTGATCCGGGCGACCGAAGCCTCGGTGCGGATCTCGACCCCCGCCTCGCGCGCGGCGCCAGCGATCGCGAGGCTGATGGCGCCGGTGCCGCCACGCGAGAAGCCCCACGAGCGGAACGCCCCGTCGATCTCGCCCATGTAATGGTGCAGCAGCACGTACGCGGTGCCCGGCGAGCGCACGCCCAGGAAGGTGCCGATGATCCCGCTTGCTGACATGGTGGCCTTCAGCACGTCGGTCTCGAACCACTGGTCGAGCAGGTCCGCGGCACTCATCGTCATGAGCTGCAGCAGGCTGTGCTGCTGGCCGCGCGTGAGCTTTCGGAAGCGCTGGCCCAGGCCCGCGAGACGCCCGAGGCCCTTCACGTCGTACGAGAAGGGGTCAGGCGGCACCATCGACAGGATCGGCTTGACGAAGCGCGCCATCTCGACCATCGCCCTGGCGTACTCGTCGTAGGCCTCGGCGTCGACCGGCGAGTGGCGGTAGATTTCGCGCCGCGTCCTGGCGTGGTCGCTCATGCGCCACAGGTGGTCGCCGTTCGGCATCGGCGTGAAGGTGCCGTCGAGCGGCAGGATCTCGAGCCCGTGGCGCGGCAGGTCCAGCTCGCGGATGATCTCGGGCCGCAGCAGCGAGACGACGTAGGAGCAGACCGAGACGCGGAAGCCCGGGAAGACCTCTTCCGTGACCGCCGCGCCGCCGAGCACGTGGCGGCGCTCGAGCACGAGCACCTTCTTGCCCGCGCGCGCGAGGTAGGCGGCGCTCACGAGGCCGTTGTGGCCTCCGCCGATCACGATCGCGTCGTAGCGTGCCGCCATTCGGGCGGCCATTCTATAGGAGACGGCCGGTGCTATCATCCGGCCCCGATGCCGATCGGGACGCCGTTTCACCCGCGCACGTCCGCCCTCTGCGAGAGCATGAGCTGGCGCGAGTGGGCCGGCTACTTCGCCGTGAGCGCCTACGAGGCCACGCACGAGCGCGAGTACAACGCGATCCGCAACGCCGCGGCCCTGATCGACGTCTCACCGCTCTTCAAGTACCGCGTGTCGGGGAAGGACGCGACGCGCCTCGTGGACCGCGTCGTCACGCGCGACGTGCCAAAGATGGCCGTCGGCCAGGTGGCCTACACCAACTGGTGCGACGGGGACGGCAAGGTGATCGACGACGGCACCGTCTCGCGCCTCGGCCCCGAGCTCTACCGTTGGACCGCGGCCGAGCCCAACCTGCGCTGGATCCGGCAGAACGCCCACGGCCTCGAGGTCGAGGTCGAGGACGTCTCCGACAGACTCGCGGCGCTCGCCCTCCAGGGACCGACGAGCCGCGAGATCCTGAAGGGCTGCACCGAGGGCGACGTGGCGGCGCTCAAGTACTTCCGCGTGATGAAGGCGACGCTGCGCGGCATCCCGGTCGAGATCTCGCGCACCGGCTACACCGGCGATCTGGGCTACGAGATCTGGCTGGCGGCCGAGCAGGCGCTCGCGCTCTGGGACGCGCTGATGGAGGCGGGGCGCGCGTACGACATCACGCCCACCGGCATGCTCGCCCTCGACGTCGCCCGCATCGAGGCCGGCCTGATCCTGCTCGACGTGGACTACACGAGCGCCAAGAAGGCGCTGATCCCGTCGCAGAAGTACTCGCCGTACGAGATCGGCCTCGGCCGGCTGGTGAGCCTGCAGAAGGCACCTTACGTAGGCCAGGCGGCGCTTCGGCGTGAGGCCCAGAAGGGCGCGCCCCGCGAGCTCGTCGGCCTCGACGTGAGCTGGGACGACGTGGAGCGCCTCTACGAGCAGGCCGGGCTCGCTCCGCAGCTTCCGGCCACGGCCTCGCGCGTGTCGGTCCCGGTGTTTCACGACGGCGTCCAGGTGGGGCGCGCGTCGAGCACCACCTGGTCGCCCACGCTCAAGAAGATGATCGCGCTCGGCACGGTCGCGCGCGACGCCGCCCTGCCCGGCACGGCGTTGCAGATGGAGATGACCGTCGACCACCGGCGGCGAGAGGTCGGCGTCACCGTCGCGAAGCTCCCCTTCTTCGATCCCCCGCGCAAACGTTCATAGGGGGCATCGTCGGTCCGGCGGCCGCTCGCCGGTCATACCGATCGAGCCGCGCGTCCGAGAACGCGTCACGGCGGCGAGCGGAACACCGCGAAGGCATTGAGAACTCTCGACATCCGAGGCCGCGCCCGCGGGCACGGTCTTTGCTCGACATCGAGGCGTGCCATTGATGATCATCCTGTCAGCGGCAGCTCTGGCCGGCCTGGTGGCCCTCACCGTGGCCCTGGGCCACATCGTCAAGCTCGGCCGGCGGGTCCGGGACCTCGAGTCGAGTGAGGCCGCTCTCGACAGGGAGCTGGCCGCGGCCCACGGCCAGGCGGCACAGGCGGGGTTCGACGGCCTGTTCCTCGCGCGCGTCGTACGCGAGCTGCCGCACGTCGTCCATGAGTTGCACTCCACGGCGGGCGCCCGGCAGATCCCGACGCTCCTGCTCGGCGCCGTCACGCGGATCCTGGAACCGAGGAAGGCCCTGGTGGCGGTGAGACGGCGCGCGGTCGAGATCGACCAGGATCGCCACATGCGGCTCGTGGTCGCCGCCGCCTTCCCGCCCGGCTGGATGGAGGTCGGCGACGAGATCCGGATCGGCCAGGGCGAGATCGGCTTCGCCGCAGAGGTGCAGCGCGTCATGGACCGGCGCGATTTCGAGAACCAGCACCCGCACGTCCGGAAGCGACTTCGCGACGAGACACCGATGGACTGCCAGCCCGACGTGGTGGCGCCCATGATCTTCAAAGAGGAGGTCGTAGGCGTCGTGGCCGTGGAGGGCCCGCGCTACCCGTCGAAAGACCCGCTGCGGCTCCTGGCCCAGGTGGGAGCCGTCGCGGTGCACACCCAGGCCCGCTACGTCCAGATGAAGGCCACGGCCAGCATCGACAGCCTCACCGGGATCTTCAACAGGCGCTACCTCACGCACCGCCTCGCCGAGGAGATGCGTCAGGCGCTCGACAACGGGCCGAGCCTCTGCGTCTTCATCTTCGACGTGGACCACTTCAAGTCCTACAACGACCGCAACGGCCACGTGGCCGGCGATTGGCTGCTGCGCGAGCTCGCCAAGCTCGTACAGGAATGCGTGCGTCGAGACGCAGTCTTCGGGCGCTACGGCGGCGAGGAGTTCCTGATCCTGTTCCCTGGCGCGAGGCGAGCACAGGCGCTGGCGGCGGCGGAGAACGTCCGCCAGACGATCGCCGCTCATGCGTTCGCCCTGGGCTCCGACCAGCCGCTCGGCTTCGTGAGCGTCAGTGGCGGTGTCGCCGAGTGCCCGATCGACGGGTTGGACGCGGCCAGTCTGGTGCGCGCCGCCGACGACGCGCTCTACAAGGCCAAGCAGGCAGGCCGCAATCGCGTGCTGGCCCACAGGCCGACGTACGCCGGCGGAAGCGAGCCGCTCGAGCCGGTGTCGGCAGACGACGCCGCCAGGGTACGCGCGCGTCGCGAGCCGGATTTCACGCCGGAGCCCGGCGAGCTGCTGTCGCTCGCGTCGATCACGCCGGCCGGCGGGCTGCCGTTGCTCACGGAGCAGCCGACACCCGAGGTCCTCGCCGCAGCGCTCGAGCCGAAGGCCGATCCGACCGACGAGGGTGCCTAGGCCGGGGCGCCCGTCAGCGCGCGAAGTCCGGCGCGGCCCCCGCCAGGAACGCCGTCATCTCGCGATCGAACGCTTCCGGGCAGTCGGCGATCGGGACGTGTCCGCAGCCGTCGAGCACCTTGAGCGCGGCATGCGGGAACTCGGCCTGCAGCGGCGCCGCGTAGGCGACCGGGATCAGGCGGTCCTGCCGGCCCCAGACGATGAGCACGGGCATGTCGGCGCGAGCGAGCGTGTCGTCCAGCCAGTCCCGGCCCGCTGCCATCGACTCGAGCGCACGCCTCACGATCCACTCCTCGCGGAGCCGGCGCTCGAGGATGTCGCGCACCAGGAACGAGGGCATGGCGGGCGGCTTGTGGCGGACCGCGGCGGCCAGGCGGCGCACGCCGTCCTCGTCCCGGGGGAACAGGACCTCCGCCGGGATCGGCGCGGCGTCAGTGGGCCGCATCCCGGCAGCGGCGACCAGGACCAGGCGCTCCACCTGCTCCGGGTGCTCGCCCGCCAGCCGTGCCACGATCCACCCGCCCATCGAGATGCCCGCGACCCGCGCCTTCGAAACACCCACGGCCGCCATGAAGGCGCGCATCGCTTCGACCTGCATCGGGATCCCGTAGTCGGCCGCGGCGGGCCGTTCCGAGCGGCCGAAGCCGGGCAGGTCCGGGGCGTACACGTGGTACTTCTGCCCGAGCGGAGCCATCAAGCGTCCCCACTCCTGCATCGCGTTGCTGCCCAGGCCGTGCACGAGGATGAGAGGTGGCCCGCCGCCTGTCTCCAGATAACGAAGGCGGTGAGGCCCGGCCTGTACGTGAGAGCTGCGGACGCCCGAGAGCCGCAGCACCACCTCTCCGGCCGTCTCGAGCACGGCCACCGGGCGCGCGTAGGCGAAGCCCAGCGCAGCCACGAACAGAGCGAGCGCGGCCGCGCGCCAGGCGCGGGGCACCCTCATGCCGAAGCCCGGGCGAGCGGGCGCGAGGCGAGGGCCGCGAGCGCGTAGAAGACCGCCCCCCCGAGCATCGCCCAGGTGAAGCCGAGGGTCACCGCGGTCACCATCGTGGCCATCGATCCGACGACCGAGAACAGCCCGTTCATGCCCCAATAGAGAGGAGGTGCCGCGAAGGGCCCCTGCCCCGTCGCTCGCAGGCCCTTCGGGAACGGCATCCCCATCAGGAAGCCGAGCGGGGCCACCAGCAGGATCGCGATCGCGATCCGGACGCCGAGCGCCAGCGGCAGGAGCGCCGGCACCACTCGCGGCAACGCCAGCGCGTAAAGCGCCGCCACGACCGCCGTCGCGAGGCAGACGCGCGCCAGGCGGAAGTGCCCGCTCGCCCAGCTGCCGAGGCCGCCCGAGGCGAGCAGCGTGAACAGCAGGATCGACAGCGTGAAGATCGGGTGGCCGAGCAGCAGCGTCAGGTGCTGCAGCAGCGCGAGCTCGACGGCGATGAAGGCGACGCCCAGGCTGGCGAAGTAGACGATCGACTGGACGTAGGGCGCCGCGGGCTCGCCCCGAGGCTTCCCGAAAGCCACCACCAGCAGCCCGAGCGGCAGCAGCACGGCGAGCACGAAGCCGAACTGGTCGCGCATCTTGCGGGGCAGGCCCCACGGCTTGACGGTCGCGAAGAAGAACGGCCGATCGTCGAAGACGGGATCGACGCGGGTCGCCGCTTGCGCCACGTACGCGTCGAAGCTCATCCGCCCTTCGAAGAGCGCGGCGTAGGGCTCCTCGACGTGACGGCCGGGCACGATCACGGGCTGGGCCTGGGCCCAGGACGCCATGCGCTCGGTCTCGGCCAAGCTGAACGGCCGCTTCTTGAAGATGAAGATCATCTGCGGCGGGTCTTCGCGGTCGCCCGTGCGCCGCTCGAGCAGCACCACGACGCGCTTTCCGGCTTCCTCGGGACCCACGAGCGCCACCGCGTTCGCGACGAGCCGGGGCACGTCCACGGGCCAGCGCAGGATCACGAGCTCCCCGTCGTCGCTCAGGTGCTGCTGGTACGCCGAGAACGCTTCGACCGTGTAGAGGTGGTTCTCGGAGAGCGAGAGCCCGCCGGATGCGACGGCCGCCCACGAGTCGACGAAGCCCATCAGGATCACGTCGAAGCTGCGGTCGCTGCGCCGGATGAAGGTGCGACCCTCCGAGAGGATCGCCTCGACCTGCGGGTGGTCGTAGATGTTCCCGGCCGCGGCGCCGAAGTGACGCACGAAGCGCAGCATCAGCGGGTTCATCTCGACGGCCGTGACGCGTTCCGATCCCGCGCCGAGCGCCACCAGCACGTCGGAGCCGCCGCCCGGGCCGATCACGAGCGTCTTGGGGCGCTCGGGCGCGACCTTGAACGGCAGCGCGCGATACCACTCCCGCATCCCGGCGAGGCTCGAGACGTTGCCGTCCCAGGCCAGGATGTTGGTCCACGCGTCCGAGTCGATGTAGAGGCGCGCGAGGTAGGGCGACTCGAAGCCGGTCACGGCGTCGATCCGCGAGTAGGCGTTCCAGCCGGTGAGCGCGATCTTGGCTCCCGGCGTCGCCGTCATGTGCCGGTACAGGCCCTTCGTGGGGGCCGAGCGGATGTTGAAGAAGCCGGTTCGCTCGTTCTGGCCAACGGCCGCGAGCACGACGAGTGCCGCCACGGCCGCCGGCACGCGCAGGCGCCTGGCGAACGCCGCGGCGGCGGCGAGCGGTGCCATCGACACGGCCAGCACCGCGCTCTCGCCGCCGAGCCACGACAGCAGGAACGTCACGGCGAGCGCCCCGAGCGAGGCCCCCGCGAGGTCGGCGAAGTAGAGCTTCGAGGCGTGCTCACGCTCGACGGCGAACAGCATCGACAGCGCGACGCCGGCCAGGAAGAACGGCAAGAGCGACACGGCGAAGTAGAAGACCAGGCGGTCGGGGTGAAACGGAAAGCGGACGATCAGCCACAGGGCGAGCGGGATCGAGAGGCCGTACAGGAACGTGAAGACGGCCGCCCGCTCGCGGGTGAAGGCGAACCGCCCCCGCAGCAGGTGCAGCGCGAAGCCGCCGAGCCCCCACCCGAGCAGCGCCACCGAGATCGCGACGAACGCGTAGTGGTACCAGATCGTCGCGGAGAAGATGCGCGTGAGCCCGATCTCGAACATCAGGCCCGACAGCGTGACCAGGAAGATTCCGAGGTAGAGACCCATGCCGAAGCCGTCTCCTTGAGGGGGGCGCGCGAAGTTATGTCGGGCGACCGCGGGCGTCAAGTTTTCGCCCGGGCGACCGGACGCTTCAGCGCCGGCGGGAGAACGCCACCTCGTACCGGGCGCCCTGCGCGGCCTGGTAGTAGATGCCCCTGAGCTGGTCGGTCGCGGCGTCGTGGGCGAGGGTGTAGGTGCTGCCCGGGTAGTTCACGTCCTGCAGCTCCACGAAGAGGCCGACGAGCATGCCCTCGAGCTTGGCTTCCGCCCGCGCCACGTGGATCGGCCGCGGGTTGAAGTAGCTGGCCGTGGCTTTGCCGTCGGGTGCCACGCCGGAGATGGCGAGCACGTAGCCGCCGTCCGGTCGCACCCATTCGCCGACGAGCACGGCGTACACCTGCGGGGCGGGCCTGGTGGCGCCCGAAGCGCCGGCGTTCGCCGGGGTCGCGGCCGGCTCCGGCGCTCCTCGCCACGTCGCCCAGGCCAAGACCACGGCCGCGCCGACGACAACGATAGCGGCCACGACTCGGGAGCGCACCTACTTTTGCCTCGCCGCCTCCCGGGCCGCGTCGCGTGCGTTGTCCCCCACGACCATGAGCTGATACGCCAGGTAGTACTTGTAGATGTTGCTGACGTACGTGACGGTCTCGCGGCCGATGCGCTTGGCCGCCATCAGCTCGACGTTGTTGAACCACCTGTTGGGGTCGAGACCCTGTGCCTTTGCCTCCTTCCGAAGGCCCGCCACGCGGCCCGGCCCCGCGTTGTAGGAGGCAAAGGCGAACAGACCCCGGTCCAGCTTGGAGATGGCGGGGTCCTGGTAGAAGTTGTCGATCACCCAGCGGTTGTACTTGATGCCGGCGTGGATGTTGCTCTCGAGCCTGTCGATGTCGGGGATGTTCACGGCCTTGTCGCGGGCGGTCGCCGGCATCACCTGCATCACGCCGATCGCCCCGACGTGGCTGCGCTTCGACTGGTCGAGGCCGGATTCCTGGTAGCCCTGGGCGGCCATCAGCAGGTGGTCGAGGCTGTACTTGTCGCCGTACTGCTTGAAGAGCTGGATCATCGAGGTGAAGCGCTTGCGGTCCTCGTCGCTGCGGGCGTTCTTCACCCACTTCGTGGTTTTCAGGTACTTGCCGACCAGGACGTTGCCGCCCAACGAGCCCACCCGGTGGGTCTTCACGAACGCGTTCACGGCGGCGGCCAGCTTGGGGCTGTGCTTGCGGAAGGCCCAGCCGATCGCTCCCGGCTGGCTCTTTACGTCCGCGTGCTTCTTGAGGTTCGGGAAGACCTGGAGGTAGAGGTCGGCCATGAAGCTGTCCGTGACCGTGGCCGGCACCAGGCCTGCGCTCACCATCTCGAGGATGTCCCCGTCCTCGAGGACCTCGGGCGCGGCGGTGAGCTTCACCTCCGGCTTGCCCTCCTTCGCGAAGTGGGCGTTCAGCCGCTTCAGGTGCTCCGCGTAGCTGCTCGAGGCGCGGACGTAGAGCTCCTTGCCGGACAGGTCTTCGAGGCTCGACACGGCGGGGCTCGCCGGGCCGGTGACGAGGACCTCGGTGATGCCGGCGGCGAGCGGATCCGAGAAGTCCACGAGCCTGCTGCGCTCCGGGGTGATCGTCAGCTGCGCGGCGGCTATGTCGCCCTCGCCTTTCAGCAGCCGCGGAAGCAGCTCGTCACGCGGCACGGGCAGCGGGACGACGTACAGCATCACCAGCTTGTTGCCGAGCTTCTCGTTGAGCTGCTTCTCGAACGCCTTCAGCATCTCGTAGGTGATCCCGACCTCGCGGCCCTTGTCCACGAAATACAGAACGGGGTTCTGCACCGTCAGCACGCGGATCACGCGGCGCTCGATCATCCCGTCGAGGTCGCCCTTCCACGGCTTCACGAAGGGCGCGAGGCCCTGGGGCATCGGCGTGGCCTCGGGCGCGGGCTCGAGGCTTTCCGCCCTCTGGGCGACGTCGGGTGTGCCCGTGGCAGGCGAGGGAGCCTGCGACGCGGCCGGCGGCGGGGCTTGCCGGCACGCCCCGCCCAGAAGGACGCCGAGAACGACGAGCAGCTGAGCGTTGCGGAGTGGCATCGAATCCCTCACGTGTGGATGGAAGGCGTCCACGTTACCACCGCTCAGGCCGACCCGGGCGCGCCGGCGCTACATGGACAGCGAGCCCTTGCGGAAGTCGCTGCGGCCGATGAGCGCGTTGACGTACGCGGGGCGTCCCGAGCGCGCGACCGCGAGCGCCTCGCGCAGCACGGACTCGGCCCCAGTCGTCGCTTCCAGGCGGAAGCCGCGTGCGCCCAGGCCCTCGGCCGCGCGCTCGTACGCGGCGGGCGCGAGTACCGTGCCGACGTC
>DATEUE010000225.1:0-3165 GCA_035283305.1 Vicinamibacteria bacterium | reverse complement strand
CGACGACGAGGAGCACGCTCCAGGGGAACGCGAACCAGAGCAGGCGCCCGACGTAGAAGACCAGGTTGTAGAGCTTCCCGATCAGGCCCGAGGCCGCGCCGGTCGCTGTTGCGACCCCGAGCTGGCGCGCCACATAGAAGCTCCAGAAAGGCTCTCCCGTCGCCTCGCGATAGAGGAGCTCGTAGGCCGCCGCGGCTGCAGCCATGGCCGCGACGCCCGCCACGATGCCGAGCCAGGCCCCGCGATCCGAAGCCTCGCCTCGCTCGGGCGTGAGCCGCCGTGCCACGAGCCACAGCACGCAGAGCGCAGGCCCGAAGACCGCCAGGATCCCCTTGACGAGCAGCAAGCCGACGAGGCCGGCGACGGTCAGGAGCGCCCACCGCGACTGGCGGCGCGCGCGTTCGGTTCCGTAGAGCGCGGCGAGCAGGAAGAGCAGCAGCGCCGCCTCGTGGTTCGCGCGGATCCGGAAGGTGAAGGCGATCGGCAGCAGCTGGATCAGCCAGCCGAGCGCGCGGGCCTCGAGCCCAGGCACGAGCGTCGCGGCGAGCCGCTGCAGCAGCACGATTCCCAGCACCTGGTAGACGGCGTTCATCGCGTACGCGGCCTGCGCGGGCGGGTAGCCGAGCGCCCCGAGCGCGGCCGCCGGGAAGAAAAGACCGGCCGGGTGCTCTCGGAAGGGGCCACTGATGTACCAGCCGGGCGGGAAGTCGGGTGCGATCCAGCCCGGGGCGGGAGCCTCGGCCATGCGTGCCGAGATCTCGGCGTAGAGGCGCGAGTCGGGGTCGCGCGCGCGGTAGTCGACCGCGGCGAGCGCGGCCCAGCCCGCAGCCAGTGCCAGGACCCACGCCAGCGCGCCCCGCGAGAGGGAGGGGATCGGCGGTCGCATCGCGGAGATCACGACCGATTCTACTTCCGGCTCGAGGAGGCCCCTCGTGCGTCCCGGCGCTCGGCGCTACAGTAGCGAGGGGTGCCGGGCTCCGACAGGACCCGGGCCGGGGAGGGGCGCCGATGGGGAGGTCTTTCACGTGCACCGCGGTGACGCTCGCGCTGTCGATCGCCGTCTCGTCCTTCGCAGAGGGCGGCGTCAAGACCGAGGAGAAGACCAAGGTCCAGCTCGGAGGCCCGCTCGGCGGGATCCTGAGCGTGTTCGGTGGCAAGGCCGCCAAGGAAGGCATCGTCACCACGACCGCCGTGCTCGGCGAGCGCCGGCTGCTGCGTGGCGGTGACTCGGGGCAGATCGTCGACCTGGCCGAGCAGGCGGTGTACGACCTCGACTTCAAGAAGAAGACATACACGGTCACGACCTTCGCCGAGCTCAAGCAGCGCTTCGAGGAGGAGCGCGCGAAGGCCGAGAAGGAGGCGCAAAAGGCGCGCGAGCAGCAGGCCTCGAAGCAGGCGGGGCAGGCGGCCCCGGACGCCGAGGCGAAGGAGCTGCAGGTCGACTTCGAGTTCTCGAGGACAGCCGAGAAGCGGGAGATCGCAGGCCACGAGGCCAGGCTCGTGATCCTGCGCGCCACCGTGCACGAGAAGGGCCGCTCGGTCCAGCAGGCGGGGGGGCTCCTGTTCAGGAACGACCTGTGGCTCGCGCCGAAGCTCGCGGAGCTCGACGAACTCCAGGCCTGGAACGCGCGCTACGCGCAGAAGATGGCGGAGGTCTACGGAGTCGCGCCGGGGGGTGCGACCTCAGCGCAGCAGATGGCGACGCTCTTCGCGAGGTACCCCGGCGCGATGCAGGCGATGCAGAAGCTGCGCACCGAGACCGAGAAGGTCGACCTCGAGGGGACGGCAGTCTCGACGACCCTCACGCTCACGGCCATCAAGAGCGCGGAGCAAGTGGCCAAGGCCGAAGAAGAAGGGCTGAAGGCCGACGCCGGAATCGGCGGCTTCCTGGCCAAGCAGATGTTCAAGAAGGCGGCCGGCGACCCGGCCGATCCGCGCACGATGCTGCTCACGTCGGCGCACGAGCTGCTGCGGGTGACGCAGGAGGCGACTGCGGCGGACGTGGCGTTGCCCGCGGGCTTCAAGCCGAAGTGAGGCGGTTGAGGCCGGACTCCAGCAGGAAGCGGGGGCCGGCGCGCAGCAGGCGTCGCTTGAGCCCGACGTAGCCCTGGTCCCCCAGCACCAGCTCGCCCAGGACACGCCGGATCGCCGCGCTGTGCGCCGCGAAGGCGATCATGCGGCGCGTGAAGCCCGGCGCGTAGAAGCGGTCGCGGATGGCCGCCGCCTTCAGCAGCTCGCGCCCGAAGTCCGCGAGCGCCCGCTCCGGGTAGCGCGCGGCCCTGCCCTCGGTCCGGAGCGTGTCGGCGAGCACGAGCGCCGATCGCAACGCATAGTAGATGCCCTCGCCCGTGATCGGGTCGACGAGGGCAGCGGCGTCGCCGACGAGGGCGAAGCGCTCGCCCGCGATCTCGAGGATCGAGCCCGGGTCCGTCGACGGCGAGGGGATCGTGTGGGCGTAGCGCGGGGCTTCGTCGTCGGCCAGGGCCGGGAAGTGCCGCGCCACCTCCGCCTCGAGACGAGCGAGTAGCTGGCGCGTGGGAACGGAGGCGAGCGGCGCGGCGATCCCGACGCCCACGTGGTCGGGACGGGGGAAGAGCCAGAGGTAGCCCTGGAGCTCCGGCGTGAAGCGCACGAGCATCGGCGCCGTACCCCGGGCGAACCAGCCGACGGCCATGTGCAGTCGCTCGGGCGGCGTCGGTGCCCGGAAGCTGCGGCGCACGAGACTGCCCGGGCCGTCGGCCCCGACGATCAGGTCGAAGAGCTCGTCGCGGCCCGTACTGGTGCGCACTCGGCCGGAGGCATTGACCTCCACCACCCGCTCGGCCCGGTGGAGGGCTCCCGCTTCTGTCGCGCGGCGCAGCAGCCACGCGTCCAGCTCGAGGCGCGAGGCCACGGCCACCGGCCGTGACAGCCGCAGGTCCACCGACTCGCCGAGACCCGACTCGAAGCGGCAGTCGTGGACGAAGCGGGCTGGAAGTGGATCGCTCGCGGGAGCGGGCGGCAGGAGCGCGAGCGCCTTCGCCGTGACGCCGCCGCCGCACGGCTTCTCGCGCGGGTGCCCGTAGCGCTCGAGCACCAGGACGTCGCGCACGCCGTGCTGGTGCAGGCGCGCGGCCACCGCGGCGCCGGCCGGGCCGGCGCCGACGACGATCACGTCTCGAGCGG
>DATEUE010000224.1:0-12772 GCA_035283305.1 Vicinamibacteria bacterium | reverse complement strand
TCTTCCAGCGGTTGATCGGGGAGCAGGACGCGGCCGCGGCGGCCCGAGCGCCCGCCGAGGCCCAGGCGACGTGAGCACGGCCGTCTCGCCAGCGCTGCTCCCGCGCGGGACGCTCGAGATCGACGGCGTGACGGGGGAGCTCGCGCCCGGTGAGACGCTGTTCGAGCGTGCCGAGGCGCTCGGCGTGCACGTGCCCACCTCGTGCGTGAAACAGGGGAAGTGCCGGGAGTGCCTGGTGGAGGTGGAGGCGGGCGCCGAGCTCCTGACTCCGCCCGCGCCGCAGGAGCGGCACCTCGAGGGCCGCTTCCGCCTCGCCTGCCGCACCCGGCTCGCCGAGCCCGGCGACGTGCGCTGCCACACGCTGCGGCGCGGCGCGCTGCGGATCGAGACCGCGACCGAGGGGCTCGACGAGGGCCGCCTGCGGCTCGACCCGGCGGTGACGCGCGAGGGGCGCTTCGTGCTGCTGGACGGCGAGCCGCTCGCCGAGAGCCCGGGCCCGCTCCACGGGCTCGCCCTCGACGTCGGCACCACGACGGTGGCGCTCCGGCTCTACGAGCTCGCGAGCGGCCGGCTCGTCGCCACGCACTCGTTCGAGAACCCGCAGCGCTTCGGCGGATCGGACATCATGGCGCGCATCCACTACGACGGCGAGCACCGCGGCAAGCTGCTGCAGCGGACGCTCGCCGGCTACCTGTCGCGCGCCATCACCAGCCTGCCGGTCGATCCGCTCACCATCTACGAGATCGTGGTGGCGGGCAACCCCACGATGCGCGACCTCTTCTTCGGCCTCGACGTCCAGCCGATCGGCGTCATGCCCTACCGGTCCACCACCGAGGCGGCTCTCGGCGAGGGACGCGCGACGACCACGAGCCTGAGCGTGACGGCGCGCCGCCTGCGGCTCCCGGTCCATCCCGCGGCGCGTGTCTACGGTCTGCCGCTCGTCGGCAGCCACGTCGGCGCCGACGCGGCGGCCTGCCTGCTCGCGACGGGCATCGCGGAAGGCGACTCGCTCGCCGCGCTCGTGGACATCGGCACGAACACCGAGGCGCTCCTCGGCAATCGCGAGCGACTGCTGGCGGCGTCCTGCCCCGCGGGGCCCGCGTTCGAGGGCGGCGGCGTCCGCTTCGGCATGCCGGCGCTCGACGGCGCGATCGAGCGCGTGCGCCTCGGGGACGGTGGGGTAGTCGAGCTCGGGGTGATCGGTGGCGGCACGCCCGTCGGACTCTGCGGCTCCGGACTCATCGACCTGCTGTCCGAGCTGCGGCGCACCGGCCGCATGAACGGGCAGGGACGCTTCAGCGACGACAGCCATGCCTTCCCGCTCGGGCACGGCCTGTCGCTCAGTGAGTCGGACGTCAACGAGCTCGCGCAGGCGAAGGGAGCCAATGCCGCCGGCGTGCGCGTGCTGGCCGAGACCTACGCGGTGGAGCTCCAGCGCATCGAGCGGCTCTACCTCGCAGGCGGCTTCGCACGGCACATCGACGTGGACGCGGCGCGCCGCGTCGGCCTGGTGCCGGACCTGCCCTCCGAGCGGATCGTCAAGGTCGGCAACGCGGCCCTGCTCGGCGCATCGATGGCGCTGCTGTCGCGCTCACGGCGAGACGAGCTCGAGACCCTGGTGCGGCGCGTCGAGCACGTCCGGCTCGAGACGCACCCGCAGTTCTTCGAGTTCTTCGTCGAGGGCTGTCAGCTCGAGCCGTTCGGGGGGTCCGCATGAGCCTGGCCTCGTCGGCGGCGGAGCTCGCGGCGGCGGTGGCCGAGCGGGAGCTCCTGCGACTGCTCGGGCTGCCGCGAGGGCGCCCTCTGGAGGGCGAGCTGCGCTCGCGAGCGGAGGGGGCGCGGGCCGCCTATGCGAGCCACGGCCGGCCCTTCGCCGCAGCGCGCCGTGTCGGTCTCGCGGAGGTGTCCGCCTCGACCGTGTGCCTCGAGGACGGGACCGAGCTCAGGAGCTCCGCTCTCGCCGAGGCACTCCGGGCGAGCGCGGGTCACGCCGTGATCGCACTGGCCGTCAGCGCCGGCCGCGACGTGGCCGCGGAGGCGAGCCGGCTCTGGACGGCGGAGCGTCCGGACGAGGCCTACTTCCTCGACCGCTTCGCGGCGGCCGCCACCGAAGCGCTGCTGCTGCAGGCGTCGGGCGCGCTGTGCCGCGCGGCCTCGCGGGACGGCGAGACGCTTCTGCCGCCGCGTTCTCCGGGATGCGGGCGTTTCGAGCTCGGCGACCAGCAGCGGCTGATGCACCTGCTCGGCGCCGCGCCCGCGGGCGACGAGCGCCTGGCCCTCGGGCCGATCGAGCTGCTGGCGTCGGGCGCCCTCGATCCGCCGCACTCGCTGCTCGCCGCGATCGGCGTGACGCGCCAGGCACGTGCGGCCACGACACCCGAGGATCTGTGCCGCGGCTGTGAGCTCGATGCGTGCGGCTTCCGTCGTGCGCCCTTCTCGGAAGCAGGGAGCGCCGCAGTCCGCGCAGCCGCCGGCCGGGACGCCCGATGAGCCAACCGACCCTGCTCGACGCCCTCCGCGAGCGCGTCCTGCTCGGCGACGGTGCCATGGGCACGCAGGTCCAGAACGCCGGGCTCGAGTCGGGCGGCTGCGGCGAAGCCTGGAATCTCGACCACCCCGAGCGCGTGCTGATGATCCAGAGACGCTACGTCGAGGCGGGATCGGACGTCTTGCTCTCGCACAGCTTTGGCGCCTGCCGGATCATGCTGAACCGCCACGGCGAGGGCGAGCGCACGGCCGAGATCAACCGTGCCGCGGCGAGGATCGCGAGGCAGGCGCTCGGGGAACGCGGCTACGTGCTCGGAGACATCGGGCCGTTCGGCGGGCTGATGGAGCCCTACGGCGACGTCGCCCCCGCCGACGTCGAGCGCGCCTTCCAGGAGCAGGCGAGGGCGCTCGTGGAGGGCGGAGCCGACGGCATCATCATCGAGACCCAGACGGCGCTCGAGGAGCTCGAGATCGCGATCGCGGCGGCCAAGCAGGCGGGCGCCGCAGTGGTGATCGGCTCGATCGCCTTCGACAAGATGGTCGACGAGGACGACGTCCGCACGATGATGGGCATCTCCCCGGAGAGGGCCGCCGAGTTCATGGCGGCGCACGGCTGCGACGTGGCCGCGCTCAACTGCGGCACCGGCATCGACATGGCGATAGCGGCGCGCATCGTCGCGCGCTATCGCGCGGCCTGCGGCCTGCCCGTGATGGTCCAGCCCAACGCCGGCCAGCCGGTGCTGGAGAACATGAAGGTCGTCTACAAGGAGACGCCGGAGGAGATGGCCGCCGGCCTGCCCGGTCTGCTCGCGGCGGGGCCGCGCATAGTCGGCGCCTGCTGCGGCAGCACGCCCGAGCACATCCGTCGCTTCCGGCAGACACTGGATCAAGCCCAGCCCGCCCGGGGTGCTCGATGAGTTCAGTGACGATTGCATTCGATGAGGCAAAGGCCGAGGCGACGCTTCAGGGCGCCATGCCCGACGGTTCGGGTGTGGGCGTGAACTACGTCGACGTGATCGCCAAGGCCTCGAAGTTGACCCTACCCGACGGTCGCAAGCTGCTGCTCAAGCGCAAGGGGTTGAAGCTGACGCTGGCGATCGGTGACAAGCAGGGCGAGGCGCTGCTCCGCCGCCTGGACCACGGGCCCGACGTGCACACCATCGTTCGCAGGGGCATTGAGGCGGCGGCGCTCGCGGCCGGCGCGCGCGCGAGCTTCGAAGCCGGCGCCGTGCACCTGGACATCGAATAAGCCAACTCCGTCCGGACAGAGCTGGCGCTAGGGCGCGACCGAGATCACCTGCCGCAGCTTCAAGTCCGCGTCGGAGGATGAGGAGCCGACCCGCAGCTCGACGCGCGCAGGCTCCGTGACCCAGGCGTGCCGCTCGACCTGCCAGTAGGCGAGATCCTGCGCCGCGAGCCGGAGCGTGACCGTGCGCGTCTCGCCCGGCGCCAGCGTGACGCGCTGGAAGCCGCGCAGCTGCTTCAGGGGCCGGGGGACCCTTGACTCCGGGTAGCGCACGTACAGCTGCACCACCTCGTCGCCCGCGCGCGCCCCGCTGTTCGTCACGTCCACGCTGACTGTGACCGGAGCGGAGGCCGTGAGCCGCGGCGCGCTCGTGCGCAGGTTCGCGTAGGTGAAGCTCGTGTAGCTCAGCCCGTAGCCGAACGGGTACTGCGGCTCGGCGGGCGAGTACATGTACGTGCGGCCGTTGCGGATGTCGTAGTCCATCATCGGCGGGAGGTCGGCGAGCGAGCGCGGCCAGGTCTGCGCGAGGCGGCCGCCCGGGTTGAAGTCGCCAAGCAGCACGTCCGCCAGCGCGTTTCCGAGCTCCTGGCTGGCATGGGTCATGTGCAGGATGGTGGTGGCGTTCGCGGCAGCCCACGGCAGTGCGACCGGGAAGTTGGTGATCAGCACCACGACGGTCCGGGGGTTGGCCGCATGGACGCGGCGCACGAACTCTTCCTGCCCGGGCGGCAGCGTGATCTGCCTGCGGTCCACCGCCTCCTTGCCTTCGCTCGGCGAGGTGACGACCTCCCAGCCGGCGTTGCCCTCGGGATGGTTGCCGACGCACACGACCGCGACGTCCTGCCGCTTCGCAAGCTCGACGGCGGCCTCGCTCATGTCGCCGACCCAGTTGACGCCGAAGCGGCTCGCGGCCGGCGGCGGTCCGCCGCTCGCGGCTCGCTCGAGACCCTCCCGCGGCGAGACGACATACGGAGGCGTGCCGGAGTACCAGTCGAGCAGGACCTGGTTCGCGAGTGGGCCCACGACCGCGAGCGACTTGACCTTCGCCAGATCCAGCGGGAGAAGGCCCGCCGAGTTCTTGAGCAGCACGATCGACCGGCGCGTCACCTCGCGCACGAAGGCGCGCGTCTCAGGTTTCGCCCAAGGCTCGGGGTCGTGCTTCGCGCCGATCGCGGAGTAGGGCGAGCGCTCGGGGGGATCGAGCAGGCCGAGCCGGATCGACACGCGGAACGGGCCCCGCAGCGCCTCGTCGATCTCGGCCTCGCTCACGAGGCCGCGCTTCACCGCCTCCGTGACCGGCTGCTTGTGGCGGTCCAGGAAGTGATTGATGCCGGCCTTGAGGCAAGCGGCCGAGGCGGCCGGGAGGTCCGGGAAGGCCTTGTGCGCCGTGACGAGCAGGCGCAGCCCGCCTCCGTCGGTGCAGATGATCCCGTCGAGCCCCCACTCCCTGACCACGATCTCGCGCAGCATCGGATGCACGTGGGCCGGGATGCCGTTCACGGCGTTGTAGGCGGCCATCATCGCGCGCGAGCCGCCCTCGCGCACGGCCATCTCGAAGGGCTTCGCGTAGTACTCGCGCCACAGCCGCTCGTCGAAGTCGGAGGACGAGCTCTCGCGGCCGTCCTCGTTGCTGTTGGCCAGGAAGTGCTTCAAGAGAGCCGCCGTCTTCCAGTAACGCGGATCGGCTCCCTGCAAACCGCGCGTGAACGCCACGGCCAGCGTGCCGACGTGGAACGGGTCCTCGCCGTAGACTTCCTCGGTGCGGCCCCAGCGCGGGTCGCGCGCGAGATCGGCCTGGGGCGCGCGCACGATGATCCCGGAGCGGCTGTACGTCTCGCTCTGGAACAGGAAACGGGCCTCCTGCGCCATCTGCGCCGCGACGCGCCGGATCAGCTCGGGATCCCAGGTGGAGCCGAGGCCGTAAGCCTGCGGGAACTGCGTCGTCGGGGTCGGATTGCGCCGCCCCCAGTTGCTCGGGCCGCCCTGGGCCACGCCGTGATAGCCCTCGATGTGCGGCGAGCCCTTGACGCCGAGCCGCGGCACCGCGGCACGGAACGCGAGGCAGTCGATCTTCTCCTCGAGGGTCATGCGGGAGATGAGGTCGGTGATGCGCTCCTCGGCCGGCCGGTCGGGGTCCTGGAACGGGTACTCGAACCGCGCCGGCTGCGCGGCGGCGACGCCGGCGACCAACAACAGAACGACTACGAGACGCACGAGCCCGCTGGTCTTCATGGGTACCGCGAACGCTATCTTCCGCCTACTCGTTCCGCAGTGCCAGCATCGGGTCCACGCGCGCCGCGCGACCTGGAACGAGAGCAGCCCGTAAAGCCCCAAGGCGGAGAGCAGCAGCCCGAGCGCGCCGAACAGGCCGACGAGCAGGAGGGCGTGCAGCGGGGTGATTGCGGCGTACCGGGCGTTCGTCGGGTTCGGGAACTGGCGGTCGAGCCGCGCGCACAGCTCGCGCATGGAGCGGCGCGCCTCGTCGAGGCCGACTCCGGGCCTGAGCCTTGCGGGCGCGTAGAGAAAGCGGCCGGCGGCGGCCACGGGGTCGATGCGCAGGGCGAGCGGCACCCACAGCTCCGCCCGGTAGGGGTGGCGGAAGCTCGGCGGCATCACGCCCACGATCCGGTGCGGGACGCCGTCGAGAAGGACGTCCTGACCCACGACATCCGCGCCGCCGAATTGCCGTTGCCAGAGGCCGTGGCCGAGCAGCACCACCGGGGCCGCGCCGGGCTGGTCCTCCTCCTCGAGGAAATCGCGGCCGCGCACGGGCACGACGATCCGAGAGGCTGTCTCGATTCTATGTGCCGCCTGTCAACGACGCTTGCGGCCGACTATGATGCAGCCCGCGCCCCACGATCAAGGAGGACGGCATGGACGCTGCGAGCGGAGCCACGCGAGCCAGGGTCGGCGGGCGGGCGACCGCGAAGGCCCTTCTCCTGGGGTGCGTGCTCCTGTCGAACGCGGGTGCCGGCGCGGCGGACACGCACGAGCGCCTCGCAGACGGCGTCGCCGTGAGGCTTGCCGATCGGCGGCTGGAGGTCCGAGTCTGCCGGGACGATGTGGTGCGAATCGTCGACGCGCGGCCGGGTCCGTTCTTCGCGCGCCAGTCGCTCGTGACCGTGGCCGGTGCCTGCGTGCCGACGCCGTTCGAGGTCAAGACCGGTCCGGGTGTGGTCGAGGTCGCCACGAAGCGCCTGATCGCTCGCATCGCGTTGCCGGGCGGCAGCGTCACGTTTCTCGACGCCGCGGGCAGGGTATTGCTCGCCGAGAAGAAGGGCGGCGGCCGCACGCTCGTCCCCGCGCAGGTGATGGGAGAGACCACGTTCCACGTGCAGGCCGAGTTCGAGAGGTCGGCGGGCGAGGCGCTCTACGGGCTGGGGGCCCACCAGAACGGCCTGATGAACTACGCGGGCCGCGACGTCGACCTGTACCAGCACAACGTCATCGACGTCGTTCCCTTCCTGGTGTCGAGCCGCGGCTACGGCCTGCTGTGGGACAACACCTCCCACACGAAGTTCGGAGACCTGCGCGAGCCCGTGCATGTTCCCGCCGCCAACCTCTACGACGCCGAGGGCCGCCCGGGCGGCCTCACGGGAACCTATCGGCAGGGCGGCTGCGAGACCGGAACCGTCGTCGCCACGCGCGTCGACGCACAGATCGCCTTCGGCGCGTCCGAGGACCGCCCCGCCATCTCCGCGATCCACAACGCCCCCCAGGTCGCGAACCCGCAGCTGCATCCGCAGCTCGCGCAGGGCGAGGCGTGCGTGGTGTGGGAGGGCCAGGTTGCATTCGATGCCGCAGGCGAGCACGACCTGATGACGTTCGCGAACAACGGCGTCCGCCTGTGGATCGACGGCCGGCTCCTCACCGACACCTGGCGCCAGGGCTGGCTGCCGTGGTGGGACTCGCGCCGACTCGTGGCCTCTGCCGCGAAGGAGCGCCACCAGCTCCGCCTGGAATGGCACCGGGACGAAGGCGAGGGAACGCTGCGGCTCAAGTGGAAGACCCCGCCGTGGTCTCCCAGCACATCGCTCTGGTCCGAGGTCGGCGACGGGATCGACTACTCCTTCGTCTACGGTCCGGACCTCGACGACGTCGTCGCAGGCTACCGCACGCTCACCGGCCGCGCACCGCTCGTGCCGCGCTGGGCGCTCGGGCTGTGGCAGAGCCGCGAGCGCTACCGCACGGCCAGGGAGACGCTCGACACGCTCGCGGAGTTCCGAAAGCGCGAGATCCCGATCGACACGATCGTCATGGACTGGCAGTACTGGCGCCCCGAGCAGTGGGGCTCCCACGAGTTCGACCCCGAGCGCTTCCCCGACCCGGCCGGCTGGATCCGCGAGATCCACGAGCGCTGGAAGGCGCAGATCATGATCTCGGTCTGGCCCAAGTTCTACACCACGACCGCGAATTTCCGGGCCATGAAGGAGAAGGGATTCCTCTACCCCGAGACGCTGAAGCGCCCGACAACGGACTGGCTCGGCCACGTGCACACCTTCTACGACGCCTTCAACCCCGAGGCGCGCAAGCTCTTCTGGCTGCAGATGAACGAGGCCCTCTTCAGCAAGGGCATCGACGCGTGGTGGATGGACGCGACCGAGCCCGAGCTGGTGGGCGAGGGCACGCCGGCCGCACTCAAGGCGGCGATGCACCCGACGGCGCTCGGCTCGGGCGCCCGGGTGGCGAACGCCTACGTGCTCCCGAGCAGCCAGGCGGTCTACGAGGGCCAGCGCGCCGCGAACCCCCAGAAGCGGGTCTTCATCCTGACGCGCTCGGCCTTCGCCGGCAGCCAGCGCTACGCCGCGGCCAGCTGGTCCGGCGACGTCTCTTCCGACTGGGACAGCCTGCGCAAGCAGGTCCCCGCCGGGCTCAACATGGCGCTCTCGGGAATTCCCTGGTGGACGACCGACGTGGGCGGCTTCGCCGTGCCGCGCAAGTGGTCGGGAAGGCACCCGCGACCCGAGGACCTGGAGGAGTGGCGCGAGCTCGCGACGCGCTGGTTCCAGTACGCCACCTTCTGCCCGCTGCTGCGCGTGCACGGGCAGTTCCCGTACCGCGAGATGTGGCACTTCGGGGCCGACGAGAAGCATCGGGCGTATCAGACCCAGCTCGCGTTCGATCGCCTGCGCTATCGGATGCTGCCCTACGTCTATTCGCTGGCGGCCGCCGTGACGCAGCGCGGCTCGACGCCGATGCGGCCGCTGGTGATGGACTTCCGCGAGGACCCCGAAGTGCTCGGGATCGGCGATCAATTCCTGTTGGGAGCCTCGCTGCTTGTGAACCCGGTGACGACGCGCGGTGCTTTGCGGCGCGACGTCTACCTGCCGAGTGACGGTGACGGCGCGGGCGCCCGCGCGGGTTGGTACGACTTCTGGACGGGTGCCCACTACCCGGGCGGCCGCCGTATCGACGCTCCCGCCCCGTACCAGTCGCTGCCGCTCTACGTCAAGGCCGGCTCGATCCTGCCGATGGGGCCGGAGCTCCAGCACACGGGCGAGAAGGCGGCCGACCCGCTGACGCTATGGGTCTACACCGGCGCCGATGCCAGCTTCGACCTCTACGAGGACGACGGCGTGAGCTACGCCTACGAGCAGGGGGCCTTCTCGACCCTCCCGCTGCGCTGGGACGAGGCGAAGGCCACGCTCACGATCGGCGCACGCAGCGGGTCGTTTCCCGGGATGCTCGCGCGGCGGGAGCTGCGCGTGGTCTTCGTGTCACGCCGCGCCGCGATCCCGCACTCGGCGACACCCGCCGCGGACCGGACCTTGGTCTACGACGGAACGCCGGCCATGGTCAGCGCCGCGCTGCGCTAGTGCGCGTCACTGTCTCATTGCTGCAGCGGCGGTAGGGCATGGGCAGCCAGGCAGCCGGGCCTGCGGACGTCGCCGCTCGCGTCCTGCCGCGCGTGACGCGGCGGCTCGTCTCGTTCGTCTTCATCTGCTACGTGGTCGCGTACATCGACCGTGTCAACGTCGGCTTCGTCAGCACGATCCTCCAGCGGGAGCTCGGACTCAGCAACCAGGCCTACGGCTTCGGGGCCGGGCTCTTCTTCCTCGGCTACTTCCTGTTCGAGATCCCGAGCAACCTGATCCTCGAGCGCGTGGGCGCGCGGCGCTGGATCGCCCGCATCATGATCGTGTGGGGCTTCGTCTCGATGGGGACGATCTTCGTCACGGGGGAGCGCAGCTTCTACGCGCTGCGTTTCCTGCTCGGCCTCGCCGAGGCGGGCTTCTTTCCCGGCATCGTGCTCTACCTGACCTACTGGATACCCGCACGCGAGCGCGCGCGAAACGGCGCTCTCTTCATGATGGCGGCGCCGGTCGCGATGCTGGTCGGGGCACCGCTGTCCGAGGCGCTCCTGGGGCTCGACGGGCGGCTGGGGCTCGCCGGCTGGCAGTGGCTGTTCCTGATCGAGGGGCTTCCGGCGGTGCTGCTCGGGGTGCTGGCGCTCGTCGTCCTGACGGACCGGCCGGAGCAGGCGACGTGGCTCGATCCCGAGGGCCGCGCCTGGCTCGGCGAGCAGATGGCCCTCGAGCGCAATGCGCGCGTGGCGCACGGAGGCAGCTGGAGGAGCCTCCTCGACCGGAAGCTGCTGCTCTTGTGTCTCTTCTACTTCCTCAACACGACCGTCACCTATGGCATCTTCCTGTGGCTGCCGCGGATGCTGGAGGAATCGCTGGGACGCCGCAGCTTCGTGCTCGTGATGATTCCGTTTGCGTTCGCGCTGGTGGCGATGGTCCTGATCGGACGCCACTCGGACAAGACCGGCGAGCGCAAGGGGCACGTGGCGGCCTGTGCGCTCGTGGCCGCATTCGGGCTCGTGCTCGCGGCCTTCTTCCAGGCGAGTCCCGTGCTGCTGGTGCTGAGCCTCACGATCTGCCAGATCGGGCAGCGCTCCATCCAGCCGACGTTCTGGGCGATCCCGCCCGTCTTCCTGGGCGGCACCGCGGCGGCGGCGGGAATCGCCCTCATCAACTCGGTCGGGAACCTGGGCGGATTTCTCGGGCCCTGGCTGATCGGGTCGCTGCGCGACCTCACCCACAGCCACGCCGGCGGCCTCCTGCTGCTGTCGGGCCTGCTCGTGGTCGAGGCCGGGTTGGTGCTTTCCCTGCGCCTGCCGCCGCGCGATGGGCTTGCGCCCCCGCGCCCCGGGACGTAGATTTTGTGCAGGTTTCCGAAGACGCAAGCCGACCGAAGGAGGCTATGACGATGGTACGCAAAGTCGCTTTGAGTGTGCTGGCGCTCTTGTTCGTGGCGGGTGTTGCCGTCGCGGGCGAGACCAAGGAGGCCAGTGGGACCGTGAAGTCCGTCGTCGCGAACACTTTCGTGGTCACCGATACGGCGGGCAAGGACTGGACCTTCGACGTCGACAAGAGCACCCTCGTGCTCGTGAAGGGCGGCAGCCACAAGATGGACGCCATCAAGGCCGACGGCAAGCCGTCCCAGCTCAGCGAATTCCTGGCTGCGAAGCAGGACGTTCGCGTGGAGTACTGGGATAAGGACGGCAAGAAGCTGGTCAAGGAGGTGCGGGTCAAGAGCGGGGAAGTCAAGTAGGCCCGTCTCGAGAGCCGCACGGGCCTCGCTCCCGCGGGGAGCGAGGCCCTATTTCTGTCCGGGGGCGCCGTGCCTTTCGGCGTCCAGCCGCAGCAGCTCGTCGGCCAGGGGCTCGAGCGCCGCGCGCTGGTCTTCGGCGAGCGCCGTCACGAACGGGGGGATCGGTCCCGTCTTGGCGACCCCGGCGAGCTCGGTGGCCGCGTGCAGCACGCGCGCCGGGCCCCACGCGTCGCGCCGGTCCTCGAGCGGCAGGAACAGCGCGCGCAGCGCCTCGGCGTCGTCCCAGCTGCCGCGCGCGCAGGCCGCGAAGAGCGCGCTCGTGAGCGAGGGTGCCATGCAGCCGGATCCGGTCGTGAACCCGGGCAGGCCGAATCGGCTCATGTGTGAGGTCGCGGGCCGCTCGCCGATGCCGCTCACCACGCGCTTCTTGTCCACGCGCTGGACGAGCGCGTCCAGGTAGGGATCGACGCCCGGGTCCTTTCGCACGACCGCGTACTTGACCGCCACGCACAGGCCCTCGTCCACGAGGCGAGCCACGGCGTCGAGGCCGGCCATCCGGTCGGTGCCGAAGCCGTCCTCGGACTTGAGGTACAGGATCAGGCGCGTGCCGGCCGCGGACGCGATCTCCCGCATGCCCGCCTCCAGGCCCCCCGCATCGCGCGGATCGCCGCAGGGCAGCGCCATCACGGCGGGGAAGCGGTGCCGTCGCAGAAGCGGCGCCTGGTCCATCGCGCGGCCGAAGGAGGGACCGACGCTCGGGATCGCCCAGGCGTCGAGTCCGCTCAGCCAGTCGACGAGCTCGGCGTACTCCGCGAGCGTCACGTGATACAGGAAGGCGTTGCCGCCATAGAGGAAGCGCGACAGGCCGCCGCCCGCCATGTGGCGCACGAGGCGATCGTTCTCCGGGAGGTCGAGCGGGCGCCCCGCCGCGGCCTTCCGGCACAGCGGCGGGACGGCGAAGACGCCGCGCAGGTCGTCGGGTGTCACGGGTGTCGTCTTCATCGGCGGGCTCCTTTGCGGAAGCGCCGATTGTAGACCGCCGCGACCCCGACCCGAGTGCTCTGCTCCTGTATGATTCCGGCGTGACCGGGAAAGTGCGCAAGCCACTCGGCGAGCTGCGCAGCCAGCGCTGGTTCGGCCGAAGCGACCTGCGCAGCTTCGGCCACCGTTCGCGCGCCAAGCAGCAGGGGTACGCGGCCGACGACTTCCAGGGCAAGCCGGTGATCGCGATCGTGAACACCTGGAGCGACGCCAACCCCTGCCACTCGCACTTGCGTGCCCGCGCGGAGGAGGTGAAGCGCGGCGTCTGGCAGGCGGGCGGCTTCCCGCTCGAGATGCCGGTGCTCTCCGTCGGCGAGACCTACATGAAGCCGAGCCCGCTGCTCTATCGCAACCTGCTGGCGATGGAGACGGAGGAGCTGCTGCGCGCCAACCCGATCGACGCAGCCGTGCTCCTGGGCGGCTGCGACAAGACCGTTCCCG
>DATEUE010000223.1:0-8100 GCA_035283305.1 Vicinamibacteria bacterium | reverse complement strand
CGGCCGCGGTCGGTGACGGTGCGGGCGTTGGGGTCGCGAGGGTCGCCGGGGGGGGCGGTGCCGCAGCGGACGCGGAAGCTGCCCGTCGCGTGGCAAGCGCCGCCTCGATGCGGACCAGCAGGGCCTGGCGCTCTTCGGCGGGCTGGCGCGTGCCCCATGAAGCCGACCGTTCGAGCGCCTCGCGAGCGGCGTCGAGCTGGCCGAGGGCCAGGCGGGCCTCCGCCAGGCGCAGGTAGGGGAAGTAGCGCGGCTCGAGGTTGGTGCGATAGGTGACGACGTTGCGGCCCGGCTCCGGGCGCAGGGTGATGGCGCGCTGCAGAGCCTCGGCCGCCCGCGCGTGGTTGCCTCGCGCGAGCGCCGTGAGGCCGGCACGGTAGGCGCGTCGTGCCAGTCCTGGGCGGATGCCGGCGCGGCGAGCATCAGGGCGAAGGCCGCGGTCGCGAGTCGCATCAGGCTCGCAGACGGGACGGCCAGGCGAGGCTCGCGAGCCACCCGAAGCCGAAGGTCGAGAGCGAGCCCACGAGCGTGTACCAGGGCCAGGCGAGGCGCGTGCCGAAGGCGACGGCGCTGATCGTCGCGAGCCCGAGCACGAGACCGGCGAGCGCCGCCTGCTGTCCCACCCGCGTCGTGAAGATCCCGAGAAAGAAGACGCCCAGCGTGATGCCGGTCGTGAAGCCGCCGATGGTCAAAACCGCCTCGACCACGGTCCGGCCCACGAGCGGCCCGCCGAGCGCCACGAGCACCTGCACGAGACCGAAGAAGAGCGTGAAGGCGCGCGTGACCCGCAGCAGGTGCTGCGGCGAGGCGTCGGGACGGGCGAGCGGTCGGTAGAAGTCGGTGACGACGGCCGTGGCCGACGAGTTGAGCGAGCCCGAGAGTGTCGACATGGCCGCTGCGAAGACGGCCCCGGCCACGAGGCCGATCACCCCGTGGGGAAGCTGCTCGACGAGAAAGCGGACGAAGACGCGGTCCGGTCTGTCGAATGCGACCGCCGGCGGGAAGGCCTGGTAGAACACGAACAGGCCGACGCCGATCAGCAGGAACAGCGCGAACTGCGCGAACACGACGACGCCGCTCATCCAGAGCGCGCGCGCGGCCTCGCCGCGGCTGCGGGCGCACAGGTAGCGCTGCACCATCAGCTGGTCGGCGCCGTGCGAGCCGAAGGTCAGGAACATGCCGCCGATCACGCCGGCCCAGATCGTGTAGGGGTTGTCGAGCGCGGCCGAGAGGTCGACGAAGCGAAACTTGCCCGCAGCGGCGCCATCGGTCAGCAGCTGGCCGAAGCCCCCCGGCAGACGCGCCACCAGGACGCCGAGCGCCACCACCGCGCCCAGGATGTAGACGACGAACTGGATCACGTCGGTCCACACCACGGCCTTCATCCCGCCCACGAAGGTGTAGACGACGGTCGTGATGCCGACGAGTGCGATCGACAGGGGCAGCGAGAAGCCCGAGATCTCCTGGACCACGATCGCGGTCAGGAACAGGCGCAGGCCGTCGGCCAGGCTTCGCGTCACGATGAAGAGGAACGACGCCGCCTGGCCGACCGGGCCACCGAAGCGCTTGCGCAGCACTTCGTACGCCGTGAAGTACTCGCCCGCGAAGTAGTGGGGCAGCAGGAACGCGACCACCAGCAAGCGGCCGATCACGTACCCGATCGGAAGCTGCAGGAACGTGAAGTCCCGGGCCCACGCGAAGCCGGGGACGCTCAGGAAGGTGACGGTGCTCGTCTCGGTGGCGACGATCGAGAACAAGAGCCCCCACCAGGGGATGTTGCGGTCGCCGAGCATGTAGTCGGCGGCGTCCTTCTGGTGGCGGCCGACCCAGAGGCCGAAGGCGACGACGCCCACCAGGTAGACGGCGAGGACGAGGAGATCGAGGTAACCGGTGTTCATTCTCGCGGGAGGGGGTCCGGGGGAGGGTGCGCTACGCCTCCCCCGGTAGGATGCTCCGGCTGAGTCCAGGTAGCTGGACCGGGTGCGGCGTCGCGGAGCGGAGCAGTGCAGGGGGGAAACGGAACCACTGGGCAGACGGTGTGGGAACGAGCCAGGAACGGAGCCAACGGCCGGCTCAGAAAGTGACGCGTCTCGCCCACAACAAACCTAGTGAGACGCGTCACTAGCGAGACGTCATCTGGTGCTGGACGACCTGCAGCGCGGAGCTCAGGCGGCTGATCTTGTGGTTACGGGCCTGCTGGGCGAGCGCGTCGTCCTGGGGCGGAACCTCGGCGCGCACGTTGCGCAGCAGCTTCTCGAGCTCGAACTTGAGCGCCTGCAGCTCGCCCGGCAGGAAGCCCTTGAGGTTGGCCGAGCTCAGAAGCATGAAGCCGCCCGCGATCTGGCCCGCCATCGCGGGGCAGCTGCCGCCTTGCCAGTTGGCCATTGACCGAAGCCTCCTACTTGATGCAGACCGCGCGGACTTGCTGGAAATCGGTGTGGCCGCGCAGGACCTTGATGATGCCGTCCTGTAGCAGCGTCGTCATACCCTCGGCCACCGCCTGGCGGCGCATCTCCTCGACCGACGCGCGCTTCTGGATCATGCGCTTCATGTCGTCGGAGCCCACCAGCAGCTCATGGATGCCCATGCGACCCTTGTAGCCGGAGCCGCCGCACTTGGGGCAACCCTTCGGGCGGAAGAGGCGCAGCGACGGCGAGTACGAGATCCCGACCTTGTCCCAGTGCTCGGCCCCGTACTCGCGCACCAGCTCGGCGAACTCCTCGGCCGTGGGCGGGTACTCCTCCTTGCACGCCCCGCACAGCGTCCGCACCAGGCGCTGCGCCATGATCCCGAGCAGCGCGTCCGCGAAGTTGAAGGGGTCGATCTCCATGTCGAGCAGGCGGATGATCGTCTCGGGGGCCGAGTTCGTGTGCAAGGTCGAGAACACCAGGTGGCCGGTGAGCGAGGCCTCGATGCCGGTCGCGGCGGTCTCGTGGTCGCGCATCTCGCCGACCATGATCACGTCGGGGTCGGCGCGCAGGAACGAGCGCATCGCGGCTGCGAAGGTGAAGTCGATCTTGGCGTGGACCTGCACCTGGCGCAGCCCCGGCTGCGTGATCTCGACCGGGTCCTCGGCGGTCCAGATCTTCATGTCCACGGTGTTGATGAAGCCGAGCGCCGAGTGCAGGGTCGTGGTCTTGCCCGAGCCGGTCGGGCCCACCACCAGGCAGATGCCGTAGGGCTTCTGCAGGATCGTCTTGAACTCGCTGATGTTGCGCTCGAGGAAGCCCATCTTCTCGAGCGGCAGCGGCTTCGACGCGGCGAGGATGCGCATCACCACGTCCTCGTTGCCGCCGGTGGTGGGAATGGTGGCGACGCGCAGCTCGATCGTGCCCATCGGGCCGCGGAAGCGGATCTTGCCGTCCTGGGGCCTGCGCTTCTCGGCGATGTCGAGCTTCGCCATGATCTTGAGGCGCTGCACCAGGGCGCTCCTGTGGGGCGCCGGCACCTCGATGTACTTCTGGCAGTCGCCGTCCACGCGCAGGCGCACGATGCACGGCATCGTCTTGCCGTAGGGTTCGACGTGGATGTCGGAGGCGCCCTTGTTGTAGGCGTCGATGATGATCTGGTTGCAGAGCTTGACGATGCCGCTGTCGGTCTCGTCGACCTCGGGCTGCGCTTCCTTCTCGCTCTCGCCCTCGACCTCGCCCTCCTCGCCGGTGCCGAGGTCGTTGATGATCCGGCCGAGGTCGGCCTCCTCCACGACGGGCCCGGCCTCGCCGTAGCTCGCCCGCACGCAGGCCAGGATGTCCTCGCGCAGGCCCACCACGAAGTCGCAGCGCGGCGCGAGGTTCATCGCCTTGATCGCGTCGAGGCGCGTGAGGTCGTAGGGGTCCTCCACCGCGACCTTGACGGTGCCCTCCCGGCGCTCGAGCGGCGCGCACGCGTTCTTCTTGAGGAAGTCTGCCGAGACGCGCTGCTTCAGGTCCTCGGGAATCTGACTGCCGCCCTCCCAGGCGGCGCAGCCGTAGAACTGTCCGAGCGCCTGCAGCACCTCGCTCTTCGCGACGTGCATCTCCTCGATCAGGATCTTCGCGACGTCGAGCTGGTTCACGCGGGCCGCCGAGATCGCCTTCTCGACGTCCTTCTCGGAGACGAGCCCCTTGTCGACGAGCGCCCCGAACTTGGAGGGCTTGTTGGTGCGGGCGGCGCGGTGCTGGTTGTAGAAGGCGATCCCCAGGATCTTGGCGAGCTCCTCCGCGGCCTCGACGTCCTTCTGCGAGAAGGACCCGCCCCCGCGCTTGTTGACGAGTTGCAGCACGCCCAGCAGGTACTTGTCGAAGAGGATCGGGCTGGAGAGCACCTGCGTGGTCTTGAAGCCGGAGGCCTTGTCCCAGCGCGAGTCGAAGCGCAGGCTCGCGTGCAGCCGCTGCAGCTCCGCCGCGTCGTAGGCGTTGGCGATGTTGGCCGTCTTGCGCGAGAGCGCCGTGAAGCCGGCGATCGAGCCGAAGCTCTTCGGCACGCGGATCTCGCGCAGCTCCTGGCCGGCCTTGAACAGCGAGAACAGCTCCTGGTTCTTCATGTCGAGCGCGAAGATGGTCACGCGCTCGGCTGCCACCAGGTCGACCATTTCGTCCTGCAGGTCGACCAGGATCGTCTGGATGCTCGAGGCGGCGTTGATCTGGTTGGCGATCTCGATCAGGCGCTTCCTGTAAGTGAGCTCGCGCTGGGTCCCGTCGGCCAAGGGTCCTAAGCCTCCTGCGGGGGCCCAAGAGGCCCCCGGCGGACCCGAGGATAGCCCACTTCGACGGCCTTTTCGCTTAACCTAGGCGTTGGGGAGCGAGGAGCGAAATGCGACGCACGGCAATGCCGCTGGCGGTGGCCGCGGCGGTCCTGGGTCTGGCGGGCGACGGCGGAGCCGACGAGGCGTACCGCGCGACGGTGAAGAAGTGGCGGGACGAGCGCCAGGCCCGGCTCAAGGCCGACGGTGGCTGGCTGAGTGTCGCCGGCCTCGCGTGGCTGAAGCCGGGCGAGAACCGCTTCGGGACGGACAAGACGGCGGCGGTGGTGCTGCCGGCGGGCTCGGCGCCGCCCCTGGCGGGAGTCTTCGAGCTCAAGGGCACGGAGACGACGGTGAGGCTGGCCGAGGGCACGCAGGCGCGCATGGCGGGGCTGCCGCTCGTCGGGCCCGCGGTGCTGCGACCCGACAGCGGCGACGTCGTCGAGCTGGGGTCGGTGAGCCTGCAGGTGATCGAGCGCGGCGGGCGTTTCGGGATCCGGCTCAAGGACAAGAATGCCGCCGCACGCCGCGAATTCACGGGCTGCCGCTGGTACGAGGTCAAGGAAGGCTATCGGATCGAGGCGAAGTGGGTCCCGCATCCGGAGCCGCGGCCGCTCAAGGTGCCGAACATCCTCGGCCAGACCGAGTCGATGCCGAGCCCGGGCTACGCGGAGTTCAAGGTCGCGGGCACCACCGTGCGCCTCGACGGTGTCCTCGAGACCCCGCAGAGCACGCAGCTGTGGTTCATCCTGCGCGACCAGACGAGCGGGAAGGACACCTACCCGGCCGGCCGCTTCCTGTACGCGGAGCTGCCGAAGGACGGCCGGGTCGTGCTCGACTTCAACAGGGCCTACAACCCGCCCTGCGCTTTCACCGCCTACGCCACCTGCCCGCTCCCGCCGCCCCAGAATTGGCTGGCGGTGAAGATCGAAGCCGGCGAGCTGAACTACGGCACGCATCGATAGGCAAATGGGCCACCCGGGGGTGCTCGAGGGGGCGGAGCCCCCTCGTCTCAAAGAACGAGGGCAGCCAGCCCGGCCATTCGTGTTCCACTCTGGGCGCGTCTTGGAGGGCGACTGACAGCAGGCGCCCTGGACTTCCGGGACTGAGCTCACGGGGGGTTTGAGCACCCCCCGTGCCCCCCGCTGTCATATCCCAGGCACGTACCGCTTGTCGATCTTCATGTAGTAGTCCAGGTCGTGCTCCGGCTTCTCGTATTCCGGCGGTATCGGCCGCTTCGAGAAGGTCTGGAAGTAGAGGACGCTCGCATCGCGCCACCAGCGCGCCTCCTGCTCCTGGATCTTCAGGAAAGCCTGGACCTCCTCGTAGCGCTCCGCGTCGACGCGCCCCGCAAGCGAGCGCCATGTGGCCTGCATCCGGCGTACGCCGTCGACTCCGGACTGGTAGCGGGAGAGAAGCTCCTGCCACAGGGTCCGGCCGGAGGCCATGTGGTGGTCCCAGGGCACGCGATGGAACCAGAGCAGGTAGTCGTCGCCGACCGTTGCGAGGTTCGCGAATCTCTCGGCGACGGGGGGAAAGTACTGAGCGACCGCGTTGCTGCCGCTCGCGGTCCGGTCGAAGCCGATGCCGCCCGCGTCGGCGCGGTGGTAGTAGAGCGACGTCCAGTCGGCGCGAGGCCCGCCGGCGACCCAGGGGCCCGGACCGTAGTGGTGGCCGCGGGCCATCAGGTGGTGAAGCCCGAGCGGGGTCATGTAGTCGACCGCGGTCTGGCGTGAGCCGAGCATCATCTGCTTCACGGGCTCGACGAGCGCGGCGTCGTTCGCGAACGTCTGGCGGACCCACTCGTCGGCGATGGCCCCCGAGCCGAGCCCGGGCTCCCAGGCCAGCCGGCCGAAGGCGTACCAGTTGGCGCAGGCGAACACGGCGCCGCACCAGTTGCGGTCCGTGCCGACGTTGGCGACGCCCGCCATGCCCGTGTGCGCGTAGCCGTGCAGGCTGCCGTCGATCACCTTCGCGACCGTCGAGCCCTCGCCCTTGGCGCGCGTGTCGGCGCCGAGCGCCTCCTCGAACAGGGGAGCCAGGTAGACGAGATGCGTGGCGAACCCGAGGTACTCCTGGGTGATCTGGAACTCCATCATCAAGGGCGTCTTCGGCATCGCGCCGAACAACGGGTGGACGGGCTCGCGCGGCTGGAAGTCGATCGCCCCGTTCTTGACCTGAACCAGCACGTTGTCGCGGAACGAGCCGTCGAGCGGCTTGAACTCGGTGTAGGCCTGCTTGTGCCGGTCGTCGGGCACCTCGTTCGAGTAGACGAAGGCCCGCCACATCACGATCCCGCCGTGGGGAGCGACGGCGTCGGCGAGCACGTTCGCCCCCTCCGCGTGGGTGCGCTTGTAGTCTTGCGGGCCCGGCTGGCCCTCGGAGTTGGCCTTCACCAGGAAGCCGCCGAAGTCGGGGATGAGGGCGTAGATCTCGTCGGCCTTGCGCTTCCACCAGGCTGCCACCTGCGGGTCGAGCGGATCGGCCGTGGGGAGGCCCCCGATCTCTTTGGGCGCGCTGAAGCGGGCAGTCAGGTAGACCCGGACGCCCCAGGGGCGGAACACGTCGGCGAGCGCCGCGGCCTTTGCCAGCCACTCCGGCGTGAGGCTGGTGGCGTTCGCGTTCACGCTGGTGATCACCGTGCCGTTGATGCCGAGCGACGCGTTGGCGCGCGCGTAATCCGTGTAGCGCGGGTCCCGGTAGTCGGGCAGCTTGTGCCAGTCCCACAGCGAGAAGCCCGCGTAGCCGCGCTCGACCGTGCGGTCGAGGTTGTCCCAGTGGTTGAGCAGGCGGTGCCGCAGGCGCGGCGCGGAGACGACCGCGAGGCCGTCGATCGGCTGCCGCGTCTGCAGCAGCCGCAGGAAGTGGAAGGCGCCGTACAGCACGCCCACGTCGCGGTTCGCCGCGATCACGATGGCGCGGCGTCCGCCTACGGGCATCGCGCGCAGCACGAAGCCTTCCTCGCCCGCGCGGGCGAGGAAGGCGGCGAGGTCGAGCGAGGCCACGAGCGGGGAGCTTGCGGGCGTGCCGGCCAAAATGAGGCCGTCGCGCTCCGGAGCGGAGATGTGCGGCGGGGCGGCCCCGAGCAGGCCCGCGAGGCCGCGCTCGAGCTCGCCGGAAGCGGCGCGCAGGGTGGGGGAGGAGCTCTCGACCAGCAGGCCGGTCACGGCGCTGCGGTAGGTGCTGCGCAGGGCGGCGTCGGAGACGGGCCGGTAGCGGAGCCAGAGCTCGTATCCGTCCTCGGCGCAGGCGGGGGGGATCGGGAGAGCGGCCGCCAGAGTCAGGGCCAGGAGGGCTGACCGGCGAAGCCACTGGGTCGGACAAGAGGGGATTTTCATGCGAAGAGGTCTCGTGACTCGTCGGGGATCATATGACGCCAGCGG
>DATEUE010000222.1:0-5327 GCA_035283305.1 Vicinamibacteria bacterium | reverse complement strand
CGGGAACGTCAGGACGTCTCGGAAGTCGACACACCCCCACAACGACCCGAACGCGAGGAGCGCGGAGCCCCTTCGGAGCCAGGCCGCCCCGCGAATACCCGGACCCCGCATGTGGAGTTAGACGGACAAGGCAAGCTGTTTTGCCGGGACCACGCCAGGGCGGATGGTCAGACCTGGTCCGCCTCCGGGCCGAGATGGAGTCGATGCTGCATCCCGTCGAAGTTCTCGGCGGCATCGCGCTCCTTCGTCAGCAGCGAGACCACCATCCCAACCAGGAACGACAGCGGGATCGTGACGAGGCCGGGGTTGCGCAAGGGAAAAGGCGCCGAGGCGCGTCCCAGCACGCTCACCTGGATGGTCGGCGAGAGGAAGATCAGCAGCAGGGCCGAGAAGGTCCCGACGAGCATGCTGGCTTGCGCGCCGCGGGTCGTGAACGGGCGCCAGAAGACCGACAGCACCAATGCCGGGAAGTTGGCGCTCGCGGCGATCGCGAACGCCAGGCCTACCATGTAGGCCACGTTCTCGCCCTTGAACACGATCCCGAGGGCGACTGACACGAGCCCGCCGAGGACCGCCGCCACCCGCGCGACCAGGAACTGCTCGTGCTCGGGAGCCTTCCCGGCCCGCACCACGTTCACCCACAGGTCGTGCGAGAGTGCCGCGGCGCCCGACAGCGTCAGGCCGGCCACGACGGCCAGGATCGTCGCGAACGCGACCGCCGCGATGAAGCCGAGGAATCCCTCTCCGCCCACCGCCTCCGCCAGTAGCGGCGCCGCCATGTTGCCGCCCTTGTCGACGGCCTTGATCGCGTCGGGGCCCACGATGACCATGGCGCCGAAGCCGAGGATGAACGTCAGCAGGTAAAAGAAGCCGATGAAGCCGGTCGCGTAGCTCACCGAGCTGCGGGCAGTCTTCGCGTCGGGCACGGTGTAGAAGCGCATCAGGATGTGCGGCAACCCGGCGGTGCCGAGCATGAGGGCGATGCCGAGCGAGAGCGCGTCGAGCGGGTCGGCCACGAGCTGGCCGGGGGCGAGCACCTGGGCGCCGAAACGCTCGGCAGCGTTCGCGAAGAGAGCGAGCGGGTTCATCGCGAAGCGGACCAGCACCATCACCGCGAGCAGGAACGCGCCACCCAGCAGCAGGACGGCCTTGACGATCTGGACCCAGGTGGTGGCGAGCATTCCGCCGAAGAGCACGTACGCCATCATCACCGCGCCGACGATCACGATCGCCCACTCGTAGGGGATGCCGAACAGCAGCTTGATCAGGTTGCCGGCGCCCACCATCTGCGCGATCAGGTAGAAGGTGACCACGGCGAGCGTGCCGATGGCCGCGGCGATCCGCACGGGCGTCTGGCGCAGGCGGTAGGCCACCACGTCCGAGAAGGTGTAGCGGCCCAGGTTCCGCAGCGGCTCCGCGATCAGGAACATCACCACCGGCCAGCCGACCAGGAAGCCGATCGAGTAGATGAGGCCGTCGAAGCCCGAGAGCGCCACGAGCCCGGCGATGCCGAGGAAGCTCGCGGCGCTCATGTAATCGCCGGCGAGCGCCAGGCCGTTCTGGAGGCCGGTGACGCTGCGACCGGCCGCGTAGAAGTGCTCGGTGCTGCGCGTGCGGCGCGCCGCCCAGTACGTGATCGCGAGCGTCACCGACACGAACAGGAAGAAGAAAAAGATGGCGGCGAAGTTGGGCGACCCGAGGCTCGTGCTCATCGGCCCGTCTCGCGGATCCGGGTCACGGTCGCGTCGTAGTGGCTGTTCGCCCAGCGCACGTAGATCCAGATCAGGATCCAGGCCGTGACGATCACGAGCGCGCCGAGCAGGATGCCGAGGCTCAGGCCCGGCACGAGCTGCCGGCCCAGCAGCGGCTTGGCCCACGCCACGAGCAGGATGAAGCCGAAGTAGACCGCCATCATGGCCCCGGTCAGCCGCAGCGCGAGCTTCCACTGGGCCGCGGCCAGGGCCTCGAGGGCCCGCTGCTTCTCGCTCATGTGCACCTCGATCGTGTCGGAACGCGAGCGCACAGGCTAGCGGCCGCCCGGCACGAGGTCAATCGCGGCTGAGTCGTCCGCTTCGCTTGACCTGTCGCGGCGGGCGGGCGTAACGTGCGCCCGAAGCGAGCGAGGTGAGCGCCATGAAGCGAGGAATCGGCCGCAGGCAGTTCATTCAGAGAAGCCTTGTGGGCGCGGCGGCGGCGCCGGCGATCGTCCACGTGCTGGGGGGAGAGGCCGCAGCCTCGCAGGCCGTCCTGGCCAACGACCGGATCCAGGTCGGCATCATCGGCGTGGGCGCGCGCGTGCAGTCGGGCGTGCTGCAGGCGGCGGTGGCGGTGCCCGGCGTCGAAGTGATCGGCGTGTGCGACGCCTACAAGGGCCGTGTCACGCGCGCCCAGGAACGCCTCGGCAGCCAGGCGAAGGACTACGGCGACTGGCGCGCGCTGCTCGCCGACAAGTCGATCGACGCGGTCATCATCGCGACCCCGGACCACTGGCACCGGGAGCAGACCGTGGCAGCGCTCGCGGCTGGCAAGGACGTGTACCTCGAGAAGCCGATGACGCTCACGATCGACGAAGGCCCCGAGATGTACGCAGCGGCCGAGAAGTCGGGCCGCATCCTGCAGGTCGGCAGCAACGGCATGAGCTCGAAGTTGCAGCAGACCGCGCGCGAGCTCATCCAGTCCGGCAAGCTCGGGGCGATCCACCTGATCCGCGCCAACTACGACCGCAACAGCGAGTCGGGCGCCTGGCTCTACCCGATCCCGCCCGACGCCGATGCGAAGTCGGTCAACTGGGACATGTTCCTGGGCCCGGCCCAGAAACGGCCCTTCAGCCTCGAGCGCTTCTTCCGCTGGCGCTGCTACTGGGACTACTCGGGCGGCATCTCGACCGATCTCTTCGTGCACCTGATGACCACGGTCCACTACGTGATGGGCGCCGTGGCGCCGGAGTCGGTTGTCGCCACCGGAGCCAACTACCGTCACCAGAAGACGCACGAGGTGCCGGACACGCTCAACGCCTCGGCCGTGTACGGCAAGGAGAATTTCATGGTCTCGCTCGGCGGGACCTTCAACAACACCGGCGGCGGCGAGAGCGGCTTCGCGATCATGGGCAACGAGGGGTCGCTGGTGTTCCGCGGCGGCCGCATGAGCTTCACCCCCGAGCACCGGCGCGAGGGCAACGGCTGGATCGTCGAGTCCTGGCCCTCGAACCTGGAGAAGGCCTACTGGGCCGACCCGGCCGTCCAGAAGCTCGAGACGCCGGACACCTGGCCCTCGCAGATGGAGAGTCAGGGCGAGTCGTGGACGGAGGTCGGGCCTGATTCGACCGTGCTCCACGTGGCCCGCTTCTTCGACTCGGTGCGCACGCGCAAGCCCTCGGTCCAGGACGGGCGCGCCGGTCACCACGCTGCGGCGGTCGCGCACATGGTGAACGAGTCGATCAAGCGCAAGGCGCCCGTCTACTGGGACTTCGAGAGGGACGTCCTCAAGAAGGCGTGAGGCGCCGGACGGACTCGTGAAGCGCCGCGCTTTCCTCGCCCTGACCGGGGCGGCCGCGCTGGGCCCGGCTCCCGCCCGCGCCGTCCATGCCGTGCGCGGTCCGATCGACGCCGCTGCGCTGGGCACGACGCTCGTGCACGAGCACGTGCTCGTGGACTTCGGCGGGGCCGAGGTGGCGAGCCGCTCGCGCTACGACGCGGAAGAGGCGTTCCGGGTGGCCCTGCCGCAGCTCCAGGAGCTGCGCAGCCGTGGCTGCCAGACGTTCTTCGAGTGCACGCCCGCCTACCTCGGCCGCGACCCGCTGCTGCTGCGACGCCTCTCCGAGGCGAGCGGCCTCCAGATCGTCACCAACACCGGCTACTACGGCGCCGCTCGGGATATCGCGATCCCGAAGCACGCCTACGCGGAGACGCCGAAGCAGCTCGCCGCACGTTGGACGGCCGAGTTCGAGCGCGGCATCGAGGACTCGGGCATCCGACCGGGCTTCGTGAAGCTCGGCGTCGACGCGGGCCCGCTCTCCCCCATCGACCGCAAGCTCGTCGAGGCGGGAGCGCTCACCCACCTCGCTACGGGCCTCACGCTGGCGATCCATACGGGCGACGGGCGCGCGGCCCTCGAGATCATGGGTGTGCTCGCGGGGCTCGGGATCGCACCGGAGGCCTACGTCTGGGTGCACGCCCAGAACGAGAAGGACCCGGCGACCCGCGCGTGGGCCGCGATGCAGGGGGCGTGGGTCGAGCTCGACGGCGTCTCGCAGTCAAGTCTCGCGACCCATGTCCTTGCCGTGCTCGACCTCCACCGCCGGGACCTGCTTGGCCGCGTGCTCGTGTCGCAGGACGCCGGCTGGTACCACGTGGGCGAGCCGGGCGGCGGCCGCTACCGTCCGCACGTGTTCCTGTTCGACAGCTTCGTACCCGCGCTGCGCGCCGCCGGGCTCGGAGACGCCGAGATCCGGACGCTGCTGGTCGAGAACCCGGCCGAGGCGTTCGCGATCCGGCACCGTCCGGCCTGAGACGCGCTCAGCGGGGCTTCAGGCCCACGACGATCAGGCCCACGTCCGGCGGAAGCGAGCGGTAGAGCGAGGCCGCGTCCTCGGCCTCGAGCATGACCCGCAGGCGGATCCGGTCCTTCGAGCCGAGGCCGAGCGCCGAGCCCAGGTCGGCCAGACGCAGGCCCGCTGCGTCGACCACGCGCCGGAGCAGAGTGCGATTGCGCCGGCCCTCACCCCGCGAGCGCACCTCGAGCGAGACGCCCTCGCCGAACACGACGCGGTAGGGAGAGGGCACGGAGTAGGCTTCCTCGGCGCTCTTCGCCGCCGGAGGCGGCTCGGGCGAGGCGCCCTCCGCGGGCCGGGCCGCGACGGAGGCCGGCGTGGGGGCGACGATTTCGACGCGGTCGCGCTGCCGCTCGGGCTCGAGGCGGCCCTTGGACGTGGGCTCGAGATCCCAGTCGGCCCGCGGGCGCCGATCGAAGAACAGCACCTCGGGCACCCCCAGCTCCAGGCCGGTCGCGGCGTAGTCGTCGAGCGTGACGCCCTGGAGCATCAGGCCCAGGCGCTGCCGAGCGGCGTCGAGGCGCAGGTAGAAGCCCTTGCCCGCCGAGAGCTCCCGCTCGCGACGCATCTGCGCCACCTCGCGCTGGAGCGCGCGCGCCGCGGGATCCGGCGGGCGCTCGGCCTGCGGAGCGGCCGTGGCCACTGCCGCCGCTCCGGCGACGAGCGCGAACGAGAGCAGCCGCGCGCGCATCAGTAGATGTAGACCGGCGTGCCGAGCGGCGCCGCCCGGTAGACCACACGCAGCGGCTCGCGCCCGAGCCGAATGCAGCCGTGGCTC
>DATEUE010000221.1:0-7091 GCA_035283305.1 Vicinamibacteria bacterium | reverse complement strand
CTCCGGCGTGCCGCGACAGCACCCGCGCGGCCAGAGGCCACGCCGCTCCGAGCCGGGGCCCAAGGCGTCACGCACGATCGTCGACGAGTTCCGGGTGAGCCCGCGCGCCGACTCCGCCCGCGTCGATCCGCCGCGGCTCGCGCGACAGCTCGAAGACGACCTCGTCGGGCTGCTGACCCTCGTCGCCGCGGGCCGCACCGACGAGGCAAGCGAGCGGCTGGACCGGCGCCTGGCCGAGCGGTTCTCGGACCGGGAGCTTCCAGCCGGCGCGCTACAGCCCTTGAGCATCGACTTCGACAACGCGGCGGATCCCCACTGGACGCGCATGGAAGTGCGCGGCCGCGACACGCCGGGCTTCCTGTACGCCCTGGCCACCGCGCTCACCCTCAGAAACCTCTACATCCACCAGGTCGAGATCGCGAGCGTCGGCTCGGAGGCCCGCGACGCCTTCCTGATCGCGAGCCGCGAGGGGCGCAAGATCGAAGACCCGGCGGAGCTCGTGCGGCTGCGGGTGGCCGTGGCGCTCATCAAGCAGTTCGCACACCTGCTGCCGGTCGCCCCCGACCCGGTCCGCGCGCTGCGCTCGTTCAGTCAGCTGGTCGACCGCGTGCTCGCCGGAGAGCCGGCGGCACCTGCGCTCCAGCTGCTCGCGACGCCCGAGGGGCTCCGCGAGCTGGCACGGCTCCTGGGCGCGAGCAGCTTCCTGTGGGAGGACTTCCTGCGGCTGCAGGCGGAACACCTGCTGCCGGTGCTCGACACGTGGAAGCGACGCCCGCTGCGCGGCCGCGCGGAGCTCCTGTCCGAGCTCCAGGCTCGTCTCGGCGCCGCCGGTTCGTTCGAGGAGCAACGACGCGTCCTCAACGAGCTCAAGGACGAAGAGATGCTGCTGGCCGACATGCGGCAGCTCGTCGACCCCGGCGTCGGCCTGATCGGGTTCTCGCAGGCTCTCACGGACCTGGCCGAGGCGGTCGCCGAAGCGGCGCTCGGGTCCTGCCTTGCCGAGGTGGCGCGTGCTCAGGCAGTGTCCCCCGCCGAGCTGGGCAGGCTGGGCCCGCTGAGCGTGCTCGGCCTCGGCAAGTTCGGCGGGCGCGAGATGGGCTACGCCTCCGACATCGAGCTCCTGTTCGCGTACCGGCCAGCTTTCCCGTCAGACGCGCCGGTGATGGACCCGGGGCAGTTCTACGAGCAGGTCGTGAAGGAGCTCAGCGGTTTCATCGCGGCGCGCCAGGAGGGGATCTTCCACGTCGACCTGCGCCTGCGCCCGCACGGGGCGAAGGGTCCGCTGGTGAGCCCGCTCGCGGCGCTCCGCGAATACTACCGGCCCGGGGGCGGGGCTGCCGGGTTCGAGCGTCAGGCCCTGATCAAGCTCCGGCACGTGGCGGGCGATCCGGCGCTCGGGGCCGAGGTCCTGGGCGTGCGTGATGCGTTCGTCTGGAGCGACGAGCCGTGGGACCGCGCGAATGCCCTTCACCTGCGCGACCGGCAGTGTCGCGAGCTGGTGCCCGCGGGTCGCTTCAACGTCAAGTACAGCCCCGGGGCCTTGGTGGAGGTCGAGTACGCGGTGCAGTACCTGCAGATCGAGCACGGCCGCGAGCAGCCGCAGCTGCGCACGCCCGCGACGCTCGAAGCGCTGGACCGTCTGGGCGAGGCGGGCCTCTTGGGTGTGGCGGAGCGCGACGCGCTCCGTGCCGCCTATCTCTTCTGGCGCCGCGTGGCGGACGCCCTCCGCATGGTCCGGGGCAACGCGCGCGATCTGCTGTTGCCCGAGCCGGACTCGGAGGAGCTGCGCTTCCTGGCGCGGCGCCTCGGCTACACGGGAGCCGACTGGAAGCAGGCCGGCCACGCGTTCCTGGCCGACCTCGACCGGCATCGCGAGAGCGCCTCGCGCTTCTTCACGGAGCGCTTCCGGCGTTGAGCGGCCGCAGCAGCAGCTCCTGGAATAGCCGATGCACGGTGTCTCTGTGGCCCGAGAGGTCGCTCCGGAAGCGGATGGCGGCCGGCGCGTCCCGGCCGTCCCGGTAGCCCAGCCGCCGAGCGAGCAGTCGCAGCTCGTCGTCGTCCACCGGCAGCACGTGGGTCTGGGCGTCGTGGACCATTTGCAGCTTGTTCTCGACGTCCCGCAAGAACAGGTAGGCTCGCGCCAGTGCGTCGGCCTCGGGCGCGGGCAGGGCTCCCGCCTCGCGCAGCGCGGCGAGCGCCGGAAGCGTCGCGCGCGCCCGCAGATCCCGGCGACCGCCGCCGCGGAGCTGCAGCACCTGGGTGACGAGCTCGATCTCCCGGATGCCCCCGCGGCCGAGCTTCACGTGGCGGTCGGTGAGCCCGCGGGCGGCCAGGCGGCGATCGCCGTCGTGTTTCATGCGCAGGACCTCGCGCAGAGCGTGCGCCTCGAACGGACGCTCCCAGACGAACGCCGTGACTCGCCGCAGCAGCGACCGCCCGAGCTCCGTGTCGCCCGCGACGGGCCTCGCCTTGATCAGCGCGAGCCGCTCCCACGAGGCGCCGCGGGTGCCGTAGTACTCCTCCGCCGAACGCAGCGAATGGCTGATGGCACCGGCGCGCCCCTCCGGCCGCAGCCTCAGGTCCACGCGGTAGACGTGCCCTTCGTGGCTCGCGTCGCCCAACACGGCCGTGAGGCGTCGGCCGAGCGCCTCCGCGTGCGCGTCCGAATCCGTGCGGTGCAGGTACACGAGGTCGACGTCCGAGCTGAAGTTCAGCTCCGCGCCGCCGAGCTTGCCGAGGGCGAGCACGGCGAATCCCGAGCGTGCCCCAGAGTGCAGCGGCTTAAGCCCCGCTTCGGCGCGCACCTCGGCGGTGGCCACGTCGAACGCGCCGGACACGAGCACGTCGGCCAGCGAGGAGAGCGCGCGCAGCGTCTGCTCCACGGACGCGAGTCGGCGCAGGTCCAGGAGCGCGATGCGCACGATCTCCCGGCGCCGGGTGCGCCGCAACACGTCGCGGGCGCCTCCCGGGCCGGCCTCCGCGATCGCCTTGCGGACCTGTAGCGTGAGCTGCCTCGCGCTACGCGGGCGGCCGAGCGCGCGAGGCTGCGTGAGCCCGCCCGCCCACTCGGGGTGGCGGACGAGCTGGTCCGCCAGGAAAGGGCTCGCTCCGAGCGCCCAGGCCAGCAGCTCCAACGACGCCGGCCCATGCTCGTGAAGCACGGCGAGGACACCGGCACCGCCACCGCTCGCGTGGACGAAGCGCTCGAGCCGGGACAGCGCCGCGTCGGGATCCGGCACGGCCGAGAGCGCCGGCAGCAGCGCCGGAAGCAGGCGGGCGAGCGCGGACCGAGCCTCGGTGTCCTTCGCGATGGCTCGCAGCTCGCCCGCGGCGCGCCGGGGATCCAGCAGGCCGTGACGGCGGAGCAGCGCGAGCGCGTCGGGGCCGGGCGCGTCCTCGAGAAGGCGGACCAGCGCGACGGGGGTCATGCTTGGGGGATTCTGGTCCGAACGGCGGGCTAAGGGACAACGGGGAACGGACGACGGAAACGGACAACGGAAACGGACAACGGAAACGGACAACGGAAACGAATAACGGCTGGAGAGCAAAGGGGGGGTGTCGCACCCCCCCTTACCCCCCGCTAAATGTCGAAGTACAAGGCGAACTCCCAGGGGTGGGGGCGCAGGCGGATGGCGTCGACCTCGTTCTTGCGCTTGTAGTCGATCCAGGTCTCGATCAGGTCGCGCGTGAAGACGTCGCCCTTGAGCAGGAACTCGTGGTCCTTCTCGAGGTTGTCGAGCACGGCGTCGAGCGAGCCCGGCAGCTGCTTCACGCGTGCCGCCTCTTCCGCCGGCAGCTCGTAGAGGTCCTTGTCCAGCGGCTCTCCGGGGTCGATCTTGTTCTGCACCCCGTCGAGTCCCGCCATCAGGCACGCGGCGAAGGACAGATACGGATTGCAGGTCGGGTCGGGAGTCCGGAACTCGAGCCGCTTGGCCTTCTCCGAGCTCGAGTACATCGGGATGCGCACCGCGGCCGAGCGGTTGCGCGCGCTGTAGGCGAGGTTGATCGGGGCTTCGTAACCGGGCACCAGCCGCCGGTAGGAGTTGGTCGAAGGCGCGATCAGCGCGCACAGCGCCGGCGCGTGCTTGAGGATGCCGCCGATGTAGTGCTTGCACATCGGCGAGATGTCGGCGTAGCCGCCCTTCTGGTAGAAGAGATTCTTGCCGTCCTTCCAGAGCGACTGGTGCGTGTGCATGCCGGAGCCGTTGTCCTGGAAGATCGGCTTGGGCATGAACGTCACGGTCTTGCCGTACTTCTTCGCCGTGTTCTTGGTGCAGTACTTGTACCAGAGCACCTTGTCGGCCATGCGCACGAGGGTGTCGAAGCGCATGTCGATCTCGGTCTGACCGGCCGAGGCCACCTCGTGGTGGTGCACCTCGATCTTCACCCCGCAGGCCTCGAGGTTCAGCACCATCTCGGAGCGAAGGTCCTGGTGGTGGTCGGCGGGCGACACCGGGAAGTAGCCCTGCTTGTAGCGGGCCCGATAGCCGAGGTTGGGCCGCTCCGGCGTGCCCTCGCGCCCGCTGTTCCAGGTTCCGGCTTCCGCGTCCAGGTGGTAGAAGCCGAAGTTGTAGCCCTGGTCGAAGCGGGCGCTGTCGAGGATGAAGAACTCGAGCTCGGGCCCGATGTACACGGTGTCGGCGATGCCGGTGCTCTTGAGGTAGGCCTCGGCTTTCTTCGCCACGTAGCGGGGATCGCGCGGGTAGGCCGCACCGGTGATCGGGTCCTTCACGTCGCAGATCAGCACCAGCGTGGGCACGCTGGTGAACGGATCGATCACCGCCGTAGAGGCGTCGGGGAAGAGCAGCATGTCCGACTCGTTGATCGCCTGGAATCCCCGGATCGAAGAACCGTCGAAGCCGATCCCCTCCTTGAAGAGGTCCTCGCTCAGCTCCGCCGCGGGAATCGAGAAGTGCTGCCAAAGGCCGGGCATGTCGATGAAGCGCAGGTCGACGATCTTCACGCCCTTTTCCTTCGCCAGTTTCAATACGTCGCTCGATGTCATTCCGCCTCCTTCAGGCAGCTCGTACGGCGCCGGGGTCGCCGAGCGCCGACAAAGTTGTCAGAGCGGGTCGTCGGAACCACAAACTCGTTCGACGCTCCGCCTCCGATCGTTCGTCATCCCTGGAATGCCGTTCAGCCGTTCTATCGCACCGGTACTGGCTCTTGCGTCGGGCCGCGCTGCCGCCCCCGACCCTTCGCGCAAGCCGCATTCCCGGAACCGCTCGTGACAGGAGCAAGGCACGTGCCGCCGGCGAGCGCGGCTTGTCTGGCGACAACCCCTTAGCCGGGCTGGGTTTGAAGGCCGCGGCCGGACAGGCGCCGCTACGACATTCCTGTCGCCTCCGGTGCGACGGGATCCAAGAATGTTGCAAAGGCACGCCGACCGGCGCGGGAGGTCGGCCCGGGCCGGGGTCCGCGCCAAGCTAACCGAATCGCCTAAGAACCGAGTTTTTAGCCTTGAGGACTTGCAATTAAGACTAAAGGACGGATAATTAGGCCCTGAATGGCGGCCGGACCGCCTACCTACCGGCCGCGCGATCCCAACCAAGAGGAGAGCAATGACGACACCGCTGCGTGACTTTCTGGAGATCCCGTACGACAAGCTGGAGGAGATGAACCTCCAGGCCAAGGCCGATCGCGTGGCCGGGAAGGACCCGGGCAAGATCCGCGAGTCGCGGATGAAGTACCTGACCGACGAGAAGCGCATCAAGGCGGTGACCGTCTGCTTCACCGACCTCGAGGGCCGCTTCCACATGCTCGACTACGACAAGAAGTTCCTGTTGAAGTCGGCCGACAACCTCACCTTCGACGGCTCGTCGATCCGCGGCTTCTCGCGCCAGGCCGAGTCGGACCTGCGCCTCGGCATCGACTGGCCGGCGTTCTACTTCCTGCCCGCCGACGTCTTCGGACCCGGCAAGGTGCTGGTGTTCGGCGACGTCTGCGATCAGCACGGCACGCCGTACGTGGCCGACCTGCGCGCGCGGCTGAAGGAGTTCGCGGCCCGGCTGCGGAAGAAGGACATGGTGGCCCACGTCGCGAACGAGATCGAGGGCTTCATCTTCAAGGGCCGCGACGCCGAGCGGCGCTACTTCGAGACCGGCCAGTTCGAGTACGTCTCGACCGGCGGCTACTACCACTCGCTGCCGGGCGACACGCTGCGGCGCTTCATCGACACCTCGGCCGAGGTGCAGCGCGCGCTCGGCTTCGCCAACGAGAAGGACCACCCCGAGGTGGCGCCCTCGCAGTTCGAGATGAACTACGGCTACTCCGAGGCGGTGGTCGGCGCCGACCAGGTGCAGCTCTACAAGCTGATCGCGCGCCAGGTCGCGGCGCAGATGGACATGACGGCGTCGTTCCTGCCGAAGCCGGTGGCGGCCGTCAACGGCAACGGCTGCCACACCAACATGTCGATCGCGAAGAAGGGCAAGAACATCTTCTACGACAAGAAGGGCCAGGACGGGCTGTCGAGCTTCGCCTGGAACTTCATCAACCGGATCCTGGCGAACGGCAACGACATCTGCCTGATCCTGAACTCGAGCGTCAACTCCTACCGCCGCCTCGACCCGCACTTCGAGGCGCCCAACCAGATCAAGGTCTCGGCCAAGGACCGGGGCTCGATGGTGCGCATCCCGATCGGCAACGAGCGCACGGCGCGCATCGAGGTGCGCTCGATCGCCCCGGACGCCAACCCCTACCTCGCGATCTACTCGCTGTTCAAGACCGGGCTCGAAGGGCCGGGCGGCGAGGACGACAACGACGGCAAGCGCTCGCGCACGCGCTTCCTGCCCGACAACATCTACGACGCGATCCGGCTGTTCAAGGGCAGCAAGTACGCGCAGGAGCTGCTCGGCACCGAGGTGCACGAGAAGTACGCCGAGCTGAAGCTCTCCTCAGCGGAGCGCTGCGCCAAAGCGCTCGGGGCGATCGTGAAGCGCGAGGAGATCCAGTTCCACCACGAGGTCACGAACCAGTACCTCTGGGGTCAGTTCTAACACCTCGGGGGGCGAGGGGGGGGCGAGATGCCCCCCCTCACGCTCAGTCCAGGCCGTCTGGCAGTTCTTCGTTCATCCGCTTCCGTTCATCCGTTT